>VAXG01000108.1 GCA_005883355.1 Actinomycetota bacterium | reverse complement strand
GTGGCCGTCAACGGGAAGCAGACGCTGATGCTCGCCCCGACGACGATTCTCGCGGAGCAGCACTGGCACACCTTCCGCGAGCGCTACCGCGACTTTCCCGTGCGTGTCGAGATGGTCTCGCGCTTCCGCCCTCCGCGGGAGGTGAAGCAGGTGCTCGCAGATTTCCAGGCCGGCAAGGTCGACGTCCTGATCGGCACGCATCGGGTTCTGAGTCGCGACGTCATCCCGAAGGAGCTCGGGCTCGTCATCCTCGACGAGGAGCAACGCTTCGGCGTCGCCCAGAAAGAGTTGTTGCGCGCGCTGCGGCTCGAGGTCGACGTGCTCACGCTGAGCGCGACGCCGATTCCACGCACGCTGCACATGTCGCTCTCCGGCCTGCGCGACATCTCGATCATCGAGACGCCGCCGGAAGGTCGTCGCCCGATCCGCACGACCGTGGGCGAGTATGACGAGGAAGCGATCAAGCTCGCCCTCGAGCGCGAGGTGGAGCGGGACGGGCAAGCCTTCTACCTCCACAATCGCGTCGAGACGATCGACGAGGCGCTCGAGAAGCTGCAACAACTTGCGCCGAACCTGCGCTTCCTCGCCGCGCACGGCCAGATGCGCGAGCGCGAGCTCGAGGAGAAGATGCACGCCTTCCTGCGGGGCGACGCGGACGTGCTCGTGTCGACGACCATCATCGAGTCGGGCCTCGACATCCCGCAGGCGAACACCCTGATCGTCGAGCGTGCCGATCAGCTCGGCCTCTCGCAGCTCTACCAGATCCGCGGGCGTGTCGGCCGGTCCGACGTGACGGCCCACGCGTTCCTCTTCTATCCGGACATGTCGGAGTTGACTCCCGAGGCACGCGCGCGGCTGGCCACCCTCGCGGACCACACCGAGCTCGGCGCCGGCTTCGCGATCGCGATGCGCGATCTCGAGATTCGCGGCGCCGGCAACCTGCTCGGCGACGAGCAGTCGGGCCACGTTGCGGCGCTCGGCTTCGAGCTGTACGTGGAGATGCTTGCCGAGGCCGTTGCCGAGCTCTCCGGCGAGCGACGCGTCGCCGCGCGCCCCGTCCGCGTCGACGCGCGGGTGGACGCGTACGTTCCACCGGACTACATCGCGTCGGAGGCCCTCAAGATCGACCTCCATCGCCGGCTGGCGCTGAGCGAGTCCGAGGACGAGCTGCGCGAGCTGCAGGCCGGGACCGAGGACCGCTTCGGGCCGCTGCCCGAGCCCGTCGAGAATCTCTTCCTGATTCAGGAGGCAAAGCTGAAGCTGGCACGCGCGGGCGCCGACTACTTCGTCTTCCGCGGCGGCAAGGCCAGCGTCGGGCAGATCGTGCTCGGCTCGGAAGAGCTCCGCAACCTGCGGCGGCGGATCGACACCGCCGTCTACACCACGGCGAACCGTGAGGTGTCGCTACGGGAAGAGGGTTTCCCGCAGGCGTTGCGACTCGTCGATGCTCTCCAGAGCCTTCAGCGGGACTAGCCTCCGGGCCCCGCAAACCGGCGACGCGGTTTCAACGAATACCTGTATTGCAATACCACAACGAGGGGCAGGCAAAGCCCACAAGGAGGAGCCCGTGAAGAAGCTCGTAACACTGATTGCTGCCGGCGCCGTCTGCACCCTGGCCCTGGCCGCGCTCTCGCTCGCCGCGACCCAGAAAACGGTCTGGACGGCCGCGCTTTCGTCCGGTCAGGAGATCCCGAAGCAAGTCGTCAAGCACCCTGCTGCACATGGGTTGTTCAAGGCGACTCTCAGCGGCACGACGCTCAAGTGGAAGCTGACCTTCGCAAAGCTGACGGGGCCGGCGACACAGGCGCACATCCACATGGCGGCCAAGGGAAAATCAGGCAACGTCGTCGTCCCGCTCTGCGCCCCGTGCACGAGCGGCGTAACCGGCACGGCAAATATCACCCCCGCGTTGATGTCGGCGTTCAAGAAGCACCTGCTGTATGTGAACGTCCACACCACGAAAAACCCGGCCGGTGAGATTCGGGGGCAACTCGCCCGCGGCTAGTTTCGGAACGCATGACGAGGAGTGGCGCCATGGCGGCGCCATTCCTCGTTCCAGGTCCAGTTCGAGTTGCGGCGTCGGCAGAGCGGAAGTCACGTCGCTAGTCGCTGCTATACTGGCCGCGCGTCAGGCAGCGTGACGAATCCGCTGCAAATGGCGCTTTTTCCATGAAACGACTCATTCTTCTCGCGTTCTGCTTGCTCGTGCTCCTGGTCGCCGGCTGCGGTGGCACCTCGACCGCGACCCTGAGCTCCAACGACGCCGCCGTCGTCGGCTCGAAGCCGATCACGAAGGACCAGTTCCAGTCGCTGATGGACCGCGCGAAGACGAGCTACCAGTCGCAGAAGCGTCCCTTTCCGAAGCCAGGGAGCACCGAGTACGAGCAACTCAAGGGCCAGGCGGTCACATTCCTGATCCAGCGGGCCGAGTTCGAGCAAGAGGCCGAAGGAATGGGAATCAACATCACCGACGACAAAGTGAACAAGCGCATCGAGCAACTGAAGAAGCAGTTCTACGGCGGCAGCGAGCAGCGCTACGAGAAGACGCTCAAACAGCAGGGGCTCACACAGGATCAGGCGAAGGAAGAGGTCCGCGCCCAGCTGATCTCGGAAGAGCTCTTCAAGAAGGTGACCGGTAACGTCAGCGTCTCGAAGGACGAGGTCAAGGCCTACTACAACTCCCACAAGTCCCAGTACGGGCAGCCGCAGACGCGGGAGGTGCGACACATCCTCGTTGCGAAGAAGGCTCTCGCCGACCAGCTCTACGCGCAGCTGAAGGCCGGCGCGAACTTCGCGAAGCTGGCGAAGAAGTACTCGAAGGATCCGGGCTCTGCCTCGAACGGCGGCAAGCTGACCGTCTCCAAGGGGCAGACCGTCCCGGCGTTCGACAAGACCGCCTTCAACTTGAAGAAGGGCGAGCTCTCAGCCCCGATCCACACGCAGTACGGCTACCACATCATCCAGGCCCTCTCCGCCGTCAAGGCAGCGCAGACGAGCTCGCTCAGCAAGGTTCAGGCGTCGATCAAGCAGCAGCTCGAGCAGCAGAAGAAGAATGAGGCGATGACGAAGTGGGTCGACAAGAAGAAGCAGAGCTTCTGCAAGTCCGGCATCAAGTACCAGGTCGGGTACCAGCCGAACCCTGATCCCTGCGCGACCCTCACGGGCACGACCACCACGACGTCTCAGTAGGTGGGCCTCTCCGAGGCGCTCGTCGACCTCCAGGAGCTGACCGAGCGGCTGCGCCGCGAGTGTCCCTGGGATCGCGAGCAGACCGAGCGCACGATCGTGCCGCATACGGTCGAGGAGGCCTACGAGGTTGCCGATGCGGCGATCGCCGGGGATGACGCAAAGCTTTCGGACGAGCTCGGCGACTTGCTGTTCCAGGTGTACTTCCTTGCCCTTCTCCTGGCGGAGAAGGGCCAACTGGGGCTAGAGGACATTGCGCGGGGAGCGCATGAGAAGCTGGTGCGACGTCACCCTCACGTGTTCGGGGGAGATGAGCTCGACTCCGCCGGTGAGGTTCGCCGTACGTGGGAGTCCAGCAAGCGCGACCTGGAAGGTCGCGCAGGAATCTTCCACGACGTGCCCGACTCGCTCCCTGCTCTGCTCTATGCGCGCAAGGTGCAGCGACGCGCTGCGGCGATCGACTTCGAGTATCCGGACACCGCCGGCGCACTCGCCGATCTCGACGACGAGCTGCGCGAGCTGAAGCACGCGCTGGCGGAGGCCGACGAGATCGCGCCGGAGACAGAGCCGCCCGCGCACGTGTTCGAGGAGATGGGAGATGTGCTCTTTGCGGCGGTCAACGTCGCGCGGCGGCTGAACGTCGACCCCGAGCTCGCTCTACGCGCCATGTCACGCCGCTTCGTCCAACGCGTCGAACGTGCAGAGCGCTCCGCCGCCGCAGAGGGGAAGTCGTTCGCCGAGCTGCCGCTCGAAGAGCAGGACCGTTATTTCGACCGTGCCAAGGAGGAATTCGAATGAGTGCCACCTCGATCGCACGCGTGCACGGGCGCCAGATCCTCGACTCGCGCGGAAATCCGACGGTCGAGGTGGACGTCGTGCTCGAGTCGGGCGCGACCGGACGCGCGGCTGTTCCGTCGGGCGCGTCGACCGGACAGTTCGAGGCCGTCGAGCTGCGCGACGGCAACGAGCGCGTGTATCGCGGCAAGAGCGTTCTCAGGGCCGTTGGCAATGTCGATGCGGAGCTGGCGCCGGCTGTTGTGGGGCTCGACGCCGAGGACCAGCGGGCGCTCGACTCGAGGCTGATCGAGCTCGACGGAACGAAGAACAAGTCCCGGCTCGGCGCCAACGCGATTCTCGGCGTGTCGCTCGCCGCCGCCAAGGCCGGGGCGGCGCATGCGGGCGTCTCGTTGTTCCGCTGGATCGGCGGGGCGGGTGCCCATGTGCTGCCCGTGCCGATGATGAACGTGATCAACGGCGGCGCGCACGCCCAGAACTCGCTCGACCTGCAGGAGTTCATGGTCGTTCCCGCCGGGGCGGATTCGTTCGCGGAAGGATTGAGGATCGGCGCGGAGACGTTCCACGGGCTCAAGGACGTCCTGCACGAGCGCGGGCTCTCGACCGGCGTCGGCGACGAAGGCGGTTTCGCTCCCGAGCTCGAATCGACGGAGGCCGCGGTCGAGGCGGTGCTCGAGGCAGCCGACCGAGTCGGGCACCGCGATCGCATTGCGATCGCGCTGGATCCCGCCTCGACCGAGTTCTACCGCGATGGCGCCTATCACCTCGAGCGCCAGGGCCAGGTCATGACCGCGGACCGGCTGATCGATCTTTACGCGGAGCTCGCCGATCGTTATCCGGTGGTCTCGATCGAAGACGGGCTCGCGGAGGACGAATGGGGTGCGTGGAAGACGATGACGGAGCGGCTCGGCGAGCGGTTGCAGCTCGTCGGCGACGACCTCTTCGTGACGAACGTCGAAAGGTTCCAGCGCGGCATCGACCAGGGTGTCGCGAATGCGATCCTCGTCAAGGTGAATCAGATCGGGACCCTGACCGAGTCGCTCGACGCGATCGAGCTCGCCCGCGCGAACGGCTACAGCGTCGTGATCTCGCACCGCTCCGGTGAAACGGAGGACACGACGATCGCCGACCTGGTCGTCGCGACCGGCGCAGGTCAGATCAAGACGGGCGCCCCCTCTCGCACGGACCGCGTCGCCAAGTACAACCAGCTGCTCCGGATCGAGGAGGAGCTCGGCGACTCGGCCGTGTATCCGGGCTGGCATGCGTTCAAAAGATTCCGGCGCTGACGTGTCGCGGCGCTAACCTGCGAGCATGGCTCCAGTGACGCCGCGCCGGACGAAGATCGTCGCGACGATCGGGCCTGCCTGCTCGACGCCCGAGAAGGTGCGGGAGCTCGTCGACGCGGGGATGGACGCGGCGCGACTCAACCTCTCACACGGGACTCATGAAGATCATGCGGGCCGCGCGAAGCTCGTTCGTGACGTCCAGGAGGAGGTCGGCCGGCCGCTTGCGCTGATCGGCGACCTTCAGGGGCCGAAGTTCCGCGTCGGTGGGCTCGACCTGCCCCTCGACCTCGTCCAGGGGTCGGATGTGATCGTGGTGACCGGCGGCGACGGCGCGCGGAACGGCGAGCTGCCGATTGCGCCCGCCGCCATCGGCGAGGTCTTGCAACAGGGACACGAGGTGCTGATCGACGACGGGATGATCCGTCTTCGCGTCGACGAGGTCGAGTCCGGCCGTGCCCGCTGCGCAGTCGTCGTGGGAGGCACCGTGACGTCGAACAAGGGCGTAAACCTTCCCGGGGTTCCAATCCCGATCCCCTCGCTGACGCGGAAGGACCTCGATGACCTCGAGTTCGCGCTCGAGCTCGGGTGCGACTTCATCGCGCTGTCGTTCGTGCGGTCCGCTGCTGATGTCCGCGACCTGAAGGCACTCATCGAACAGGAAGGATCGACCGCTCACGTGATCGCGAAGATCGAGAAGGCCGAGGCGGTCGACGCGCTCGACGACGTGCTCCACGAGGCGGATGCGGTCATGGTTGCCCGCGGCGATCTCGGCGTCGAGATCGGCCCGGAGCTCGTGCCACTCGTGCAGAAGCGGATCATCTCGAAGGCACTGGAGCGAGGGAAGCCCGTGATCACTGCGACGCAGATGCTCGAGTCGATGATCCACCATCCCGAGCCGACGCGTGCGGAGGCCAGCGATGTCGCGAACGCCGTCCTCGACGGCACTTCGGCGATCATGCTCTCTGGCGAAACCGCGATGGGCGAGTACCCGGTGCAGGCGGTGCAGACGATGGACCGGATCGCCCGCGCGGTCGAGCCGAGCCTCGGCTACCGCCATCAGATTCCCGAAGCGACCGAGGACCCGACGATTGGAAACGCCATGTCCAACGCGGCGTGCGACCTCGCGGAGGCGCTCGGCGCGAAGGCGATGCTCGTTCCCACCTTCACCGGACGTACGGCGTCAGCGGTCGCGAGGCTGCGCCCGCGCCGGCCCATCGTCGCGCTGACCCACAAGCAGTGGTCGGTGCATCAGATGGCGATCGAGTGGGGAGTGACGCCGATCTGGATTCCCGAATGCAAGGACGTCGAGGATCTCTGGAACCGTTCGCTGCACGCGGCCAAAGAAGCAGGGTTGATCGATTCGGGCGACACCGTTGTGATCACCGCGGGCACGGCGGTCAACATCCCCGGCTCGACAAACGTCATCAAGGTCGACGTCGTTCTCTAGAACATTGGTTGGGTCCGCCCGGCGACCCTCTTGAAAGGAGCGGGCTGGGCTGCCGCGAATCCTGCGCTCATGGCTGCACGGGCTTCGCGACGTCCACCGCTCGCCTCCCTTGCGCGGCGGTGGCTTGCCGTCGTGCTCGTGCTGGCGATCGGCTACGCGTACTACCACCCGCTCAGAAGCTGGCTCCAGACGAGCCACGAGCTCTCGTCGAGGCGCGCCGAGGTCGGCCGCCTGGCGAGCGAGAAGCGTGTCCTGCAGGATCGGCTTCAGTTCTCGGCCAGCAGCGACGCGCTCGCGCGCGAGGCGCGGCGGCTCGGTTTCATCCGCCCCGGCGAGCACCTCTTCATCGTCAAGGGCATTCAGGCCTGGAGGAAAAGCCACTCCACTACGATCGGCGGCGATGGAAAGTGATCGCGCGGTCGTCGAGCGCCAGCTAGGCAGGCCCCCACGCGCCTTTAGACGCGTCGTCGTCCGGTGTCCATTCGGGCATCCTGCGGTCACGGAGCAGCACGCGTTCGACGAAAGCGGCAAGCCGTTTCCGACGACGTTCTGGCTCACGTGTTCCGAGCTCGTCGCGGCGGTGTCGAGGCTCGAGGCGGCCGGGGGCGTCGAGCGCTGGAGCCGAGCTGCCGCCGAGGATCCCCGGCTGGCGGCGAGCCTGGAGCGCGCCCACGCCGAGCAACGGGAGCTTCGACCCGAGCTCGACCTCGGCGTGGGCGGTGCGAGCGCCGGTGCCGGGAGCATCAAGTGTCTGCACGCACACGTGGCGTTCGCGCTCGCCCGTCCGGGCTACGAGCTCGGCGAGCGGATCCTCGCCGAGGCAGGTCCGGCGTGGCCGTCTGTTTGCTGCGCTGCGTAACGGATAGGTTCTGCGCCCGTGTCGGTAGTGGTCGACGTCGCGAGACGAGAGTGGGAAGACGGCTACCGCCGCTTCCAGGCGGCGTCGCGTGATCCCGTGGCCGCTGACCGCTTGGCCGCGCAACTCGAGGTTGTCACGGGAGAACTGCGCCGCCGCATCGGGCAGACCTTCACGCTCGAGGAGCTGGTGGCCATCTACGACCGGGCCGAGGCATGGGTCCGCGATGCGGTTTCCGAGCACGCCGCTACGCCGGGTTGGCCGCGAACGCTCGCCCTCGTGGAAGACGCCGCATTCCACCTCTACCAGCGCGGCGCCGTCGACTACAAGCCTTGACTGCGCTGACCCCCGTCGATCGCAACGAACGCCGCCGGCTGAGGCGCCGACAGGAGACGATCCGCTGGGCCATTCGCGTGCTCGTGATCGTCCTGGTCTTCGCCCTGGGGGTCGCTCTCGGGCAGGCGATCCAGGACAACCCCCGGCCGGACCGGACGGTCACGTTCGACCGCACGCTCCACATTCCGACCGGCGGAGAGCAAGGTTCGACCATTACTCCCTGAACAAGGGTGTTAAGAAGGCGCACGTTTGGGTAGATTCGCGGTATGGCCACGCGAGAACCGGGCCGGCGGGCTGCTTCAGGCGAGAGCGACTGGCTGACCCTCGGTCAGGCGGCGAAGTTCCTGGGCGTCGCTCAGAGCACGATCAGAAAATGGTCCGACGTCGGGCGAGTCCCGGCCTTCTACACACCCGGTGGCCATCGCCGCTACAAGCGCGGTGACCTCGAGGCCTTCCTCGAGCGCTCCGGTCCGGGGAAGCCGGCACGCGGCCCGCTCGTGCTGCTCGTCGACGACGATCCGCAGGTCCGCGAAGTCGTGCGCATCAATCTCGAGATGGAAGGCTACGCCGTTCGCGAAGCTGCGAACGCGGAAGACGGGCTGGCCGCGCTCGAAGACGAGGCGCCCGATCTGATCCTCCTCGACGTGATGATGCCGCAAGTCGACGGCTGGGAGATGTTGCGACGGGTGCAGGAGCGGCACGGTGTCGGCTCGATCCCGGTCGTCATGTTCAGCGGTCAACTCGACGCAGGAAATGAAGCGGCTCAGCGTGGTGCGCAGGCCTTTGTCGGCAAGCCGTTCGACCTGCGCGCGCTGATCGAGCAGACGAAGCAGATCGTGCCGGCCTGATCTCTCTCGACCGCCGTCTCGAGCGCTGGGTCGTCCACCATCGCGCGGGCTGGCTGAATCCGGTCTTCGAAGGGCTTTCGTACGCCGGCCGGTTCGGGCTCATCTGGATCGTCATCGCGCTCGTCCTCTGCGCGGTCTATCGCCGCTGGGGCGTCTTGGTCTTCACGGTGATCGCGATCGCTCTTGCGGACTGGTCGTCGGCGGCCTTGAAGGCGCTGACCGAGCGGCCGCGTCCGCCCCTCCGTTATCCCGAGCCGAAGACCCTCGTGCCTCTCCCGCACGACGCATCGTTCCCGTCGGGCCACGCAGCGACGAGCTTCGCAGCAGCGACGATGCTGTCGTTCGCGTTCCCGCGTCAAGCCCCGTTCCTCTATGTGCTCGCAACCGCCATCGCGTTCTCGCGCGTGTACGTCGGCGTCCACTATCCGCTGGACGTAATCGGCGGCGCCGCCCTAGGTGTGCCGATTGCGGTCGGGCTCAAGTTGCTCACAAAGCAAAGGTTGAACCGCCCAACCAGCAAAAGCATCAAGGCCGGAGACTAAGACCAAGCGAAGCCGGGCTTAGGCGGAGGCAAACTGATGCGGGCGCGGCCGCGTCAGCGCCCGCGCCCGGACGGTTGACATCAATCGCCGACCGCAGACGCGGCAGGAGTGCGCGGGCTCCGCCCGCGCACGTTCAGCGCGAAGCGCCGTACACAACACGCGAGCGAAAGCGAAGCTTTCGCTCGGAGTCAAAGTTCTTCGCCCGCCCGCAGGAGCCCGGCGGCGATCACCAGGAGAGATGCGATCAGGCTGATGAAGATGCCGATGCCGCGCCCAGCGCCGTAGAACTCATCGGGAATGCTGATCAGCCGGATCAGCACGAAGATCGTCGAGAGGGCGCCGAGCCCGATGACGACCAGGCTTTCGGGAACGCTTGCGGGCAGATCGATCCCGGCCTCCCGCAGGATGACCAGGGCCAAAACTGCGAGCCCGATGACGAGCACGAGCTTTCCGAGGCCACCTGTGTGCCACGCGATCACGCTCGTCGTCGGCCCCGGCCCCGAGCCGACGTACCAGTCGGTGAATGCAGAGATGGCCAGGATCAGGCCGGACACCCAGGTGAGCCGCATTCCCAGGCCGGAGAGGTCCTCGAAGGAGCGAGCGGGCCTTGGCTGTGAGGCCAGCCAGTCCTCTTCGGGCTCCGGCGGGGGATAGGGCTCTGGGGTTTGCACGGGTTTAGGGCGGAGAAGAGGGCGGCGGGGGCTTCACGCCGCAAGGGGTACTCTAAGGGGGTCCGGATGATGGAGGGCCTGCATACGTCGCGACCGGCACCTGACGACAACGTCGAGTTCAGGGCCGCCGGCGACTCGGCCAAAGGCGAGTTCCATTGCTCCGAGTGCGGCTACGGGGTGACGATCGTCCGTGCGCTGCCTATCTGCCCCATGTGCGGCGGCAGTTCCTGGGAGCAAACGAGCTGGAGCCCGTTCGGCAGGGCCTCGACCCTGCTGTAACTAGAGGGCTAAAGCCCGAAGACCTTCTGGACCTGGTGCCAGATGGTCAGGAGCAAGAACAACGCGAGGCCGACCAGCAGCGCGAACGTCATGAAGAAGCGCAGCCGCGCTTGCGCCTTCTCTCGCTGGCGGCGCAGCCGCGCGTTTCGCCGAGCCCGGTGATAGTGGTAAGCACGGTCGATCGCCTCGGGGTCGACGGGCGGGTCTTCGGGTGTCGCCCCGACGTGCCGTCTGGCTGGCTGGGCCATCCGGGGAGTCTAGTGCCGCTCTGGCCGGCCGTCCTGACGGGCCTCGAGGGGCGATTGTGGCCTGGGCCCGCCCTCGCCCAGGACTTGCCACTCGGCCATACTTTGGCGGGGTCGGGATGGCTGTACGTCCAGAACACCGGGGAGTCAGGCTCACGGAGGGCGGTCTCGACGCGCTTGCGGAGTCCGGCCTGTCGCTCGGGCTATCGGGCAGCCTGGCCGAGGCCATGCAGACCGTGGCCGAGGCGGCGGCCCGGGCAGCGCGTGCCGACGTTGTCGTCGTGCGGGTCACCGACGAAGCGCGCGCCTCGCTGACCGCGTGCGCAGTGGCGACAACCTCGGCAGCGGTCGGCGCCGAGCTGGAGGGCTCGCGCCTCCCCCTCGCAGGCTTCCCCGAAGACGAGGCCTCGGACGCCGACCGCCTGCCCGACGGTGTGCGACGCGCGGCGCAGCGTGTCGGAGCGTCGACGGTCCTGCTGATCCCGGTTCAGGTCGACGGACGTCTCGAGGGGAGCGTCGAGCTCATGCGTGTCGGCGACGCCTTCGGGGACGCCGAGCGGCGGCTCGCGCGTCTGGCGGCAGGGCAGGCCGCCCTCGCCATCCGGGCGTTTGCCGCCGGCCCGGGCATCGGCGGCGTCGACACCGAAGTCACTCTCGGTCTGGTAGGTGAGGCGCTTGCTGCGGGCGCCGACGAGCTCCGGACGGCAGACGAGATCGCTCGCTTCGCCACGGAGGCAACCGGGGCCCTGGCCGGGCTCCTCTGGCGGCGGAGCACCGAGGGCGAGCGGCTCGAGCTCGTGGCCTCGGCCGGCATGGTTCTCCCAGACGACGCGCTCCAGCCGGTCGCAGCCTCGGCGGAGCGGGCACTGCTTGGTCGCCAGCCCGTCGGCGTCGAAGCGATAGCCGACCTTCCGGGGCTTCCGACGCTGTGTGCGACGCTCCAGCTGGGGCAGCCCTCGATCGGTGCGCTGCAGCTCCTGTTCTTGCCCGGCAGCGAGCCGAGCGACGTCGCTCTCGCCACGCTCGCCACGTTCGGCGTGCGCGCTGCACACGCATTGCGCGCGAGCTCTCAGGCGCGAACGGTCGCGCTCGAGCTCGACCGCACGCGGGCACTGCTGGCCGTCGTTGGTCAGGCAATCAGCGAGTTGTCGCTGGCTCACACGCTCGAGACAGTCGTGGAACGAGTGGGCGAGCTGCTCGACGCCGACCAGCTTGCCGTCTATCTCCGCGAGGAGGACGGGCTGTACGCCGCCGCCGGCATCGGGCTTGCCGGCCAGCATGTCCCGCTCGCCGGCAGGCTGCTCGAGCTCGCGCTCGGGCCATCTCGTTCACACGGCATGCTCGTCGTCCAAGACGTTGCGTCGGACCCTCGACTGGCGGGTGTCGGCGCCGCCGCGGCGGAAACCGGCATCGAGGCGGCCATAGCCGTCCCGCTGCTAGCGGGCCACGACGTCATCGGCCTACTGGGCGTCTTCCCGGCCAGAGGGCGGATGCTGTCGGAGAACGAATCCGCTCTGCTGTCTGCGCTCGCGGTGCAGTTGGCGGTCGCCGTGCAGAACGCGCAGCTGCACGAACGAGCGAAGCAGCTCGGAGACGAACGTGAGCGCGCACTCGACGCCGAGCGTGCAGCGTCGAAGCGGGTGCGGGCCCTGTACGAGATTTCACGTTCATTCGCTCAGAGCCTGTCGCTCGATGCGACGCTGCAAGCCGTCGCGAGCACGGCTGTCGACGTTCTCGGAGTGGACGTCGCGCTCATCCAGATGCCTGACGAGCGGCGGGAGTGGCTCATGCCGAAGGCGATCCAGGTTGCCGAGCCGCGGCTGAACGAGGCGGCTCAAACGATCATCTACAAGCCGCAGGCTTTCGGAGCGCATCCCGTCCAGCTCCTGTTCCGGGCGGGCGAGCCGTTTCTGATCACCCGTGCGACCGTCGAGGAGATCGGGGCGCCGGCAACAGCGCTGCTGCCGTTCCTCGAACGAGGCTGGACGGGGGCCGTCGTGCCAATCGCAACTCCCGCCGAGGTGCTGGCCTCGCTCACGATCATCTCGGTGCAGCCCGGCTCGCCCGTCACGGACGAGACGATCGACCAGGCAACGGCGATCGGCGGCCAGGCTGCTCTCGCGATCGACAACGCGCGCCTCTACCAGCAGCAGAAGCAGTTCTCGGACACGATGCAGCGCTCGCTGCTTCCTCGTTCGGTGCCGGAGCTGCAGGGGCTCGAGCTCGGCGATGCGTACGAGTCGTCTGCGCACGTCGAGGTGGGTGGTGACGTCTACGACTTCATGGAGCTCGGCGACGGCCGGCTTGCCGTCGCTCTCGGCGACGTCACCGGGCACGGCATCGAGGCCGCGGCGGACATGGCCATGGCGAAGTTCGTCTTCCGCTCGCTTGCCCGTGAGCATCCTGAGCCGGGCGATTTCCTGCAATCGGCGAACGAGGTCGTCGTCGGGGAGATTGCTCCCGGCAAGTTCATCACGCTCGTCTACATGCTCATCGACGGCGGCAAGGGTGAAGTCGCTGCGGCCGGTGCGGGACATCCACCGCCGCGAATCGTCGGGGCTGACGGATCGGTGACGGGGCTGGATGTCCTCGGGTTGGTGCTCGGGATCGAACCGAGCCAGCACTACGAGGAGGTGCGGGCGACACTGGATGTCGGCGGCGCCGTCGTGCTCTACACCGACGGGGTCATCGAGGCGCGCCGTGACAGCGAGCTCTACGGCGTCGAGCGGCTAGATCGGGTGCTCGCCGAGCGGCGTGACCTGTCGGCGAATGAGCTGGCACAGGTCGTGCTGGACGACTGCAGGGCATTCGCACGCGGTGAGCTCGCCGACGATTGCGCGGTGGTCGTCGTCAAACGGACCGCTTGATCGAGCTCCGGCGGCCCGACGGCGGTTTCGCTCGCGTCGGCCACCGCGGGGCCTCGGCACTTGCCCCGGAGAACACGTTGCGCGCACTCGAGCTCGCGGTCGAGCTCGGCTGCGACATGCTGGAGTTCGACGTCCTCGACCTCTCCGACGGGACTCTGGTCCTCGCACACTCGGACGACCTGCGTGAGGTCAGCCACGGAGCGGCGGCCGGCCGTGTGCGCGGCCGAGACCTGGCGGGCCTGAGGCAGGTCGCGCCGGACCTCGCGACCCTCGACGAAGCGCTCGCGTTCTGCGCCGACCGGCTGCCGGGCATCGGGCTTCAGCTCGATCTCAAGAGATTGGGCATCGAGGCGGCGACCATCGATGCCGTGCACAGGCACGGCGTTTTCGACCGCTCGTGGGTGAGTACATTCGATGCCCGGTCGCTTCGGCGCCTGGCGGAGCTCGAGCCTGAGCTGCCGCGCTCGTACACGTTGCCGCGCGACCGGCTCGGGATGGCGAAACGCGGCCCGCTCGCGCCTCTCGTGCGCGCCGCGCTGGGCTCGATCGGCGCCTCCCTGCCCCGCCGCCTCCCGGTCTTGCTGGCCCGAGGGCGCGCGGTTGCGGCGACTCTGCATTACTCGATTGCGTCCCGAGCGGCGATCGACCGCGCGCACGAGCTCGATGCGGCCGTCTACGTCTGGACCGTCGACGACCCGAGATTGGCCGAGCGGCTCGTCCGAGACGGCGCCGACGGAATCATCACGAACGATCCGCGGATCTTTACGATGTTCCGGGCGTGAAACGCTTTCCGCTTCTGCTCTCGATTCTCGCCGGCTTCGCTGTTGTAGCCGCTCCTGGGTCCCTCGTGGCAGCAGCGGCCGATCCGCCTTCTGCAATCCCGCTCGGGGTCACGATCGGCGGCGTGGCTGTCGGCGGACTGACCCCCGAAGCGGCGGCCACCGCCGTCCAGCAGGGATTCCAGACGCCCCTCGAGCTTCAACTCGGCTCGACGCGGATCCTCGTCACCCCGGACGTGCTCGGAGCCACGCCGGTGATCGACAAGGCGATCGAGCGGGCATTGACCGCGGAACCGAACAGCGTCATACCTCTCGGCGTCAGCGTCGTGCCCGGAGCGCCGGCGGCCTTCATCGCAACACTCGCGAAGCGCTTCGACCGTCCCGCGGTCGACTCCAAGCTCTTCCTCAGACAACTTCGACCGTGGCTCTCGAAGGAGCGAGCCGGACTGAAGCTCGACCAGCGGCAGGCTACTCGCGACGTTGCGAGCGCTGTCGCCGGCGGCGTGCGCACCGGCATCACGTTGACGCAGTCAAAGGTGCGTCCGAAGCTGACGCGGGCGAACTTCGGGCCCGTGATCGTGATCCGCCGCAGCTCGAACCAGCTCTTCCTGTACGACGGCATGCGTTATCGCCGCCTCTTCGCGGTTGCGACCGGCCAACATCAGTATCCGACGCCGCTCGGCCGCTTCTCGATCGTCGTCAAGTGGAAGAACCCGTGGTGGTATCCGCCGAGCTCGCCGTGGGCGCAGGGCCAGAAGCCGATTCCGCCCGGGCCCGGCAATCCTCTCGGCACGCGCTGGATGGGGCTGTCGGCTCCCGGTGTCGGCATCCACGGCACGCCCTCGGACGGCTCGATCGGCTACTCGGTCTCGCACGGCTGCATCCGCATGCACATTCCGCAGGCGGAGTGGTTGTTCAATCACGTCGAGATCGGGACGACAGTCTTCATCGTCGCGTCCTGATGACGCGACCGGCCATGCTCGCGGCACAGGGGCTGGCCGTCGCGCTCGTCATCGGCTTGCTCGCGTTACTCGTCTGGCGCGTCGCCAACGACAACAGCAAGGGTGTGGCGCAGGCGCTGAAGGACGGTGAGCATCCAACCGCGCCGGCTTTCGACCTGAGCCGGCTCGACGGCCGCGGACGCTTCGATCTCATGTCGCTCCGCGGGAAGAAGCCGATCGTCCTCGACTTCTGGGCGTCGTGGTGCGTCCCGTGCATCCACGAGTCGACGCGGCTCGAGGCCGCGCTGAAGCGGTACGGCGACCGGGTCGCGTTCATCGGGGTCGATACGAAGGACTTCTCGGGCGACGCGCGAGACTGGCAGAGGAAGCACGGCATCACGTACCCGAGCGTGCACGACGGCAGCGGCAGCGTCCTGGCAAAGTGGGGCGGGCTACCGATTCCGCGCATCTTCTTCGTCGCACGGAGCGGCAAAGTCGTCGGCGAGCTGATCGTCGAGGAGGACCTGCCGCGCTATCTGCGGCAGATTGCAGCGTCATGAGGCGTCTGCTCCCGATCGTGGTGTTCGCGCTGCTTCTCGTTCCGACGGCCCGGGCGAGCGAACGCCACCCGACGCTCGCCGAGCTCGAAGGCGAGGTCATGTGTCCCGTCTGCGAGACGACGCTCGATCAATCCAGCTCACCGGCCGCGCAGCAGATCAAGCGCCTGATCGCCACGCGCATCGCCGCCGGAGATACGAAGACACAGATCAAGAACAGGCTCGTCGCCGAGTACGGCTCTGCGATCCTCGCGGCGCCGCCACACAAGGGTTTCGGACTGGTTGCCTGGTGGCTGCCGGTGGCCGGCATCGTGGCGGCCGCCGTGGCAGTTGGTTTCGGCGCGCGACGCTGGGCGCGCTCGCGCGAGCCGGCACCCGCCGACCCGCCGCTCGATGCGGCGTCGGAGCGGCGGCTCGACGAAGAGTTGAGCCGCTTCGAGGGCTGATGGAGAAGGCCGGCGGACTGTTCCTGCTCGGGTTCGCCTCTATTGCCTTCCCGTGTGTGCTGCCGCTCGTGCCCGGCTACCTCTCTGCTGTGTCGGCGGTCGAGGCGCAGAGACTCGGCGATCCCGGCGTGGGCCGGCGCGTCGCATTGGCCAGCCTCCCGTTCATCGCCGGCTTCGCGATCGTCTTCGTCGCGCTCGGCGCAACCGCCAACCTGATCGCCGGCGTGCTGAGCGACCAGACGAAGCAGGCGCTCGCCGGGTTCATCCTCGTCGTCGCCGGATTGGCGTTCATGGGATTGCTGCCGTGGACGGACCGGCTGGTTGCGGGCGGGCTGATCCAGGGTGCGCGAAGGAGCGGTTCGCGTGTCCTGCTCGGCGGCGCCTTCGCCATCTGCGCCGCGCCGTGCGTGGGGCCGTTTCTCGCGGAGGCATTCGCCGCAGCCGGGAACTCGGACACCGTCATTCGGGGCTCTGCCTGGCTCGCCGCTTACTCGGCCGGTCTCGGCGCAGCCTTTCTCCTGGTCGCCGTCTTCTTCGTGCGGGGCATGGCGCTGTTCCGCTGGATGCGCGACCACTACCGCGTGTTCTCGATCGTCGGGGGCACGATCCTCGTCGTGCTCGGCCTACTCCTCTTCTTCGACGAGTTCTATCGCGTGCAGGTCTACACGCATCGCCTGCTCGAGGCGATCGGCCTCGGCGATCTCTAGAGGAGCGGCGGCGGGAGCTCGAGCGAGCCCTGCTCGTGCAGTTGGCGTAGCTGCGCGAGCAGCGGATCGAGGTCGAGACCGCGGTGCGCGGGCGCGTACGGACCGAGCCGGCGCGCTGCTTTTGCCAGTTGCCGCTCGGTACCGATCCTGCGACCGCGTCCGGCCTGGTACCACGCAACGGCGACGTGCACCAGACCCTGGAAGAAGTCACGCTCCTCGGCGGGCGCCGCGCGCCAGGCATCCTCGAGCTCCTCGTGCGCGGCGAAGTACTCGCCTGCACGAATCAGCTCGACGCCTGTGAGGAACCGACTCGTCGTTTCCGTTGAGAGGGCGCGTGGGCTTTGCCCATGCGCCCGTTTCGCGGCCCTGTTGCGATCCTTCGACACGTCAGTTCGAGTCGGCCGCGACGCGGACTCGAACTTCTCCGTCTTCGACCTGGACGTCGTACGTGCGGAGCTGGATTGCGAGGTCGAACTCATTCTGGCCTGTTCGTACGTCGTATTGCCAGCCGTGCCAGGGGCAGGTGAGCACGCAGCCGTCCAGCTTGCCCTGGCCGAGCGGTCCCTGGAGGTGGAGGCAGTGCGGTTGCACCGCATAGAAGCCGCCGCTGCAGTTGGCCAGGGCGACCTCCTCCTCGCCTGCCTGGACGTTGCGGATGGTTCCCGGGGGAATGTCGTCGACTCGAGCGACGGGGACGAAGCCGTCTTCCACGCGGGCGACCCTACCAAGGGCTTGAGTGGACACACCCGAGCGCGATACCCTTTCGCCGTGGCGACGATCCTGCTCTGTGGGGTCGATGTCTACTTTCGGGGCAAGCTCGAGGCCTTGCTCCCTGGACATCACTTCGTCACGACCGACAGTGTCGACTGGCCCGATCTCGTGATCGCGGACATCAGTCGAGTCGATCCGATGGACGTGGCCGACTCGTATCCGGAGATACCGATCCTCGGCTTCGGAGGGCACACCGACACCGCCGGGCTACGGCGCGCCCACGAGGCGGGCTTCGACCAGGTGCTTGTGAAAAACGCCCTTTCCGAGCGCGCGGCTCAGGTCGTGGACGAGCTCACTGCTTGAGTAGAGTAGATCGCCGCCAGTGACCTACATCATCGCCGAGCCCTGCATCGACATCAAAGACAAATCCTGCGTGGATGTCTGCCCGGTCGACTGCATCCACGAGGCCGAGCGCATCCTCGTCATCGACCCCGAGGAGTGCATCGACTGCGGCGCGTGCGAGCCGGAATGCCCGGTGGAGGCGATCTTCCCGGAGGACGCCCTGCCGGACAAGTGGCAGCCGTTCGTGAAGATCAACTACGCGTACGGCGAGGGTCTCGATGTGGTGAACAAGCTCACCGACGAGTATGCGACCGAACACGACGTCCAGAATCCACCCCTGGAATAACCCTCGCGAAAGCGGGTACGGGACGCTCGTCGTCCACTAATCGAGGAGGTTCGAGACATGCCACAGGGAGCATGGAGCGACAAGCGCGAACGTCAGTACGAGCACATCAAGGAGTCGGAGAAGAAGCAGGGCCGCTCGACGAAGCGCGCCAAGGAGATCGCGGCGGCGACCGTGAACAAGCAGCGATCGGAGTCTGGCGAAACGAAGAAGTGATACGCCTCGTAGGGCAGTACCCCGCAGGTACGCTGGCGAGGTGAAGCCCAAGACCCTGGATCATGTCGCCTTCTGGGTCGCGGATCGCGAGCCGATCGTCGACTTCTTGACGCAGCATGTCGGGATGCACGTGATCGACCGGCAGGATGCGTTCACGTTGGTCGGCTCCGATGCGCGGCGCGGGAAGCTGACGCTCTTCGCGGCCGAAGGCCCACGTGAGAAAGGTGCGTTCAAGCACGTTGCGCTGCGCGTGTCGGATCTCAATCGTGCGCGAGTCGACCTTCCCGATGGTGTTGAGGTCGAGCTCGGCGAGGGCGTTCGAGTGCGCCTTGTCGAAGCGCCGACGGACGTGGAGTACGACCTCGACCACGTCGCGCTGTATTCGGTCGACCCCGAGCAGACGGCGCAGGACTACAGGACGCTCGGTTTCAATGCTGCCGAGCGTTCCGGCGAGGGTCATCCACGCGTCGAGGTCGGCGGCGCCTACGTGGAATTCCATCCCGGCGATCCGGGCAATGCCGAGAAACCGTTGCTGAACCACGTCGCCGTGCTCGTCGACGAGGTCGAGCCCGTCATCGCCGAGGCCGAGGAGCGAGACATCGTCGATAACGTCGTCGATGCTGCGAACACGCGCGCCGTCTTCGTCTGGGGCCCGGAGCGTGTGCGGATCGAGTACGTCGAGCACAAGCCGGGATTCGCGCTCAAATAACGACACTCATCATCGCCGGTGCGGGGATGGCGGGGCTTTCCGCCGCCGCGCGCGTACGCGAGCTCGGTGCGACGCCGATCGTGTACGAGAAGGGAACGCGACCAGGCGGGTCGATGCTGCTGTCGAGCTGCGTCATCTGGCGTTTCCGCGACTGGGACGACTTTCGCATGGAGTGCCCGGCCGGCGACAAGGCGCTGCAACGCGTCGTTTGGGAACGGCTCGACGACGCAATCGCCTGGCTCGAGTCGCTCGGCGCGCCCGTGGTCGTCCACGAGACGGGGAATCCGCGCACGAGCGGAAAGCGTTTCGATCCGCGCGGATTGACAGAGACCCTGGTTCGGGCCGCAGGGGACGTCCGCGTCGGAGAGTCGGCGGCCGAGCCGACGATCCTTGCGACCGGGGGCTTCCAGGCAAACGCGCAGCTCGTCGCCGAGCACATCCATCCCGGTGGCTTACTCAGGCTGCGGGCGAATCCCTGGAGCAGTGGCGACGGCATGCGTCATGCGCTCGAGCGCGGCGCGGAGCTCTCCGCGGGGCTCGACGAGTTCTACGGGCGCAACATGCCCGACGCGAGCTTCAGCGAAGCGGAGTTCGTCCCGCTCGCGCAGCTCTATGGCCGCTTTGCGCGCGTCTACAACGAGCGCGGGGAGGAGTTCTTCGGCGGCGAGGTTTCGTGGTCCGAGAACGACCTGGTGCAGGCGACCGCGCAGCAGCCGCGCGCGCGCGCCTGGTACGTCCTGGACGACGACGCGCTCGCGCAGCGCGTGCGCGACCGCAAGGTGGCGGATATCGTCGCGCTCGCGCCGACACGAGTGGATCCGACCGAGCTTCCGTTTCCGGCGCCCGCCGGCGCACGCGTGGCGGTTCGTGTCTCGCCGGGCATCACGCACACGATCGGAGGCCTGTGCATCGACGAGGAAGCCGAAGTCGTCGGCACGGACGGCCTGTTCGCGGCGGGCGCCGACGTGGGCGGCATCTCGACGGGCGGCTACGCCAGCGGCCTCGCCGCCGCGCTCGTGTTCGGCCGCATCGCCGCGGAGAGTGTCGTAGCCCGCTCGTAGGCGATCCGGGACGTTGACGTCACAGCTTCGTACCCGTGCCTGGCACCGGTACGTGTTCGGGGATGCGGCATCGCCAGGCGGATCGCTGAGTTGCGTGACGCTTCGTCGTGCGTTTCGTACCCGTGCCTGGCACCGGTACGTCCCTGAGGAGACGCCCCTCGCCGAGGTCAGACTGCTTGCAGGTAAACGCAGGGCCGAGGATCGTTCGGCAGCGGCGACTGCCCGACCTTGACGACCTGCTCCTGGCGGTCGTCGACCTCGACCAGCGTGCCGACCGGCGGCGCGTCGCCGTCAGCCTCGCGCAACTCGTAGCCGCTGGGCTTCCAGACGAAAAGGAGGTGCTTGCGGTCGCCGTTCGTCATCGGCCGCGCATCCTAATGGCGGGGGTCAGCCCCGGCCTAACGAGCCGTCGCGTAGGGAGGGAGCACGACGCGCACCGTCGTGCCTGCCTCTTCGCCCTGGTCGACTGTGAGGACTCCGTTCAGCGTCCTCGCCCGCTCTTCCAGCTCCTCGAGGCTGCGGCGGCGGCGCTCGCCGGGCGCGTCGTCGGTGATCGCGGTCTCGACGCCGCCGTCGGCCGTCTGCCGCATCGTCACCGACAGGGTCTGCGGTGGCCCGCGATGAAGTGCCTGGTCGATGGCCTCACGAATGATCTGGTAGATCGCCGCCTGCGTCTTCTCGGCGAGCTCCTCCGCGGCCTCGACATCGATCTCGACCTGGACGTTGTGCGCGAGCTCGATCTGATCCGTCAGCGCGCGGACTGCTGGAGCGAAGCCCTGGTCGCGTAATACGACCGGTTCGAGGTTGAAGGAGAGATTCCGCAACTGGCCGATCGTTGCGCGATGGCGTTCGAGTGCGCGGCGAATGATTTGCTGCGCCTCCTCGCCGCGACCTTCCTCGATCGAGTTCAACCCCGCGTCGAGCAGCAGGGCGACGCCAGAGAGTGACTGCACCGCGCCGTCGTGCAGCTCGTTCGCAAGGCGCCGCCTCTCGTCCTGCTCGGCCGTGATGAGCTGGTCCGACAGCCGTGAGCGCTCGGCCTCGCGCACGCCTGCGTCATCGAGCAGCTTGGCATTCTCGTGCTCACGCGCGGCGAAGTCGGCCAGGACGGTCGCACGGACGACGTCGTCGCGGTCGAAGGGACGCTGCCGCGTCAACCGCAGTGCCCCGATCTCCTCGTCGCGTGCCCGCAGGGGAATCACCATCGCGTTCTCCGCCGGAGCCCGCCGCGGCCGCTCTCCCGGCGGCAGCAGCAACGCCCGTGCCTCGAAGAGTCGTTCCGCCTCCTGGCGTGTCCGCTCCAACACTTCGGCGCCGCCCGCGATCGAGCCCATCGTCTCGACGAGCGACTCGAGGAAGCGAGCCTCGCTCGTGAGCTCGAGCTCCGCGGCCTCGTGCCGGCGGCGCTCGCTCACGATCAGCCATGCGGCGACGACCCCCGCGAGTGCGATCGACGCGGCAAGGCCGGCGAGGGCCAGCAGCCGGCTCCCCACGGCGAGTGCGACCACGGCCAAGACCGCCGCTGCGGCGAACGCCAGAACGAGCAGCCCGGCTCTAGTCGATGATCGCTTCGCGAAGCGCAATCGCAACCGCTTGCGTGCGCGTGTCCGCCTCGAGCTTGGCGAGGATGTGGCGGACATGGCTCTTCACCGTCTCCTGACTGATGAACAGCTTCGCAGCGACGTCCTGATTGGACATGCCGTCCGCGAGCAGCTGGAGGATCTCCCGCTCGCGCCCGGTCAGCATCTCGTCCTTGTCCTTGCCGGTGAGGAAGGCGGGCATCAACGCCGGGTCGACGTAACCCTCGCCTCCCGCGACCTTCTCGATCGCCCGCAACAACGTCTGGTGCGGCGCCTCCTTGAGGATGTAGCCCTTCGCCCCCGACTCGAGCCCGCGCCCGAGTAGCGATCGCTCGCTGTACGCCGTGAAGATCAGCACGGCCGACTCCGGAACCTTCTCCGTCAGGATCTTCGTCGCCTCGAGCCCGTCCATGCCGGGCATGCGCACGTCCATGATCACCACGTCAGGCCTGCGCCTCTCCGCCAGCGCCACCGCGCTCGCCCCGTCTGACGCCTCCCCGATCACGCGGATGTGCGGCGCCCGCGACAGCGACAGCCGCAGGCCTTCTCGCACGACCTCGTGGTCGTCGACGATGAGGCAGGTGATCTCGGAGGGGGTGGAGGGGGTGGACACCCGTTGAGGATGATATTCGGCCCAGGTGTCGACATCGTCGACGCCGCAGAAGAGGCCGTGCGGGCTTTGCCCGTGCGGCCGTTCAGAAGCCCAGCGAAAGCTGCTCGGGCTCAGCGGGAGGTGCGAGCTTGAGCTTCCTCCGATCACGGATCCCGTATTCACGAGCGAGCGCGCCCACCTGATCTCGCAGCGGATTCCTCTCCTCAGCGCCGAGATAGGCACGCCGGCTCGCGTAGAGGCGCTCGTAGAGCGGCAGCTGCTCGGGCCAGTCCTCCGCCAGATGCTCGAGGAAATGCTCGCGCGTGCCGGGCCGCAGGAAGAGGAGGTTGGCCCAGATCCCGGTGGCGCCTGCCTCTCGCGCGGCGCGCACGACCTCCCTCAACTGCTCCGGCCGGTCGGAGATCCCCGGCAGGATCGGCGCCATCCCGACGCTCGCCTTCACGCCTGCGTCGACGAGCGCCGTTACCGCCTTCAATCGTTGCCGCGGATGCGCGGTCGACGGCTCGGTCCGCTTCCAGACCTCGTCGTCCAACGTCGGGATCGAAAACGTCACGCTCACGTCTGCGCGCCGTGACGCCTCGACGAGCACGTCGATATCGCGGACGATCATCGGGCCGCGCGTGATGATCCCGAACGGATTCGCCACGTCGCGGAACACCTCAAGGCAGGCGCGCGTCAGCTTGAACTTCCCCTCGACGGGCTGGTACGGGTCGGTTGCCGCGCCGACGGTCACCTGCTCGTGCTGCCACGTCGGTCGCGCCAGTTCCCGCCGCAACACGTCGGCCACGTTCGTCTTCACGCGGATCGACGTCCCGTAGCGATCGTCCGAGGGCCGGTCGGATCGTTTCTCGAATGCACGCACGTAGCAGAACGTGCAGCGGTGGACGCAGCCCATGTACGGGTTCAGCGACCACTTGAAGCCCATGCCCTTGACCGGATTGAGGGCGCTCTTGCAAGGCTCTTCGCGATACTCGATCCGCATGTCCTCAGCGGGGAGTATAGAACAGACGTTCGTACAGCTTGCGGACGGTATTCAGCGGCTGACGCTGCCGCTCCCGACCGGGCCGAAGCACGTCCACTGCTACCTCGCGCACGGCACGCTCTTCGATACCGGACTCGGGCTCGGAGACGCGCCGTGGGACTCCGTGGACGCCGAGCGCATCGCGATCACCCACTTCCACCCCGACCACGTCGGCGGAGCACAGTCGGCGGCCGAGGCCACTGCCGCCCCTGTCTTCCAGGGTGGGCTCGACTACGCTCAGTGCGAGCGGGTCTGGGGTAGCGACGACTGGCCGGAGCGAATGGCGGCGTGGTTCGTGCGACACGGCGTGCCCGCCGATGTGACCGAGGACCTCATCGTCCAGGGACACGCGTTCGCGTCGTTCATCCGCTACGCGATCGATCCTGACCTGCTCTACGAGGGTAGTGAGGTCGGGGGCTGGCAGGTCCTCGAGCTTCCCGGCCATGCCGACGGCCACCTTGGGTTCCTCCGCGACGGCGTGCTGGTCGGGGGCGATCACCTGCTGAGGCGGATCACGCCGGCCGTCGGCCTCTATCCCGAAAGCCGACCTGATCCGCTCGGCGACTACCTCGCCTCACTGGAACGCACGATCGAGCTCGCGCCCCGTGTCGTCTATCCGGGGCACGGCGAGCCGATCGATGATGCGCCCAATCGTGCCCGTGAGCTGATCGAGCACCACCGGATCAGGCTGGACGATCACGCGGCCGCGCTCGCCGCCGAGCCCCGCACCGCCTACGAGATCTCGCTCGACGTGTTCGGACGGGAGCTGACGCCCACCCAGCGTCGTTTCGCGGTTGCGGAGACCCTGTCGCACCTGGAACGGCTTGTCCGTGAGGGTCGGGCCGCGCGTTTCGGTGACGACAACCTCGTTTCCTATACTTCTCCGTAGTTGGACGACGAAATCCCGCCTAGTACCAACGCCCACGGGGTCGGGGCGTGACGATCCTCTTAGAGCTCGTCGCCGTCGGCGTTCTGATCCTGCTGAACGCCTTCTTCGTCGCGGCCGAATACGGCCTCGTCACCGCGCGCCGGACCCGGATCGTCGAGCTGCAGCATCAGGGCAACCGGCGGGCGCGCGACGCGCTACGAATCACGGCCGATCCGCCGCGCTTCATCGCGGCCATGCAGCTCGGAGTCACGCTGACTTCGCTCGGTATCGGTGCCCTCGGCGAGCAGACGCTCGCGCATCTCTTCGACGACTTCTTGGCGACCGTGCTCGCCGTGCTCCTCGCGTACCTCATCCTGACGTTCCTGCACGTGGTGATCGGCGAGCTCGTGCCGAAGGGGATCGCACTTGGCCACTCCGAAGGCACGGCGCTGATCGTCGCCGCGCCGGTGCGCACGTTCCTCATCGTCATGCGCCCTCTCATCTGGTTCTTGGAGCGCTCGACGGAGATCGTGCTGAAGTGGCTCGGTCAGAAACCGCCGGGCGCGGACGACGACGTGCTCTCGGAGGCCGAGCTGCGCATGCTCGTTTCCCAGTCGACCGCGCACGGCGAGATCGAGCAGCAGGAACAGGAGATGCTCTACAAGGTGTTCGACTTCGCCGACAAGGAGGCGAAGGACGTGATGGTGCCGCGACCCGAGGTCGTTGCGCTTTCCATCGACCTCCCCCCGGAGCAGTGCCTCGAGGCGGTGATGGACTCACCGTTCACCCGGTACCCCGTCTACCGCGAGTCGCTGGACAACGTCGTCGGCATCCTGCACGTGCGCGATCTCTTCCGGGCGCTGCGGGATCGCGGCATGCACGAGGTCAAGGTGGAGGACATCATCAGGCCCGCGCACATCGTCCCCGAGACGAAGGATCTGGCTGCCTTGCTCGCGGAGTTTCGGCGGGCGAACCAACACATGGCGATCGTGGTCGACGAATACGGCGACATGGAGGGGATCGTCACGCTCGAGGATCTCCTCGAAGAGATCGTGGGAGACATCGAGGACGAGTTCGATCTGCCGGACGAATCCGTCGAGCAGATCGACGAGGACACCGTGGTCATCGACGGGACGTTCCCGATCGACGACTTCAACGAGCGCTTCAACACCACGCTGCCCGATGAGGACTACCACACCATGGCCGGCTTCGTGTTCGGCCTGCTCGGGCGCCAGCCTGAGGCAGGTGACACGATCATGCACGACGGCATACGCTTCGACGTGCTCGAGGTGGAGGGCTCGCGCATCCTCAAGCTCGCGGTGACGTTCGAGCAGCGGCGCGAACAGCGCGATCGCGACGACGTCGAGCGCGAGGCGCTCGAAGCCGAGCTCTTCGACGCCGACTCTTAATCGGCCGCTAACACCGCCGGGGCTACCATGCTCCGCGAAATCTTCGACTGGGGAAGGAGCCTCATGAATCGCATCGCGCTTGCGCTCGGGGTCGCGCTCGCGGCCCTCGTTTTGGTCGCTCCCGTTGCTGCTCGGCCGTCTGCGGCGGCCGCGACGACCGTCACGGTGACGATGAAGGAGTTCAAGTTCACGCTCTCAAAGGCGAAGGTGCCGCACGGCAAGGTCACGTTCAAGCTGACGAACAAAGGCAAGATCCCGCACGACTTCTCCATCGCAGGCAAGAAGAGCAAGTCGATCGCGGCGGGCAAGACCGGCACCCTGATCGTCACGCTCAAGAAGGGGAAGCTTCCCTACAAATGCACGCTCGACTCACATGCCAAGCTGGGCATGAAGGGCGTGCTCACCGTCACCTAGCTCGTGCAAACCGCCCGGCCGCTTCTCGCGTATAGGGAGTGTCAAATTCTCAAATGTGAGAGGAGCTGCATGAAACGAATCGCACTTGTACTTCTCGCGGTGGGTCTTGCCGCAGCCGCGTTCCTCGTGTCTGCTCAGGCATCGACCCCGAAGCTGACCGGCACCGTTGGGCCGGGCTACACGATCACGCTCAAGCAGGGTGCGGCGAAGGTGAAGACGCTCAAGGCGGGTAAGTACACCTTCGTGGTCACCGACAAGGCGGCGATCCACAACTTCACGATCGAGCGGGAGAAGGGCGGCCCGAAGATCGAGAAGGTGCTGACCGCAACTTCGTTCCAGGGGAAGAAGACGGTGACGGTGACGCTGAAGACGGGGAGCTGGAAGTACTACTGCTCGATCCACGAGCCGCAGATGTTCGGCTTCTTCAAGGTTACGAGCTGACGGAGATCTCGGAGATCTGGGCGCCTTCGATCCGGAAGGCGGCCAGATCGTCCTTCTGGATGGAGTACACGAGGTAGGGCTTCCCTTCCCAGAGGCCGATGTTCTCGACGTCGGTTCGTGACGGTCTGGCGGGCGCGGAGATGTGCGAGTGGAAGACGGCGAGCTCGTAGCCTTCGTCCTCCGCGAACCAGACCTCCGGGTCGTCGAACTCGAGCTCGAAGCGAAACGGAGACGACGCGGCGTTGCGACCGGCTTCGTAACGCTCTGCCCGCCCGTCCCGCAGGAGGATGAGCCCGCAGGCCTCGTTCGGTGCCTCGCTCTCGGCGTGTGCGACGAGCGCCGCGCGCACGTCGTCGGGGATCACCACCAGACGGTTCGCTCCATCGCCTGTTCCACGTTGTCCGCGTCCCAGAAGTCCGCCGAGAGGTATTTCCAGCCTCCGTCCGCGAAGATCGCGACGACCACGCCTTCGTCGAGCTCCCTCCCCAGTGTGCGGGCGACATGGCCGACGGCTCCTGCGGAGACGCCGGCGAAGATCCCCTCCTCGTCGAGCAGCCGGCGCACCTCGCGCACGGAGTCCTCGTTCGAGACGAGGACCTTGCGGTCGAGCTTCGACACGTCGAGGATCGGCGGCACGTAGCCCTCGTCGAGCGAGCGCAATCCCAGCACGGGATCGCCGGGAAGCGGCTCGGCCGCGGCGACCACGACGTCGGGAAACGACTCGCGTAGCCGCTCGCCGGTTCCCATCAGCGTGCCGCCGGTGCCGAGCCCTGCGACCAGCACGTCGACACGCTCGAGCGCCTCGGCGATCTCCGTGCCCGTGCCTTCGTAGTGCGCACGTGGATTCGCCTCGTTGGCGTATTGAAACGGCATGAAGAAGCGGGGCTCGCGCTCCGCAAGCTCGAGCGCAAGCCGGACGGCACCGTTCGACCCTTCGTCGCCCGGAGAGAAGACGATGTTTGCCCCGTAGAGCCGCAGCAAGCGCTTGCGCTCCTCAGTCGCGTTCTCCGGCATCACGCAAGTGAGCGGGTATCCCTTCAGCTTGGCAACGAGCGCCAGCGAGATGCCAGTGTTGCCGCTCGTCGGCTCGAGGAGCTCACGCCCCGGCTCCAATTCCCCCGACGCCTCGGCCGTCTCGATCATCGCCTTGGCAATGCGATCCTTGATCGAGCCGGTCGGGTTCTGCCCCTCGAGCTTTGCGTAGATCCGGACATCGCCGATGGGCTTCAACTCGACGAGTGGCGTGTCGCCGACGAGATCCAGCACAGACGCTGCGATCGTCCTACGCATCGCGCCGCCAGACGTAGACCGTCGGGCACAGCTTGCCGAGGAGTTGATAGACACCCCAGCGCGTTCCGGCGACATACGCGTCGACGTGAGCCGGTCCGTGACGTTCGAGCAATTCCTCCTTGCGTCGCTGCAGCCGGGAAAGGCGGAGCAGATCGCTGCCCGGGTCCCACGATCCGTCTTCGATCATGCGCTCGCGCCACTCGCCCCCGAGCGGAATGGCCGCCTCGAGAGTCAGGCCCGCCGTCTCCGCACGTGACTCGACGGCGCTCGGATCGACGCTTTCGGGAACGATCGCGAGCGCGTCGAACAACTCTCCGCCTTCACGAGGCTCGAGCGAGTCGGTCGCGCAGGTGACGTAGGCAAGCATCCGCCCGCCCGGTCGGAGGATCCGCGCGCATTCCGCGAACCCTTGCGCAAGATCGACGTGGACGAGGACGTCGCGACACCAGATCCAATCGGCGACAGCGTCCGCGATCGGCATCGCTTCGATTCCGGCTTCGACGACCTCGACGTCGTCCCCGACGTCTGCTTCCGTCACTGCCCGCCGAGCAAGCTCGATGTGGCGCGGCACCGGATCTACGGCGATCGCACGCAGCCCGTGTTCACGCACGAGACGGATCGCGTGGACGGCGTCGCGTGCGCCCACGTCGACGATCAGCTGACCGGGTTTCGGCCCGAGCGCTGAGAAAGCTTCGAAGAGCCACTCCGTGCCGCGCGGCCCGAGGCTGGCTTGCAATTGGGAGTCGAGTGCGCTTTCGCCTGCCCAGAACTCGCCGTAGAGCTTCTGGACCGACGTCATCAACCGCCGGCCATGGCCGGCAGCAGGATCACTGTCGAGCCGGGACGGACCTCGGTTTCGAGCCCGTCGAGTGTGCGTACGTCCTCGCCCTCGAGGTAGACGTTGACGAACGGTGCGATGTCACCGTCCTCGACGAGCTGCGTGCGCAGCCCGGGAAACCGTCCCATCAGGTCCTCGAGCAGCTCGCGAACCGTGTCGCCTTCGGCGGCAAGCTCGCGCTGTCCTCCTGCCTGCTCGCGAAGAGTGGGCGGGATCCTGACTTTGGTCACGCGGGCTCCCTCGTGCCCGAGCAGAACTCGACGTAATCCACGTACTCGGTGATCGTCGGCTGCTCACCGCAGACCGGGCAGTCCGGGTCGCGCCGCAGCTTCACCTCGTCGAACGCCGCCGTGAGCGCGTCGAACAGCAGCAGCCGGCCGATCAGCGGCTCACCGATCCCAAGCGCGAGCTTGAGCGCCTCACTCGCCTGCAGCGAGCCGATCACGCCGGGCAACACCCCGAGCACGCCGCCTTCTGCGCACGACGGCGCGAGCTCGGGCGGCGGCGGCGTGGGGAAGAGGCAGCGGTAACACGGGCCTTCGTACGGCTTGAAAACCGTCACCTGTCCTTCGAAGCGGTAGATCGAACCGTGGACGACCGGAATCCTGTGCCACACCGACGCGTCGTTGACGAGGTAGCGGGTGGGGAAGTTGTCGGCGCCGTCGACGATCACGTCCCAGCCGTCGGCCAGGATGCGCTCGATGTTCTCCGAGCTGAGGCGTTCCTGGTAGGGGACGACCTCGACGTCTGGGTTGAGCGCCTCGATCGCGCGCTTGGCGGAATCGACCTTCGGCTCGCCGAGCGACTCGGTCGAGTGGACGATCTGGCGTTGCAGGTTCGACTCGTCGACGACATCCGCGTCGACGATTCCGATGCGGCCGACACCGGCGGCGGCGAGGTAGAGCGACGCCGGTGAGCCGAGACCGCCTGCGCCGACGAGCAGGACCTTCGAGTCGAGCAGCTTCAGCTGCCCTTCCTCGCCGACCTCGGGGATCAGGAGATGGCGGCTGTAACGCGCGCGTTGCGGGACGTCCAGTCCGGCCTGGAGCTGCACGGGGAATCCGTTGCGCTTCCAGTCGGTGAAGCCGCCAGCGAGCGAGACGACGTCCTCGTAGCCGAGCTCCGCGAGCGTCTTGGCGGCGAAGGCCGAGCGGTTGCCGGCCGAGCAGTAGACGACGACGGGACGGACGGGGTCCGGGGCCAGGCGCTCGATCCGGGACTCGAGATGACCTCGCGGCACATGGACGGCACCCGGGATGTGACCCTCGTCCCACTCGTCCTGCTCCCGGACGTCGACGACGACGGGCTCACCGGACTCGATCCGCTCACGGGCCTGGTTCGCGTCGATCTCCGAGATCTCGGACCGGGTCTGCTGCAGGAGCTCTCGATACGTCGGCATCGCTATAGGAAATATAGCTTTGCTCGCGTGAGCTAGCGTCGCCCGAGATGAGCGCGCGAGGCCGGGTCTGGATCGTCGTCGGGCTCGCCGCCCTGGCCGCCGCGGGAACCGTGGTCGGCGTGACGCTCGCAACGCGAAGCGACGTCCAGCGGCACGCGAGCAAGCCTCCGCCGTTCGCCTCGGATCCGACGGCGCGCCCGGAGGTCGCGCGGCAGGTGCGCGAGGCCTTGAAAGCGTGGCCGGCTGGCACGGCACGCAGGCTGCGGATCCTCGCGGCCCACTATCCGCACAGTGCGCTCGTCCAGCTCGAGCTCGGGCTTGCTCTCGCGCTCTCCGGGCAGCAGGCCGACGCGACGCGCGCCTGGCAGGCTGCGGAGCGGGTCCAGCCTGATTCTCCTTCGGCCGTCCGCGCGCAGGATCTCCGGCATCCCGGCACCCCGCCGGGCCTGCCCCCCTTCGTGCCGAGCTTCGCGCGCGTCACGACGGTCGTCCAGGCGCACTTGCTGCGGGGCTCGGCCTACCAGCAGGTCTTGCGTCCTGTCTCCGCGGAGCGCGAGTTTCTCGCGGCGGTTCAGGCAGCCCCGGACGACCCCGAGGCGCTGACTGCCGCGGCCGTCGGGCTCTACGACAAGGACCGGCCGGCCGCGGCCTTCTCGCGTCTCGGCCCGCTGGCGCGCCGGTTTCCGCACGCCCAGACGGTACGATTCCACCTTGGACTCCTGCTCATCTACTTCGGAGACATGCCTCGTGCTCGTCGCGAGCTGGCCCTCGCCCGTGCGCAAGGCCCAAAGACACTCCTTGGAAAGAGGGCCGAAACGCTTCTTAAGGCAGGTCGAAACCCCTAGACTCTAGGACCAGTCCGCACAAAGATGAGCCGTTCGGCCTATGGCGCCCGTCCGACCTAGCTGGCACAGTGCGGCATCGCTAAAACGCCGTCCCGGAGGGGGGAACGGAGTGAGCGCAACCGAGGTAGCCGTCGCACCACCGAAGACCGTCACCGATCTACTGGAGACGGATGACGCGAAAGCGCTTCTGGAGGCCGGGCGCGAGCACGGGCACCTGAGCGCCGACGAGATCGCCGTCGCGCTCGACGAGCTCGATCTCGAGCCGGCCCAGATCGACGACTTCTACCACGCTCTCGAGGAGCTCCAGATCGAGGTCGTCGCCGCCGAGGAAGAAGAGCAGCAGGCCGAAGAGCCTCGTGAGGTGTCGACCGATGCTCTCCAGCTTTTCCTCAAGGACATCGGCAAGGTCGATCTCCTCACCGCCGCTCAGGAGGTCGAGCTGGCGAAGCGGATCGAGCGCGGGGACCACTGCGCGAAGCAGGAGATGGTCGAGGCCAACCTTCGTCTTGTCGTCTCGATCGCCAAGAAGTACCGCAACCAGGGCTTGCCGTTCCTCGATCTGATCCAGGAGGGGACGATCGGCCTCGTTCGCGCCGCCGAGAAGTTCGACTACCGCAAGGGGTTCAAGTTCTCGACCTATGCGACGTGGTGGATCCGCCAGGCGGTCGCCCGGGCGCTTGCCGACAAGGCACGCACGATCCGCATGCCTGTCCACGTCGTCGAGAAGCTCAACAAGATCGTCCGCTCCGAGCGAAAGCTCCGCGCCGAGCTCGGCCGCGAGCCGACGGCCGCCGAGATCGGCAAGGACCTCGACCTCACACCCGACGAGGTGGAACACATCCGCCGCAGCGCGCAGACACCGGTCTCGCTCGAGAAGCCGGTCGGCGACGAGGACGAGTCCGAATTCGGCCACTTCCTCACCGACGCCAACCTGCCTCTCCCGGACGAGGAGGCCGAGATCACGATGCGCAAGGAGACGCTACGGAAGATCCTCGGGACGCTGTCGAGCAGGGAGCGGCAGGTGCTCGAGCTCCGCTACGGACTCGACGGCCAGCATCCGAGGACGCTGGACGAGGTCGGGCGGACGTTCAACGTCACGCGCGAGCGCATCCGGCAGATCGAGAACCAGAGCCTGAAGAAGCTTCGGGCCCTGGCGGACGCGGTCAAGCTGCGCGAAGTCGCCTAGCCTGTAACTAGACTCGCCTGCCGTGGAGCAGGCTTGGTTGGAAGAACTGCGCGAGTTCATCGCGATCCCTTCGGTGAGCGCGGATCCCGCACACCAGGACGACGTGCGCCGCGCGGCGGAGTGGGTGCGCGACTTCGTCAAGCGCATCGGAGGCGAGGCCGAGCTTGTCCCGATGGGCGAGCGTGACCTCGTGATCGGCGACATTCCGGCGAACACGAACGGCGCCGCCGCGCCGACCGTGATGATCTACGGCCACTTCGACGTTCAGCCGCCGGCGCCGCTCGACCTCTGGGAGTCACCGCCGTTCGAGCTCGACGAGCGTGACGGTTGGTACTACGCGCGCGGCATCGCCGATGACAAGGGCCAGCTCTACACGCTCCTGAAGGCGGCCGAACTACTGCACCGCGACAAGGCCTTGCCGGTCAACATCCGCGTCGCCTGCGACGGCGAGGAGGAGATCGGCGGCCATTCGATCGTCGACTTCATCGACGCTGACGAGCGCGGCGCGGACGCTTGCATCATCTTCGACGGCGGCATGACGCGACCCGAACAGCCTGAGTTCATGCTCGCGACACGCGGCCTCGTCGCCTTCCATCTGAAGGTGAAGACGGGCGAGCGCGACATGCATTCCGGGTACTACGGCGGTGCGGCACTCAACGCAATTCATGTGTTGATGCAAGGACTGTCGGCGGTGATCCCGCGCGACGGGCTGTTGCCCGACCAGCTCCGCGTCGGCCGCGCACCGCTGAGCCAGGTCGAGGTCGACAGCCTCAAGAGCCTTCCGAAGGGCTGGGAGATCCTCGACGAGGCAGATGCGACCCCCCTCGACGCCAAGGCGGCGGACGAGTTCTACGACCGAACGTGGGCGGAGCCCTCGCTCGACGTGAACGGCATTCGCGGCGGCAAGCCCGAGTTCGTAAATACGACGCTGATCGTCGAGGCCGAGGCGCGGTTCACCATTCGCCTCGCGCCGGGTCAGGATCCGGAGACGATCGCCGCGACGGTGGAGAAGCTCATCCGCGCCGCGACGCCCGATACGGCAGAGGTGGAGCTCATCCGCGAGAACTCCGCAGCGCCCGGCGTGTTCTCACCGGACTCGCCTGCGATCCAACTCGGCCTGGAGGCGTTCAAGAAGTCGACGGGCGTGCGCCCGCTGCTCGTACGGGTCGGCGGAACGCTGCCGATCTACCCTGCCCTGGCCGCGAAAGGAATTCCCACGATCGGCACCGGCTTCGCTCTGCGCGAGAGCAACGTCCACTCGCCGAACGAGCGGCTGCGAGTCCAAGACATCGACCGTGCCGTCGCCGCCGCGTCGGAGCTTTACCGAGGCCTGGCCGCGCTTGCCTGACTCCCGCTATCCGACGCCGATCGCCGCCGAGCTCGGAGACGACGTACTCGACCGCTTCCTGCGCTACGTCCAGGTCGATACACAGTCGGATGACGACTCCGAGACGTACCCGAGCACGGCGAAGCAGCTCGATCTCACCAAGATGCTCGCCGACGAGCTGCGCGAGATCGGGCTGGAGGACGTCGAGCTCACCGAGCACGGTTACGTCTTTGCGACGGTGCGGGGTACGTCGGGCCCGACGGTTGGGCTGATCGCGCACGTGGACACCAGCTCGGACGAATCCGGCACGAATGTCAGGCCGCAGGTCATCCGCGACTACGACGGCAGCGACATCGTGCTGCCCGGCGACCCGCGCAAGATCCTGCGTCCGAGCGAGAACCCGATCCTCGCCGAGCGGATCGGGCACGACATCGTCACGACGGACGGCACGACGTTGCTCGGAGCGGACGACAAGGCAGGCGTCGCCGAGATCATGGGCGCGGTCGCGTACCTCGCGGCGCACCCCGAGATCGAGCACGCTCCCATCCGTGTCGGCTTCACTGTCGACGAGGAAGTAGGGCACGGCGTCGACCATTTCCACATCGAGGAGTTCGGCGCCGACTTCGCGTACACCCTCGACGGCTCGGAGATCGGCCGCATCGACGACGAGACGTTTTCGGCGTCGGAGGTGCGAATTCGAATCGAGGGGCACAGCGTCCATCCCGGCACGTCGAAAGGAAAGATGGTGAATGCGATCAAGCTCGCGGCGCGGATCGTCGAGCGTCTTCCTCAGGACGACCTTTCGCCGGAGACGACGGAAGGGCGCCGGGGATTCGTTCATCCGACGCGGATCGCGGGCACAACTGCCGAGGCCGAGCTGCGCTTCATCGCGCGTGACTTCGACGCCGGCAAGCTCGAGGAGCACGAGCAGCTCCTCCGCTCACTCGCGGACGACCTCGCCGCGGAGGAGCCGCGCGCGCAGGTCACCGTGACCGTGGAGGAGAGCTACCGCAACATGAAAGAGTTCCTCGACGCCGAGCCGGCGGTGACCGAGGCCGCGGATGAAGCCGCGCGGCGCACCGGCATGGAGCCGTGGCGCGAGCCGATCCGGGGCGGCACAGACGGCGCGATGTTGAGCGCGCGCGGATTGCTCACGCCGAACATCTTCACCGGTGCGCACCAGTTCCACTCCGTGCTGGAGTGGGCGTCGGTTCAGGACATGGCCACGTCGGCGGCGACGATCGTCGAGCTCGTGAAGCTCTGGGCGGAGCCCGAGTGGGCTACGCGCAGTCGGTCAGAAACGCATGACCGAACCGCCGCATCTCCTCGATGATCGGCAGCAACGCGTCGCCCTTTGCCGTCAGCTCGTACTCGACGCGAGGCGGCGACTCCGCGTAGCTCCGGCGGAGGACGAGCCCTTCGTCCTCGAGCGCGCGCAGGCGCTCCGAGAGCGTGCGCGGGCTGATTCCGGCGCAGGAGTGTTCAAGCTCGGTGAACCGCCGGGCCCCTTCGGACAGGTCGTGCACGAGGAGCGCCGTCCACTTCGCGCCGATGATCTCCGCACACGCTGCGACGGCGCACGACGTGGACTCGTGAACGGGGTTCATGGTTCGCATTGCTTTCCGAATTGTAGTCACGTACGGAAGGGTCGAGGGGTCGCCTCGATCTTGGGGATCGCGAAGCGCGCGATCGTCCCGAATCCGGGCGCGGGCTTGCAGGCCTGGGCGACGCCGACATCGCAGGCCACGGACAGGAAGATGAAGGCGTCCTCGATCGAGAAGCCCCATTCGTCTACGAGCAGCCGGGCGGCCTCCTCCGAGACGAGCCTCAGGGCGTCGCCGTAGTCGTCAGCCGTCGCGTGAGGGATCCAGCGGTCCGGGAGCTCCGTCACGGGCCAGGTGCCCTGCTTCCCCTTCAACAGGTCGAAGCGGATGTCGACCTCGCCGGCGATCTCGACGCCCGTGAAGCAGATCTCGCCGTCGCCCATCGAGGCGTGCATGTCGCCGACGGCGAACATTCCGCCGGCCTGCCGCACCGGGAAGTACATGCGGGCGCCCTTCCCATGCAGGTGGTCGTCGAGATTCCCGCCGTGGCGTCCGGCGAGGCCGTTGCCGAGGGTTTCCCCGTCGGTCGCCACGCCGACGACGCCGACCATCGGCCGGGCCGGAAAGCGGACGCGCTCGTTCATCTGGATCCAGCCGTCCTCGACTCGGAACAGTCGAGTCACGGGTGCCTGGACACGGTCGATCAGCTGCCCGAAGCCGGGGATCAGGCAGGCGAAGCCGACGTCGATCGGTCGCACGTCCACGATCTCCGCGACGAGCGAGTCGCCGGGCTCGGCCCCTTTGACGGCGACGGGCCCTGTCGCGCTGTTGACGCGCCCGAAGTCGATCTCCGTGACGAGGTCGTCTTCCGAGCTGATCTGCCCGGTGAAGCAGTCGTTCGTCTCGAAGGTGACAGTCGCGCCGGGCTCGACCTCGAGCACAGGCTCGAGATCGGGCCCGAACGCCCAGATGATCTCGTCACGGCCGATCCTGTGGTCGACCGCGATCGCCATCTACGCCGGCACCGCTGCGACTGTCTCGTCTTCGACGTAGACCCGGTCCATGTCACGCAGCCGGTCCGGGTAGCGGGCGTAGAGGAAGAACGTGAGTGCGATGCCGACGGCGACCCAGCCGAGCGCGACCCAGTTCGCGTACTTGATCGGGTACGTCGGTGGGAACTTGACGTACTCGTAGTAGAGCGGGAAGAAGAACAGGACCGCGCCTGCGGCCGGAACGAGGCCGTGCAGGAACCAGTTGAACTCGGCGCGGCGCTTCGTCCAGTAGTGCCAGATGCAACCGAGACAGATGAGGATGTAGACGATGACGACGACGATCACCGCGAGCGTCGCGATCAGGGCGAACCCGACGAGCGGTCCCCACTTCCAGCCGAGCAGCAGTGCGAGCACGACCGCGAAGATGCTCATCCAGACGATCGCGATGTACGGCGTCTTGTACTCGGGATGCGTGCGTCCCAGCGGCCGCGGAGCCAGCCGGTTGCGCGCGAGCGCATAGAAGACTCGCGTGGCCGCATTGACCGCGGCGTTCGAGTTCGCCGCGATCGAGTTGCAGATCGCGAGGAACACCAGCACCCAGGCTCCGCCCCAGAACGCCTTGCCGAGAGCGCGCCACGGGTCGGCGCCCGTTGCCTGGTCGACGAACGTGTTGAAGCCGGCGCCGAACACCCACGCGTACGCCGCCAGGACGTAGAAGAGGCCGATCAAGAGCGCCGAGCCGACGACCGCCCGCGGAATTGCGCGGCGCGGGTGCTTCGCCTCTTCGCCGAGTGGGGCAGCCGCCTCGAACCCGATGAAGGCGAGGATCGCGAAGACCATCCCGCGGAAGACACCGTTCCAGCCTCCGACCGCGTGATGCGGGTTGAACGGCTGCAGGTTGAGGTGGCTTGTATTCGAAAGCAGCATCCACACGGCAAGCGCTCCGAAGACCACGATCTCGAAGGCGCCGAGAATGACGCCCGCAGTCGTGGAGATGCGGATATCGCGATACGTCAGTAGGAAGACGATCACGGCCATCAGCAGCGCCCAGAGGACCCACTGGCCGGACCAGTGCCAGCCGGCCTCGCTTGACATCACCTCGCGCATCGCCCAGCCGAACTCGAGATAGAGGAACGGCGCGACTAGTGGCTCGAACAGGATGAAAAGCCAGGCCACGTTGAATCCGGCCCACGGCCCGAGCGAGCGGGCCGCGTAGGCGTAGAGGCCACCCGCCGAAGGCTCGAGCTTGGCGAGTTGGCCGATCGCGGTCGCCGCACAGAGGCAGGCAACCAGCGCCAGCAGCACTGACAGCGCGAGCGCCTGACGCGAGAACGGCACCGAGATGTAGATCGAGTAGGCGACCGCTGCAGCGGGTGCCATGTGGGTGATCGACTGGAACAGAACTTGCGGCAGCCCAATCGAGTGCACCCGCAACCGGTCGAAGGATGAGGAAACCGAGCCAGCCTCCATCGAGGACGCCCTCCTGCTCTTGGAATTACCCCAAGCGATCTTCCCATGGCGGCGGATTGTGTGTCCAGCGACCACCGAGCATCGTGGCGACGACGTTGACTTCGGGTAGTTGCTCGGGCTCGAGCTCGTACGGGTCGCGGTCGAGGACGACCAGATCTGCGAGGAAACCGGGGAGGAGCTTGCCCCGGCGATGCTCGTCACGCGAGAGCCAGGCCGGAGTGACCGTCGTCGCCTGCAGTGCCTCGTCGAGGGTCAGGCGCTGCTCGGGGTGCCAGGGCCCGCGGTCGTCGATCGTTCGCAGCACGCCGGCGCAGACGCCCGCCCAGGGATCGAGCTCCTCGATCGGCGCGTCGGAGCCGTTCGCGAGGACGGCGCCGGAGTCGCGGAGCGAGCGATAGGCGTACGCGCCTTCGGTCTTTGTCCCCCAGAAGCGGTCGGCGAGGTCGCGGTCGGACGGCGCGTGGCTGAACTGAACCGACGCGGCGATCCCGAGCCCGGCGAAGCGGGGGAGATCCTCGGGTGCAAGCACCTGTGCGTGCTCGATGCGGTGCCGGAGGCCGAGCGGTTGCCACTCGGCGTGCGTCTCCTCGAAGGCATCGAGCGCTTCTCGGTTCGCGAGGTCGCCGATCGCGTGGACCGCGACGGGGAGGCCTGCGTGCGCGCCGCGGCGGATGATCTGCGCGAGCTGGTCCCTGCTCGTGATCTCGACGCCCGTGCCGTCGAGCATGCGTGCCGTCTGCGAGCCGAGCGTGCCGTCCATGAACGTCTTCAGGTAGCCGATGCGGACGAGGTCATCGCCGAAGCCGCTGCGGATTCGCAGGTCGGCGAGCTCGTCAACTTGTTCCGCGGGAATGGATTGCCAGACGCGCAGGTTGAGATGGCCTTCTTCGCGGAGGCGCTGCCAGACGCCGAGCGCGCGGAGCCAGCCGTCTTTGTCGTGTACCGCGGTGACCCCGCGCGCAATTGCGATGCGGACGCCTTCGCGCGAGGCGTCGACCATCTCGTCCTCCGTCGGCCGAACGTGCGTGTCGCGGAAGTGCCAGGCACACTCCTCACGCAGCACTCCGGTCGGCTCCCCCCGCTCGTCGCGTACGACGACGCCGCCGGCGACCTCGAGGTCGCCGTTCGCGCGTGCGAGCGCCGCCGAGTTCAGCCAGAGCGAGTGGTAGTCGCGTGCCATCAGAGCAGTGGGCGTGTCGCCGGTGACGCGGTCGAGTGCTTCTTTCGTCGGCTCGGTGGGAGGAGACCAGTCTCCGGAGCGCCAGCCCATGCCACGGAGCCAGCCGCCCGGTTGCACCTCGCTCGTCGCCGCGGCTATGCGCTCCAGCGCCTCGTCCAGCGACGCCGTTCCTACCAGCCGCACCTGTCGTTGGGCGAGGGCCCACGTCGGGAAGTGGACGTGCGAGTCGTTGAAGCCCGGCAGCACGCAACGGCCGCCGAGGTCGACACGGTCGGGGCTCGCGAGCGCGGTCTCGTGCGTTCCGACGCCGCCTGCGACTCGGTCGCCGGCGATGGCGAGCGCGCGGACGACGGGAAGCGTCGGCTCCATCGTCCGCACGACCCCGTTCTCGAGGATCACTCGAGGGACTGTAGACGTCGCCGGAAACTAGACTTCCGGCGAAGAGCGGCTCAGCTTCAGGGTTGGGCCGCTCTTTCTACGCTGACTTCTACTCCGAGGTCGCGCTCGTCGCAGGTCACGAAGAGCCGCTTGACGAGCTCCGCGTGCGCGTCGCAGTAGACGACCGCCGTCTGCCTGAAGCCTATGTTCGTCGAGCCGTCGCCGAACCGAAGCGCCACAGTGGCCAACTCGGCGCACTCGGCGTAGCTACAGGCCTCAGTCGGCGTCGGCGAGCTGCGCCTTCTGGACGCGCCTCTTCAGCCAGGCGTGCTCGAAGCGGCCGCCGTGGAAGCTCAGCTCCACGATCCCGATACCCTCGTCGACCTTGAAGCGCCGGCCGAGCTCCTCCG
>VAXG01000083.1 GCA_005883355.1 Actinomycetota bacterium | reverse complement strand
TGCTCGACGGCGGCGACCGCGCCACCCAGCGCGTCGATGCGCTGGATCAACTCCCAGGCTTTCGCCTCGAGCTCGTCGGTGAGCGCCTCGATGAAATACGAGCCGCCGAGCGGATCGGCGGTATCCGTGCCGCCCGCCTCGTGCGCGAGAAGTTGCTGCGTTCGCAGCGCAATTCGAGCCGCGCGTTCTGACGGCAGCGCAAGAGCTTCGTCGTAACCGTTCGTGTGGATCGACTGCGCCCCGCCGGCCACTGCCGACAGCGCCTGGATCGCGACGCGCACGATGTTGTTCTCCGGCTGCTGGGCCGTCAACGTCGAACCGCCCGTCTGCGCGTGGAAGCGCAAGGCCTGCGCCTTCGGATTCGTCACGCCGAAACGCTCATTCATGATGCGCGCCCACAGCCGGCGCGCAGCGCGGAACTTCGCCACTTCCTGGAAGAAGTGGTTGTGCGCGTTGAAGAAGAAGGAGAGACGCTCACCGAGCTCGTCCGGGGAGAGTCCGGCTGCAATCGCGGCCTCCGCGTACGCCATCCCGTTGGCGAGCGTGAAAGCGAGCTCCTGCACGGCCGTCGACCCAGCCTCACGAATGTGGTACCCCGAGATGGAGATCGGGTTCCATTTCGGGATCCGCTCCGCGGCGTACGCGAACAGGTCCGTCGTGATACGCATCGAAGGGCGCGGCGGAAAGATGTAGTTCCCGCGCGCGATGTACTCCTTGAGGATGTCGTTCTGCACCGTGCCTCGCAGCTTGTCGCCGCTGACGCCCTGCTCCTCTGCGACGAGCTCGTAGAGCAACAGCAGCAGCGCCGCCGGGGCGTTGATCGTCATCGACGTGGAGACCTCGGCAAGCGGGATCTGGTCGAAGAGCAACTCCATGTCGGCAATCGAGTCGATCGCCACTCCGGTCCTGCCGACCTCCCCTTCGGCGCGTGGGTCGTCCGAGTCGTAGCCGAGCTGGGTCGGCAGGTCGAACGCGACCGAGAGCCCCGTCTGTCCGCGCGCGAGGAGGTAGCGGAAACGCTCGTTCGTCTCTTCCGCAGAAGCGAAGCCTGCGTACTGTCGGATCGTCCACGGACGCCCTCGGTACATGTCGGGGTACGGGCCGCGCGTGAACGGGAAGTCGCCCGGAGGTTCGAGCTCCTGGGGTGCATCGTCGGCGGTGTAGACCGGCTTGACCTCGATGTCCGAGTCTGTGCGCCGCTCGTCGCCTGTTTTCGTCACGTGGCAATCGTAGAGGCGAGAGGGATAATGGCAACGTGGTCGCCGCCGCAGTCGCCACGGCCGCTGTATTCGCCTGTCAGCCGCACCCGGGGCTCGGTTCCATAGCGCTCAGAAGACTGGGCGCGTTGCACATCATCGACCTCGCGACCTGCAGGGACCGCATTACCCACCCGCCGAACCAAAGAGAGGTGCGATTCGGACCAGGTGGCCGTGTGCTCCTCGCCCGCTTCGAGGGTCCGCGAGTGTCGCCGCACGGGACGTGGAAAGCAGAAGTTCGGGCGACCGGAAAAGGGAAAACCGCGAAAGAGACGATCTGGCTCCGAGCGCGCCGCGGCGGCAGAGCCCATGCCGTCTTCTCCGAACCCGAGTACTACAAGACCATCGGACCCGGAGAAACGCCGGGGCCGATCATGCTCGTCGGGTGGTCCGGGGACGACCGCTGGCTCTTCTTTTCGATCGATCCAGGGGGATCAGGATCGATGGCCGACGACGGGCTGACCTTGCGCGTCGTTTCCGTCCACGGCGGACGCGTCTCACGCATCGCTCGAATGCTCCTGTATCGCGACTACCTCTCCTGGTGCGGGGGCCACCTCGTCCTCACGGGTGGGAACGACGGAATCGCGACGAATGGGAAGCGCCTGCTTATTGCCGACCCCCCGAATTGGCGGCCGCGACCGCTGGTGGCAGCCCCCGAGCGCGTCTGGGGCTCGCTCACCTGCGCGCCCAACGGCCGTTCACTCGTCGCTCAATCGCAACGGGAAAGCACGAACGCGACTTTCTTCGCAACGAAGTGGGCCTTGTGGCAGGTGGGCCTCGACGGATCGCAGACCAGACTCACAACTCCGCGGCGCGGCTTTGCCGACGAGTCGCCCCGTTTTTCGCGCAATGGACGAACCCTCGTCTTCGTCCGCTCGCGAAAGGGGATAGGCAGGCTCTTCGGTCTGCGCGGCCGACAACTTTTTGGCCCCGTGCTTTCGCTGGGATACAACCTCGGGTTCTACGGCCACAAGGACTGGTGGCTGAACGCCGAATGGTCGGCTGGACGCTAGGCGCTACTTGTAGCGGTAGACGATCCGGCCGCGGTTGAGATCGTACGGCGAGAGCTCGATCTTCACCCGGTCGCCGGGGAAGATACGGATGCGATAGCGCCGCATCTTCCCGGCCGTGTATCCGAGCGTCTCGTGGCCGCCGTCGAGAGCGATCCGGAAATAACCGTTCCGCAAAGCCTCGACGACCTCGCCGTCGAGCTCGATCTTCTGTTCCTTCTCGGCGACTACGCGTCCTCTCTACTGAGGAACGACATTGATTGCCTCGGGACCCTTCTGGCCCTCACGCGACTCGTACTCGACCTTGGCACCTTCGGTCAGAGACTTGAAGCCGTCGCCCGCGATATTCGAGTGATGCACGAAGAGATCCTTGCCGCCGTCCTCGGGGGCGATGAAGCCGTATCCCTTGGCATCGTTGAACCACTTGACGGTTCCGGTTGCCACGTAATTTCCTCCCTTGCTTTCTTGATGACGAACAAGTAGAGGAAGGCCTGGAAAGCACTACCGGTACTCGTCCTGATTACCCGGACAAAGTAGCAGCCTCCCCTGGAAGGCGTGCTTTCAGGCCGGTGCTGGAGTCGTGTCGCGTAGGTCCTCGTCGGCGAGAACCGGCTCGATACCAGCAGCGGCATAAGCGTCGGGCCCGTCGAGCGTCTCCCGATCGAGCAGGGCCAACGCGAGATCGTCCAGCTTGGAGCGATGCTCGCGCAGCAGCGCAACGACCTCGTCGTAGGCTTCGTCGACGATACGCCGGACTTCCTGATCGACGAGTTGCTGGGTCTGTTCCGACGGTGCAGCCGCTCCGGGCAGGAACGTTCCGCGGCTGTCCACGGCCATCACCGTGACGGGTCCCACCGCCGAGCTCATCCCCCAGCGACCGACCATCTGGCGCGCGATGCCGGTGAGGTGTTGCAGGTCCGACTCGGCGCCTGTCGTCAGCTTCCCGTACACGAGATCTTCGGCGGCGCGTCCGCCGAGGGCGACCTTGATCAGAGTCCGCAGATAGTCCTCGTCGTAAGCGTGCCGATCCTCTTCCGGCGAAGAGAGCGTGACCCCGAGCGCCACGCCGCGCGGGATGATCGACACCTTTCTCACCGGGTCCGCTGCGGGGCTCATCATGCCGACGATCGCGTGCCCCGCTTCGTGGTAGGCAGTGCGCTCGCGATCGACAAGGCTCAGCACGATATTTCGCTCCGCCCCGAGCAGCAGTCTCTCGAACGCGTCGCCGAAGTCGGCCGCGTTGACCAACTCGTGCCCACGTCGTGCCGCGAGCAGGGCCGCCTCGTTGACGAGATTCGCGAGGTCGGCGCCGACCATTCCCGGAGTGCTCGCTGCGAGTCCGTCGAGATCGACGTCGTCTTCGAGCGGGACTCTGCGGGTGTGAACTTCGAGGATCCGCTGACGGCCCGCGCGGTCGGGAGGCTGCACGGCCACGCGCCGGTCGAAGCGGCCGGGACGCAGCAGCGCAGCGTCGAGGATGTCCGGTCGGTTCGTCGCCGCGATCACGATCACGTCCGTCGAGGGATCGAAGCCGTCCATCTCGGTGAGGATCTGGTTCAGCGTCTGCTCGCGCTCGTCACCGCCGCCGCCTCCGACCTGCCCCGCCGAACGCGACCGGCCGATGGAATCGAGCTCGTCGATGAATACGATCGCAGGCGAGGCGTCCTTCGCCTTCTTGAAGAGATCGCGCACACGTGAGGCGCCGACGCCGACGATCGCCTCGATGAACTCGGAGGCGGACATCGAAAAGAACGGCGCGTTCGCCTCGCCGGCGACGGCCCGTGCCAGGAGTGTCTTGCCGGTGCCGGGGGGCCCGCTGAGCAACACGCCGCGCGGGATCCGGCCGCCGAGCCGCCCGTAACGATCGGGGTTCTTCAGAAAGTCCACGATCTCCGTCAGCTCGTCCTTCGCCTCCTCGATCCCCGCAACGTCGTCGAAGGTGACGCGCTGGTCCGAGGCCTCGTATCTGCGCGCACGAGAACGGCCGAACGACCCAAGCGCCGAGCGTCCGCCTCGCCTGATCAGCAGCACGAAGAGACCGATGAGCAGGATGGTCGGGCCGAAGCCGTACAGCAGGGTCTCCCACCAGGCGGCAGCGGTTTGAAGCGGCTCGGCATTGATGACGACGTTGTTGTCCTCGAGGAGTTTGGACAGTGCGGCCGTGTCCGCGAACGAGGGAATGAGTGTCGAGAATCGTGCGCTGCTCCGAGAGCTGCTCCCGCTCGGCGGGTAGCGCACGGGACTTTTGAACAGTCCCTGCAGTGAGGCCCCCTTGGAGGTGATGCGGTCGACGTTGCCCTGGCGAACCTGGTCCAGGAACAGCGGGCTGTATGGGATGCGAATGCGTGGCGGCTCGGAGAGCGAGCGTGACGCCACCCAATAGTTGAGGACAAACGCCGCAAGAATCGCAATCGCGACCCATCTGCCAATCGGGCCCAGTGGGCGTTTCGGCAGTCTCCAGCCGCGCTTCGAAACGTCGGGATCGCTAGGCCGACGAGGCGTTCTGGCAGAAGTGCTGCTCGAAGAGGCCGCGCGCATCCGCTACTAGGCTGCTGATCATGAGCGTCCACGTCAAGCTTTTCGCGGGCCTGCGCGAACGTGCCGGCTGGAGCGAGCGCGAGCTCGACCGGGTCGATCGGGTCGCCGATGTCTGGCCGGCGCTCGGTCTCGGCGACGAACCGCAAGGGCTGCTGTACGCGGTGAACAAGGAGTACGCCGAGCGCGATCGGCCGCTCGCGGATGGCGACGAGGTGGCGCTGATCCCGCCCGTCTCGGGTGGTGCGTTCCGGCTCACCGATGACCCGCTTTCACTCGACGCGGTCGTCGACGAGGTGCGCTCGGACCGGGCGGGCGCGATTGCGACCTTCATCGGCACGACCCGCGTGCAGTCACGCGGCCGCACCGTCCTCCACCTCGACTACGAGGCCTACGAGGAAATGGCCGAGCAGGTCATGGCCCAGATCGCCGCCGACCTGAAGCGCCGGTACGACCTCGGCGAGATCGCGATCCACCATCGCACGGGCCGCGTCGAGATCGGCGAGGCAAGTGTCGTCATTGCCGTCTCCGCACCGCATCGCCAGGACGCCCTTGCCGCCTGCAAGGACGCGATCGACACACTCAAGGAGCAGGTCCCGCTTTGGAAGAAGGAGTTCTACGAGGGCGGTGAAGAGTGGATCGGACGCGGTTCGTAGCAACAGCTCGATTGCCTCGCGCGAGTAACAGGAGAGGGCGGGAGGTACAGGACTGGTACAGCGTCGCTATGCAGTCGTCCTGGCGACAGCAGGGATGGGCAGGGGAGCTTTAAGCAGGGCACAGGGACGTGCACTAACGCAGGGTCCTCCCAGCGGAGTCCCTGCCTGAGTCGCAGCGTGACTGGGGGTGGATGAAGCATCGGGGGTCATTTATCGCGGGATGCCCTGGACGTCTATGCGTCGGTCTTCGAGCAGTACGAGGGCAGGCGGATCGACCTCGAACGCGAGGTGCGTCGTGCGCTGAAGGTCGAGCGCTGCGAGGTCGCCGGGGAGATCGCCTCCATGAAGTCCTGCGTCCGGCGAAGAGAACGTGGGTCTGCGCCACTCCTGGCGCTCCCTGATCACGGGCACGGGGATTCCACGATCGCCAGGACGGGCCTACGCTGTAGACGTGCGCACAAGAATCGTCCCTCCAGTCGTCCTTGCGGCCTGTATCGGCGGGTTCGTCGCCTTCGGACTGCACTCGGGTCGTGAAGCTCTGCAGCGGCCTCCGGCACGCCAGAGCACCCCGCCGCCTTACTACGTCGATACCACGGCGGGATGTGGGCACACCCGCGAGGGATGCACCATCGGGAAGCGAGTGAACACCGGCCAGCTAAGGATCACCATCAGACCGGCAACGACTCCCTGATCCCAAGCAGAGGGTCAGGCGTCGCCGACAGAGCCGATCGACTGCAGGACCCGGTGGTCTGTGAGCGTCTGGGTGAAGTCGATCGAGGTGTATTGGCTGCCGGCATCGCTGTGGTGGTGCCATCCGCAAGGCATCGGTGACGAGACTTGAGCGCATGTGGCGGGCGAGCTGCCAGCCGACGATCCTGCGCGAGAAGACGTCGATCACGAACGCGAAGAAGACCAGGCCCTCGAAGCAGCGCAGGTAGGTCAGGCCCTAATGGAACTTCACCGAGTCCCGTTGGGAGAGATCAACGCCGCGTGGGCCGTGCGGCCCATTCCGGGCGCGCGCGAACCCTGCGAGCTTTAGCTCGCCTCCCGCCGTCAGGGAGGCGGGGCATGGAAGACGACATCGACCAGAACCGTTTCGCGCTGATCTCAGCGCTGACCGAGGCGCACAAAGCGCGCCCTGACGACTATCCCAACGCGGGCACCCTGGTGGAGATGAGCGATGAGGGCCTCCATGCCTACGCGGTCGGGCTGCTCCAGCTGCTGGAGAGTGCGCCGGGTAGCGACAGCGTCGAGACTACGCTGCAGCAGGAGCTACGGCTGATCCTCCACGAGACCTCGAAGGCGCCCAACATGGACGTATACGGATAAGAGGAAGCGCGCCTGCTGCTCTGCACGTGCCCAGGCAGGGATGGCGATCCGCACTGGTCGCCGCTTCGCCCGGGCAGGATACGAGGCGGGCCATGTCCCCGAGCCCGAAAGCGGCGAGGACTGGATCGGCCGGGGCTCCTGGACGGTCGCTGTCGAGCCGATACCGGTTGGCACAATGGGTGACATGGAGCAATACCCACAGGAGTGGCGCCAGTACGAGCCGATCCAGCCGAAGGGCTTCGACTGGCGTGGGCTCTTCCGGAGGCTTTGGGCGCCGATCGCCGCGATCGGCGCGTTTCTCGCCAAATTCGGCGTCGTCCTGCTCAAGTTCAAGTTCCTCTTCTCGATGTTCGTTTCGGCCGCGGTGTACGTCTGGATCGGCGGCTGGTGGTTCGGGATCGGGCTCGTGGTGTTGCTCTTCGTTCACGAGATGGGACACGTGCTCGAAGCGAAGCGGCAGGGACTCCCCGTCTCCGCGCCGCTCTTCGTCCCGTTCATGGGCGCGCTGATCACGCTCCGAGAGATGCCGCACAACGCCTGGCGCGAGGCCAAGCTCGCGATCGCGGGCCCGTTGCTCGGCTCTGCCGCGGCGCTGGCCATCTATGCCGTCGGCGTCGCCTACCACTCGAACTCACTCAGGGCGCTCGCGTTCCTGGGTTTCTTCATCAATCTCTTCAACCTGCTCCCCGTCGTCCCGCTCGACGGGGGCCGCGTCACGGCCGCTCTGCACCCCGCGCTGTGGCTCGTCGGCTTCCTCGCCCTGCTGGGCCTCGTCATCTGGAAGCCCAACCCGATCCTGATCATCATCCTGCTCTTCTCGGCGTCTGAGCTCTGGCGCCGCTGGAAGATGCGTCGCCACCCCGAGATGCAGGAGTACTACCGCGTCGAACCGCGCCAGCGGCTGATCATCGGAGTGCTGTACTTCGGCCTCGCGATCCTGCTCGTGCTCGGGATGCACGCGACACACGTGCCTCGAAACTTCTGATGGAAGACAGACGGATCCTCTCCGCCGAGGAGAAGACCGAAGATCTCGAGCAGGACATCGCGCTCATCGCCCAGGAATTCCGTGGGGGCTTCGAGGCAGTCGACAAGATCGTCCAGCCGGCGGTGACCATCTTCGGCTCCGCGCGGATCAGGGAAGGAAACCCCGTCTACGAAGAAGCTCGGGAGGCAGGCCGCCGCTTCGCCGAGCTGGGCTGGGCGGTCGTCACCGGCGGCGGGCCCGGCGTGATGGAGGCGGCCAATCGCGGCGCGAAGGAAGGTGGCGGGCTCTCGGTCGGCTTCAACATCGAACTGCCGCACGAGCAGTCGCCGAACTCCTACCTCGACATCTCTCTGACGTTTCGCCACTTCTATGCGCGCAAGACGATGTTCGTGAAGGCCGCCGAGGGCTTCGTCGTGTTCCCAGGTGGTTTCGGCACCGTGGACGAGCTGTTCGAGGCGCTGACGCTGATCCAGACGGGCAAGGTGTTGCATTTCCCCGTCGTTCTCTATGGGAGCGACTACTGGGGCGAGCTGATCGACTGGATCAAGAGCGAGCTGCTGGCCGGTGGGATGATCTCTCCCGAGGACCTCGATCTCTTGTTCGTCACCGACGACCTCGACGAGGTCGTCGAACGCGTGTGCTTTGCCCACGAGCGCCGCTCCTCGGCTTCGCCGGTAGCCCCGGTCAAGGCCGACGCGGAGTGATCGCGCGGCTCTGGCACGGCTGGACCGCTCCCGAGAATGCCGACGCTTATGAGGAGTTCCTGCGCACGAAGATGTTTCCGTCGATCCATCGGGTGCCGGGCTATCTCGGTGCGGAATTGCTCCGTCGTCAGGACGGTAACGAGATCGCCTTCGTCACCATCACGCGATTCGAGTCGCTCGAGTCGGTCCGGACCTTTGCGGGCGAGGACTACGAGACGGCGGTCGTCGAGCCGGAGGCCCGTCGTCTGCTCTCGCGCTTCGACCGCCGGTCCGAGCACTACGAGATCGTCATCGACCGAGACTGAGTAGCCTCCGGGCCATGAGGCTGCGCGACCTGCCCTCGGTGGACGAGCTGGCGCGTCAGAGCGACGATCCACTCGCCGTCGAAGTTGCGCGCAAGGTAGTTACGCGTGCGCGTGAACAAATACAGCAGGGTGGCGATCCCGGGGACCTCGGCGCGCAGTTGCAGGCAGAGCTCACTTCGGCCCGCGCACCGCACCTGCGGCGGGCGATCAACGCCACCGGCGTGATCGTCCACACGAACCTCGGCCGGGCTCCGCTCGCCGACGCGGCGCTCGACCGTGTGCGGGAGATCGCGCAGGGCTACTCGAACCTCGAGTACGACCTGACGGCCGGTGGACGAGGGTCGCGCCAGGACCACGTCGCCGACGTTCTACGCCGCCTGACCGGCGCGGACGCGGCGCTGGTCGTGAACAACAACGCGGCTGCGGTCATGCTCGCGCTTGCTGCTCTCGCCGAAGGCCGCGAGGTACTCGTGTCCCGAGGAGAATTGATCGAGATCGGCGACGGGTTCCGCATTCCGGACGTGCTCGAGCGTTCCGGCGCGACGCTCCATGAAGTCGGAACAACGAACCGCACGCGCGCAGCCGACTATGAAACGGCGATCGGACCCGAGACGGCGGTTCTGTTGCGCGTGCATCAATCCAACTTCCGTGTCGTCGGCTTCACTGCGCAGCCTTCGCTGCGCGAACTGGCAGACGTTGCCCATCGTCACGGCTTGCCGCTCGTGGACGATCTTGGCTCCGGTGCACTCGTGGACTTCAGCGACGAGCCGACTGCGCGCGCAAGCCTCGCTGCCGGCGCGGATCTCGTCTGCTTCTCCGGCGACAAGCTGTTGGGCGGGCCGCAGGCCGGGATCGTCGTCGGGCGCGCCGACCTCGTCGAGAAGCTGCGCCGCCATCCGCTGCAACGGGCGTTGCGCGCCGACAAGCTGACGCTTGCTGCGCTCGAAGGAACCCTCGCGCTGGTCATCGATGCGCCGGACGAGATTCCTGTACTGCGCATGCTGCGCGAGTCGCCTGAGGTCGTGCGAGCGCGCGCCGCCCGCCTGGCGGAGCTCGTCGGCGGGGAGGTCGAAGAGACGATCGCCAAGGCCGGAGGCGGCGCGCTGCCGCTGACCGAGCTACCGAGCTTCGCCTGCGCGGTCGAGGAGGAGCTCGCCGTCAAGCTGCGCACGGGCGATCCGCCGGTGATCGCGGTCGTTCGCGACGGTCGGACATTGCTCGACTGCCGGACGCTGACCGATGCCGAGGCGGACGAGGCCGCCGCAGCGATCGCCGCGGCGCGACCATGAGCGACGTCCCGCCCGAAGCTGTCCTCTGGAACCTCATCCGTGGCACGTTGGGCACGAAGGCACTCGGGATTGCGGCGGATCTCCGCGTGGCCGACGCGCTCGCCGCCGGCCCGCGCTCGGTCGCCGAGGTTGCCGACGAGAGCGGTGCGGACCCAGACACGCTCCAGAGGATTCTGCGGGCGCTCGCCAGCGACGGCGTCTTCGCAGAGAACGAGCCCGGCGTTTTCAGCAACACCGAAGCATCGGAACTCCTTCGCGCTGACAACCCGTATCGCTGGCGCGAGTTCGCGCATCTGTTCGGTGAGACCTTCTACGCGGCAGTCGGTGCACTCGACCCCCGCTCGACAGACATCGCTTTCAGACGCGCGCAAGGAACCGACTTCTGGTCCTGGCTCGCCACAGAACCAGAAGAGCGGTCGATCTTCGACCAGGCGATGGAGGGTGGCCAGGCAGAGAGCGCCGACAAGCTCGCCGCACTCGAATGGCGCGAGGACGAGACCGTTGTCGACGTCGGAGGCGGGACCGGGGCACTGCTCCGCGAACTGCTCGCGCGCCGGCCGGAGCTGCGCGGGATCGTCTTCGACCTCCCCGAGGCGGATCGCAGCGAGGCCGGGCTCGGCGATCGGATTGCATTCGTCTCCGGAAGCTTCTTCGAACGCGTGCCGGAAGGCGATGCTTACGTCTTGTCCAAGATCCTCCACGACTGGGACGACGAGCCCGCGGCAGCGATCCTGCGCACCATCCGCTCAACAGCACCGGACGAAGCGCGGCTCCTCGTCCTCGACTCGGTAGTCCCGCCGGGCAACGACCCGGCCGGCGTGAAGTGGCTCGATCTCCTGATGCTCGTCCTGCAACGGGGCCGAGAGCGAACCGAATCGGATTGGCGGGCGCTCCTGGACAGCGCCGGCTTCCGTGTCGACCAGATCGACGACGGTCTGATCCAAGCCCGATGCCGCTGACGGTCGGCACGGCCGGGCACATCGACCACGGCAAGACGTGGCTCGTGCGCGCATTGACGGGTAAGGACACCGACCGGCTGCCCGAAGAGCAGGCGCGCGGGATCTCGATCGACCTCGGCTACGCGCCGCTCGACCTGCCGGACGGGCGCCGGCTCTCGCTCGTGGATGTTCCGGGACACGAGCGCTTCGTTCGCACGATGGTCGCCGGATCAACGGGGATCGACCTCTTCCTGCTCGTCGTCGACGCCGGCGAGGGCGCACGGCCGCAAACGCATGAGCACCTGGCGATCCTCAGGTTGCTCGGGGTCGACCGGGGTGTGGTCGCGGTCACGAAGGCGGACGCCGTCGGGCCCGATGCGCTCGAGCGCGCACTCGACGAAGCCCGCGAGCTCGTGCCGGGCTCGGAGGTCGTCGCCGTCAGCGCGAAATCAGGCGCCGGGCTGAACGAGCTGCGGGCCGCGCTCGCGCGCACGGCGATCGAAGGCGAGCAGGCCGATGCACCCACCCGGTTGTATGTCGACCGCGTGTTCAGCCTGCGCGGGATCGGAACGGTCGCGACAGGAACTCTCTGGTCGGGAAGGATCGCCGCGGGAGACATCCTGAGTGCGGAGCCGGGGGCGCGCGAGGTGCGAGTTCGCAGCGTCCAGGTCCACGACCGGGAGGTCGACGTCGCAGAAGCCGGCCAGCGCGTTGCCGTCGCTCTCCCCGGCGTGGAACGGAAGGATCTGGCACGTGGTGACGCGCTCATCGAGCCCAAGGCGTATGACATCAGCTACCGGCTCGACGTCGAGCTGGAGGAGCTCGCTCCAATCCCACAGCGTGCGCTCGTCCACCACGGGACGTCGACGATGCTCGCGAACGTCGTGCGCGTCGATCGTTTCGCCCAGCTTCGGCTCCATGCACCGATCGTGGCTGCGCGGGGCGACCGAATCGTGCTGCGCGCGGGAACGACGGTCGGCGGCGGAATGGTCATCGATGCGGCGCCGCCGCGTCACGCTGACGCGTCGCGATTCGAGCGCAGCGCCCGCGGCGAGGTGCTTGTCCATGCGCCGGTTCGAAACGCCGCCGGCAGGTGGTCTTTCTCCGACGAATGGCTCGAGGAGCTTCGGGAGGAATACGAACGACGTTTGGACGCGGCGGATCCACTCGATCCCGGCGTGCCAGCGCCGACGCAGGACTGGGCGGCTGCCGTCGTGCCGCGGCTCGGCCTCGAGCGGCGCGGAGCGAAGCTCTACCGGCGGGGTGCGGCGGGAACGCTCGGCCCGCGCGAACGCGAGGCGGCCGAACTCGAAGCACGGCTGGGGCTCGAGCCCGTGAAGGTCGAGGATGCGGCGCTCGCGCGGTTCCTCGAACGGCAGGGTCGCCTCGTGCGCACAGGCGACGAGTACGCCGTCTCGCCCGCCGCGTACGAACAGGCGCGCACCGTCCTCTTCGCGGAGCTCGGGGGCTCGGGACGCATCACGCTGGCCCGCTTTCGAGACCTGCTCGGAGTTTCGCGGAAGACCGCGCAACTGCTGCTCGAGCGTTTCGACGCCGACCGCATTACCCGGCGTCAGGGCGACGAGCGTGTCCTCAGGCGGAGCGCGCCCCGCCCCTGAGACTCGGTCAGCCGATCTGAAGGCGCAAGACGTCCGGCCGGTGGTAATGACCGGCCGGGTCGAAACGCTGGCGCGCCTCGTAGAGACGCTGTGGATCGAGCTCTGCGTAGAGGATGCCTTCCTCATTCCACAGCGGCCCGGCCAGGTAGGTCCCGTCCGGCGCAAGAATGGCTGAGCCCCCGCTGCCCACGAGATCGTCGCCCTCCGCGAGCGGCACGTCGGCCGGGTAACTGGACGCACGCTGGAAGACGCAGCAGCTGAGAACGAACGCGCGCGACTCCCTCGCGATGTGCTTCATCGAGTCGTGCCACTCATCCGAGTCGTCGGCCGTCGGCGCGAGATATACCTCCACTCCGTCCTGGTAGAGGGCGAAACGTGCGAGTGGCATCAGGTTCTCCCAGCAGATCAGACCGCCCACCTTGCCCAGGTCGGTCGGGACCGTCTCGAGCCCTCTGCCGTCGCCGAGCCCCCAGACCAGCCGTTCGTGGTTGGTGGGCATCAACTTGCGATGGTGGAGCGCCAGCTCTCCCGCGGGTGAGTAGACGAGCAGCGAGTTGTAGATCGTCCCGCCGTCGAGCTCGTTGACCCCGACGGCGAGCCAGAGGTCGTTCGCGCGCGCGATCTCGGCGAGTCGATCCGAATCGGGACCGGGAACGGTCACCGATTGCTGCATCAGGCGAGCGAAGACCTCGCGTGCGGCTCCAGCCTCGGAACCGCCCCAGCCGGCGAGGTAGCGAACCCAGCGGTTGGACGGATAGACGGGAATGAAGGTCTCCGGGAAGAGCGCGAGTCGCGCGCCGGCGGCCGCCGCTTCGACGGCGAGCGCTTCGAGCTTGTCGATCGTGGCCGCGCGGTCGAACGGGACCGGCTCGGCCTGCACGCACGCGGCCTTGACGACATCGTTCACGGCACGAGCCTACGCTCAGACGACCGTGACGGGATCGCCCACGCTGATCTCGCCGTCGGTGAGGATGTCCGCGTTCAAGCCCGCGCGATGCACGAAAGCCTTGATCACGCCGGGCTGCGTCATTCCCTCCAGGGTCTCGCACGGCTCGCACAGCTCGACGCCTTCGCATTCCACGGCGCCGATGCGGAAGCGCTTGCCCACGAGAGCGTTGACGTCGATCCCGCGCGTCAGCACGTTGCGGCGCGTTGCCGCGGGCTCGACCGAGACGTCACCTTCGCTCGCTACTGTCTCCACCGCTTCTGAAGCGATCAACGTCACCGCCCGCCCCGGAGGGGCACCGCCGTCTTCCCAGTAGTAACGGTTGCCTTCGAGCCCTCGTCCGGCATGTGCGCGCACCCGGTCGACGGGCGCTGGGAGCTCGCCGTGCTCGGCAGTCAGGAAGATCGCCTCGACGTGGCCACCCATCGAGGAGACCCTATCGTCCCCACCCGCCGCCGCCGGGCGTCTCGATCGTGACGACGTCGCCGGCCGCGAGGTCCCGGGTCACCTTTGCCGGGAGAGGGTCTCCGTTGAGCGAGTTCCGCCCGGGTGCTCCCTCCTCTCCCCCGCGCTCGCCCTGCGGTACGTGGCTGCGTCGCTCGCTGATGATCGAGAGCCGGCAGTCCTCGAGCACGCGCAACTCGCGCAACACGCCGTCGCCGCCGCGGTATCGCCCCGCACCGCCCGAACCGAGCCGCAGCGCATAGCGCTCGACGCGCAACGGGTACTGCAGCTCGACGGCTTCGATCGGGGTCGAGAGCGTATTCGACATGGCGACGTGCACGCCGCTCGGCCCGTCGGCGTCCGGACACGCGCCCTGGCCGCCGCCGATCGTCTCGTAGTACGTGAAGCGTTCGTTGCCGAACGTGACGTTGTTCATCGTTCCCTGCCCCTGCGCGGGAACGTCGATCGCCTCGCCGAAAGCGCGCATCACCACGTCGACGATTCTGGAGGAGGTCTCCACGTTTCCTGCGGCGACAGCGGCCGGCGGGCGGGCGTTGACGAGGCATCCTTCGGGGGCGGTGACGGTGACTGGCGCGAAAGCACCGCCGGACGCCGGGAGATCCGGGTCGACGAGGACGCGCACGACATAGAAGCAGGCGGAGCGCGCAACCGACAGCGGGCAGTTCAGGTTGCCATCGTGCTGAGGGGCGGTGCCGGTGAAGTCGATGGCGACCGCGTCGCCCTCGACCGTCACCGTTGCGTGCAGCTCGAGCTCGCCGTCGATTGCCTCCAACACGTCACGGCCCTCGAAGCGACCGTCCGGCAGCGCGGCGATGCCGGCGCGCATCCTGCGCTCCGAGTAGTCGAATACCTCGTCCATCGCCGCCACGACGGTGTCGCGCCCGCGACGTTCGCAGAGCTCAGCAACGCGCTGCTCCGCGAGACGGTGCGCCGCGAGTTGCGCACGCAGATCTCCGCGCCGCTCTTCGGGGTTGCGCATGCGCGTGACGAGGCTCGTGATCATGTCGTCGTCGAGTCGGGTCGGCGGAATCACGACGCCTTCGTCGTCCAGCGTCCGCGAGTCCGCCGGCATCGAGCCAGGCTCGCTGCCGCCAACATCGGCGTGATGCGCACGCGTGACGGCGAAGCCGGTTTCGGTTCGCGACACGAGCGTGATGTCCGGAAGGTGCGTGCCGCCCGCGTAGGGATCGTTGAGCGCCCACACCTCGCCGAAGGCCGGACCGTGCTGCATCACCGCGGCAACCGCATCGGGCATCGCGCCGAGATGCACGGGAATGTGCTCGGCCTGCGCGACCATGCGACCGCGCTCGTCGAAGAGCGCGGTGGAGCAATCGCGCCGCTCCTTGATGTTCGCGGAGAATGCCGAGCGGACGAGCACGGCGCCCATCTCTTCGGCCACCGCGCGCAGGAGGCTGCCGATGATCTGGAGCTCGATCGTCACTGTCGCGTGAGCCTCAGCATGCGACCATCCCTAGCCCCCACCCACCCGGGGGGGATCCAGCAGGTGGAGCCGGCGAGCTCGATGACGGCCGGGCCGGTGATGGTCCTTTCTTCGCCGCGTGGCAGCACGAGCTCTGGCCCCTTGCGGATGTCGGCGGTCCGCACAGCCACGAGCTGAACTTCGCGGTCTCGCTCGGCGAAGCCGTACTGCTCTTGATGTGCGCGGTGAAACGCCTCGCCCAGATCTGTTTCCTGCAAGGACAACGTCAGCTCGAAAGACTGGCCCGTGTAGCGGAGATCGGCTTCCCCTTCCCGCGGCAGCTCCCCGGCGTCCGCGAGCGGGACGAGGTACGAGCGCACCGCGTCTCGCCGCTCCTCCGACGCGACCAGTCCGAGTGCCGACAGCACGCCCGCGGCCTCCGGCACGAGCACGGTGCGGATCCCGAGCTCGTCCGCGAGCTCGCATGCGTGCAACGGGCCGGCGCCGCCGAACGCCACGAGTGCGAAGTCCGTCGGATCGTGCCCACGCTCCACGGAAACGACGCGAAGCGCGCGCAGCATCTCTGCATTGACCACGTCGACGACCGCCGCGGGATCGACGCCGGCAAGCGTACGCTCGGCCGCGCGCCGGTCGAGCTCGACGCCGCCTGCGAGCTCGTGGGGCAAGCGGTCCAGCAGGAGGTTCGCATCTGTGACGGTGCCCTGCGCGCCGCCGCGTCCGTAACACGCCGGGCCCGGATTCGCGCCTGCGCTCTGCGGCCCGACGCGAAGCGCTCCACCTGCGTCCGTCCAGACGAGCGAGCCGCCGCCGGCGCCGACCGTGTGCAGATCGACCGTCGGAAGATCGTTCGCTCGCCCGTTCGGCGCGGCCGCCGGCGATCAGGCACACGTCCGTCGACGTCCCGCCCATGTCGAATGCGATCGCGTTCTCGATGCCTGCCAGCGCCGCGAGCCGAGCGGCGCCCACCACACCCGCAGCCGGGCCGGAGACGAGGATCGTCGCCGGATGCTCGGCCGCTTCCTCGGGAGTCGCAACTCCTCCGGAAGAGCGCATGACGAAAGGAGCGGGCAGTTCGGCGGCTGCGGCTGCGGTGGACAGCGCGCGGAGATAGCGCACAACGACCGGCCCGAGGTAGGCGTCGGCCGCAGTCGTCGACGCGCGCTCGTACTCACGGAACTCGGGCGCCACCTCGTGGGAGGCGACGACGTGTGCGTCGGGCAGCCTGCGCCGAAGCTCCTCGACGAGCGCCTGCTCATGCGCCGGATCTCGGTACGCGTGAAGGAGACATACAGCGACTGCCTCGGCGTCGATGGCGGGCAGCGTTCCGAGATCGAGCGGCTCCAGCTCCCCCTTCGGACCCATCCGCCCCCGGACTCCATGCGAGCGTTCGAGCGGGACGAGCGGCTCGGGCCACGCAGCGCACGGGCGGTAAAGCTGTGCGCGGGTCTGCCGGCGCATGTGCAGGAGATGCTCGAAGCCTGCGTTCGTGACGAACGCCGTGCGGGCGCCTTTGCGCTCGAGCAGCGCGTTCGTCGCCACGGTCGTCCCGTGTGCGAACCGCTCGACGTTGCCGGTGGCGCCCGCCGCGCGCGCGGCTGCGACGACCGATTCCTCCTGGTGCGCCGCGGTGAGCACCTTGGCGGTTGTGACGCGCCCGCTGTCGAGCAAGACCGCGTCGGTGAATGTCCCGCCAACGTCGACGCCGAGCACAGCCATTCAGGAAGACTGACAGCGTGGCAATCCGCGGGCTCCTCTTCGACTTCGACGGTCTGCTCGTCGACACCGAGACGCCCTCCCGGCTCGTCTGGGAGGAGCTCTACCGCGAGCACGGTCACGAGCTGCCGCAAGATCGCTGGGCCACCCTGATCGGGACGATCGGCGCGCCCTTCGATCCACTCGGACATCTCGAGGAGCTCGTCGGGAAGCGTCTCGACGAGCAGGCGCTGACCACGCGCCGCCGCGCCCGCGAGCACGAGCTCACGGATCTCGAAGAGCTCAGGCCTGGCGTGGAGGAGTATTTCGCCGAGGCGGAGCGGCTCGGCTTGCGTACGGCGGTCGTGAGCAGCAGCGACGACGACTGGATCGCTCGTCATCTCGGGCGGCTCGGTCACCTCGAAGGCCTCGACACGATCGTGGCCGCGAACGGAGACACCGAACGCGCGAAACCGCGCCCCGATCTTTACCTCGAGGCGCTCGACCGCCTTGGGCTCGAGCCGCACGAAGCGATCGCCTTCGAAGACTCCCCGAACGGCGTCACCGCCGCGAAGGCCGCCGGGCTCGTCTGCGTGGCGGTGCCGAACCCGATGACGGCGACGCTCGCGCTGGACGAGGCTGATCTCGTGCTCGAATCGCTCGCAGACGTTCCGCTGCCCGAGCTTCTCGAACGGTTTTGACGCCGCTGCCGTGGATCAGGCGACAACATTCGTCATCCTCGGCTCGATCGTGATTCCACTCGCGATCCTGACAGTGGTGTGCTGGTTCTTCTGGAAGCACCGTCACGACGCCTAACGCCGTCGTGTCGGTGCTTCGACAGATGTAACTCTCTTACGGGTAGGGGTTGGCGGGATACGGGGTAGTGGTGGTCGTAGTGGTCGCGGGGGGCGGGGACGCCTTGACGACGGCCGTTCCTTTGGCGGAGACGGCGTACCACTTGGCGCCGAAGGCGAGGTTGCCTTCGCCGTTTGTCTGACCTGCCTTCTTGTCGAGCACGAAGCTGTAGAGCGGGTGTTTGTTGTACGTGAGCTGCAGGCTGCCATTACTGCGCCTAGTCGTTCCGAGAAGCGACGCCTTAACGCCGGACCCTGCGGTCGGCCTGCCGGCTTGTAGGGCGGGCGGCCAGAACTTCGCGCAACTTCCGTTACACGAGCTCTTACCGTTTTTGTCCTTGGCGAACATGTAGAGCGTGTGGCGTTTGGAGTTGACCAGAATCAGGCCGAGCTTCGTCTTGCCGAGTGAGACGGATCCGCTCGTTCCCGTCGCGCTTCGGGCGACCGAGCCCGCGGCGAGGAGCCCGATCACACCCAGCATCGCCAACAACGTCAGCACGACGGCCGTATGAGGCATCGCCTCGCGTGTGGCCACCTGGCCTTCTTTGTCCCTTCGATCGTTGATCTCCTGCATCGTGGAAGCTCCTTTCTTGACCATCTCTACGCGAGAAGAAGGCGGCCGGATTGGGCTAGTACGAACGGCCGTCATCGGGTCGCGACTGGCTCGTCGGGACCCAGTCCCGCGTGAGGTAGAGCCAGAACGCGAGCCCGCTGTACCTCCCATAGCGCCGGAAGCGGCGTTGCACGGTCGCGTCGCCGGCTTTCCGACCGTTGACCTTCGCGTACTTGGGGCGCGTCCACGAATCCAAGATCAGCCGGGAGTGCCGCCCGAGGAGCATCATCAGATGGGCCGCGCCGTACGGCCCGATTCCGGGCAGGGCCAAGAGCCTTGACGCAATTTCGTCGTCCGGCAGGTCGGCTTGCAGGCCGAGCTCTTCGATCTCGAATTCCCCGGCGACCACGCCCGAAGCGAGCGCATGGAGATACGCGCTGCGGTATCCCGCTCGGACGGTCTCCCGGTAGAAGGTCTCCGGGACCGACGCCATCGCCTCCGCGGTCGGGAACGCGCGAGCGCCGCTCGCCCCGCTCTCACCGAGATTGTCGACGAGCGCGTTGACCATGCGGACCGTTGCCGACCACGCGACGTTGGTCGTGCAGATTGTTTTCACTGCGGCCTCGAAGACGGTGGGCGTTCGAAGCATCCGACCCGATCCCGCAGCAGCCCACGAAAGGTCGGGATCATTTGCGACGAGCGCATAGAACTCGGAGAGGTCCTCGTCCAGGTTGAGGATGAGACGTACCGCCTCTGTCAGGTCCAGAGCCGCCTGTTGACCGAGCTTCCGCCCGTCGACCTCGACGCGCGCGAAGCCCGGCCGGCCCGCCGAGATCCGAATCGTTCGCGGCTGCGCGCGAGGAAGCGCGAGCGTCGTCGTATAGGCACGCTCCGTCTCGTCGACCCGGCCGGGCTTCAGGTCTGCCACGCCGTGGGACATGAATGTCCTCATGAGATCGACGGGCTCCCCCTTGGGGCCTCTCAGCGGTATTTGCAACTCGGTGGCCACCCCAGTCACCGTCGCACAACTCGAGATCGATCGCACCTACTTCAACTTATCGAGCGTCGGTGTGTGGTT
>VAXG01000082.1:2666-13111 GCA_005883355.1 Actinomycetota bacterium | reverse complement strand
TAGTCGACGACCTGGATCAGGTTGCCGGAAGGGTCTCGGAAGTCGAGGCCACGGCCGGACGACACCGGAATGCGGAGCTCCTTCAGTCGCGCGCGCACGGCTTCCTTGTCGTCGACGACCAGGCCGAAGTGGCGGTGCTGGTCCGCCGGCTGCGTGCGGCCGCGCGCCAGCGCCAGGAACTGGTCGCCCATGTCGACGAACGCCATCTGTCTACCGCGGCCACGTAGCGTCAGCGGACCGAAGATGGACTCCCAGAAGGCGAGCGCCTCGTCGATATCGTCGACCTCGAGCGCGATGTGGTTCATGCCCACGAGCCTCGGCATGCCTTCAGCCTAGACGCGCGCCCACCGACTACGGGAACTCCGGACGCCCGGACGGTGTAGAAGCAGGCGGTGGTGGGCCGACCACTCGACGAATCCGACTTGATCGGCCGCGCGAGGCGCGGCGACACTCACGCCTACGAGGAGCTCGTGCACGCACACCAGGGCATCGCTTTCCGCACCGCGTACGTGATCGCCGGCAATGCCGCCGACGCGGAGGACGCCGCGCAGGATGGATTCGTCAAGGCATGGCGCGCGCTCGGGCGCTTCCGCGAAGGCGCGCCGTTTCGTCCCTGGCTGCTGCAGATCGTTGCCAACGAGGCCCGCAACCGCCGCCGCTCGACGGGACGGCGGGCGCACCTCGCGCTGCGGGCGGCGACGGAGCAACCCTCGGGGGACGCGGCCCCGTCCCCCGAGGCGTCGTTGCTCTCGGCAGAGTTGCGCACCGCCTTGCTCGCGGCGGTCAACGACCTGCCGGAGGATCAGCGAACGGTCATCGCGCTTCGCTTCTTCGTCGGCCTCTCGGAGCACGAGGTCGCCGAGGCGCTGAGCCTGCCCGAGGGAACGGTGAAATCCCGCAGCGCCCGCGCGCTCGAGCGGCTGAGGGCGTCGTATGACTGAGCTCGAACGGGCACTCGTCGCGCTGGGGCGCGAGCTCGATATTCCGGCAGGGCCGGATCTCCGCTCACGCGTCCGAGAGCGGATCGAACGGAAGCCGCGTCGTCGTCGCGCCGTAGTACTCGCCGTTGCACTCCTCACGGCCCTCGGGATCGCACTGGCTGTGCCGCCGGCGCGCAGCGCGATCCTCCGCTTCTTCCACATCGGCTCGGTCACGATCGAACGCGTCGAGACCCTGCCGCATGCGCAAGAGCGCTCCCTCGTCGCCGGCCTCGGGCCCCCGCTCTCGTTGCGCGAAGCGGAGAAGATCGCCGGCGTAGCGTTGGTCCTGAACGCACCGAGGCCACGGCGCTTCTACGCACAACCTGGGCTAATCGCGACCCTCCTCCACTACCGCGGGACGTCCGTCCTCCTCGCGGAGCTGCAAGGCGACCAGATGGGGCTGACGAAGAAGCTCGCTGGTCCCGGCACCACCGTCGAGCCTGCGCCCATCGGCTCGTTCGGCCTCTGGCTCGAGGGCGGAAAGCATGTCCTGATGTGGAGCGCCGCGTCGGGCGAGATTCGGCAGATGGAGCGTCGCCTCGCCGGAAACGTCCTCATCTGGACCGAAGGAAACCGCACCTATCGCCTCGAGGGCGGCTTGAACATGGGCCAGATGGTCGAACTCGGGCGGCAGATCACCCGGTAAGGGGACAAACCTCAGGGCCGCTTCGTCCGAATAGAGAAGCGTGATGACTGCGGTGGAAACCGAAATCAGGGAAGAAACCGAGCTGGTCGAGGCCTGGCGGGCCGAGCAGCTCGAGATGGCCGGCTACGGCGCCCAGACGGCGGCGGAGATCGCGATGAGGCAGGACATCGACCTGCACCTCGCGATCGATCTGCTCTCGTCGGGCTGCTCGCCCGAGCTGGCTGCTCAGATCCTGCTCTAACAAGCAGGTGATGACAGCTACCGGCAGAATCTGCTGCCGGTGAGCTTCCTTGCATTCATACCGTCGCCGTCGAGCGGCACGATCGACCTGGGGCCGTTCACGATCCACATGTACGGGCTCATGCTCCTGCTCGCGATCGCGGCCTGCTGTGCGCTCACCGGGTACCGGTGGGTCCGCTGGGGCGGGGACTGGGATCTCGTGTTCCGCGTCGCCGTGTGGGGGGTCGCGGCCGGGATCGTGGGCGCGCGGCTCTATCACGACATCACGAGCTGGAACGAGGTGCCGGACAAGTGGTGGGGACCGTTCGCGGTCTGGCAGGGAGGGCTCGGCGTCTGGGGCGGGATCCTCTTCGGGGTTCTCGCCGGCGCGTGGATCGTGCACCGCTCGGGGCAGAGCGTCCGCCTGTTCATGGACGCCGTGGCTCCCGGGCTGCTGCTGGCGCAGGGAATCGGCCGGATCGGCAACTGGTTCAACCAGGAGCTCTTCGGCAAGCCGACCGACTTCCCGTGGGGGCTGAAGATCGATCCGCAGCACCGGCCGCCCGGCTACTTCGACCACAACACGTTCCACCCGACGTTCCTCTACGAGCTGACCTACGACGTGATCGGGGTGGCGATCCTCCTCTGGATCGACCGGCGCTTCAACATCCGGCGACCCGGGCTCTTCGCGCTCTACGTCTCCTACTACTGCTTCGGACGCTTCTTCGAGGAACTGCTGCGCGTCGATCCGGCGCACCACTTCCTCGGGCTGCGTATCAATGCATGGGTGTCGATCGTCGTGTTCGTGGTCTCAACCGCGTTCTTCATCTGGTGGCAGTTCATCCGGACGCCCGGCGGCAACGAGCGCCCGCGCGCGAGCAAGATCGTGCCCACCGGGCCGGCGATGGCCGTCCCCAAGGGCCGCGTCCGCACCGGGCGCTAGGTTGATCCACGATGATCGTGCGTGAGCTCGACCTGGATCTGGACGCCTTCGAAGGCCCCTTCGACCTCCTCCTGACGCTCGTCCTCAAGGAGGAGGTCGACCTTGCGGACGTCGACGTCGCGGGCATCGTCGTGCGCTTCCTCGAGCGGCTCGCCGAACGGGAGGCCCTTGATCTGGACGCCTGCGGCGAGTTCCTCATTCTGGTCGCCGCGCTGCTGGAGCTGAAGGCGCGCGGGCTCTTCGAAGACGAGGCGGCGGAGCTGGCCGAGCTCGAGCCCGAGGAGGCGGCGGAGGAACTGGCGCGACGGCTCGCGGAGTACCGGCGGATGAAGGAGGCCGCGGGCTGGCTGGCGGAACGGCTCTCGTCGGAGCGCGACCGGTTCTTCCGCGTCGGGCCCGCGCCGCTCGCGCCTCAACCCGAGCGGCGGCTCGCGCAGCAGGATCCGGAGTCGCTCGCGAACGTAGTGCGACTCCTCGCCGCGGAGCCGGCAACGGTCTCGCTCGCGCACATGGAGCTGCGCTTCCCGCCGGTGGCGCAATTCCTCCAACGCTTTCGCGCGTTGCTCGCGCGGCGTTCGGTCTTCGACTTCGATTCCGAGCTCGAAGGGCTGTCGCGTGCCGAGCAGGCGATCGCGTTTCTGGCCCTGCTCGACCTGCGCCGTTCGGACGAGATCAGGATCAGCCAGGCGGCTCCGTTCGCTCCGATCCGTGTCAGTAAGGTGGGGCAGGAAAGCGCCGCCGTGAACGAAAGGATCAACGCGTGGAACGTCCGCTCCGCCTAGTCACCGCCAATCCGCTCGACCAGCTCGCGCGGACGATCGAGGCACTGCTCGTCGTCGCGAGCGCACCCCTCCCTGTGGAGGAACTGGTGGCCGCAGCCGACGACGACCGCGAGCGCGTCGAGCTCGCTCTGGGGCTCCTGGCAGAGCGCTATCACGAGGGTCGCAGCGGCATCGTGCTGGAGTCGGTCGCCGGCGGCTGGGCGTTTCGCGCGTCTCGTGAAGCGGCGGAAGCGTGCGGGCGGTTGTTCGAACGGCCCGTCCAGCGTGGATTGTCGCAGGCTGCCTTGGAGACTCTGGCGATCGTCGCCTATCTCGGGCCGTGCACGCGGCCGGAGATCGCGCGGATCCGCGGCGTCGCTGCGGACTCCGCCGTAGCGGGACTGACCGAGCGCGGACTCATCACCGAAGCGGGCCGCGAGGACGGCGCGCACGGCGGTGCGGTGAAGTACAAGACGACACCGATGTTCGAGCGCGTGTTCGGGCTCGAGAGCCTGTCGCAGCTGCCACGGCTGGACGACCTGCCGGGCGATGTCGACGACCTGCGTGAGCGCTTGCACGCGGTCGCCGAACAGCGCAGCGCTTAACGCGGCTTCTTATTTGAAGTGGACCCGGACCTCGGGGTGTGTTCCGTCCTCGAGGTTGAACCGCAGGAGCCTGCAGGATCCCTTCCAGCTCGAGCTGCTGGCGACGATCTCGCGATAGCGGTCGGTCGACGGGATGTAACTGAGTCTTGCATCGGCAGGGCCAGCCGGTCCCGTCGGGATCCAGTCTCCGCACGTCGCCGGCCGCCACGTTGTCTGGGTGACGACCTTCAAGCCGTGATCGCCGTTGAGCGAGAACTTGACCGCGATGCCGTCACCGGCTTTGGCCCCATCGAGGTTGCCGCCGGTGTCGACCGGGGAGTCGAATCCGTTGAAGAGATAGATCACCCGGTACGGGATGCTGGCCGTCGTCGTCTTGCCGTTCTCGTCCGTCGCCGTTACGGCGAAAACGTGTGGCCCGATGCCCGCAGTGTCGAGCGGATCGCCGCTCGGCACGGTGCCGTTGCACGACACGATGTGAAAGTTTCCGGGGCTCCAGCAGTAGTAGTTCGTCGACCATGTGGCGCCGAGCGAGTAGTCGTGATCCACGAGGGGCGATTGAATGACCACCCCCGGTGGGCTGCGGTCCACGACCGTGTACGTCAGGTGCGTCTCGGTCACATGGCCGGCCTTGTCGGCGGCGGTGACGCTGAATCTGTGTAGGCCGGCCCAACTCGTGTCGAGTGGTGCTCCGCTGGGGAGATCGCCCCCGCAGAAGATGACGCCGCTCCCACCGGGATCGCTGCAGGAGTAGTCGACCTTCGCGTCAGCGCCCAAGTCGTACGTGGCCCCGTTACTCGGAGTGCGAAGGTCGATTGTCGGCGGAGTGATGTCGAGCACCTCATAGGTCACCGTCTTCGTGGCAGTTCGACCGTCGAGATCGACGGCACGGACGGTGAACGTGTGGGGGCCCGCTGTCGAGACGTCGACGGGCGCGAAGATAGGAAGATCGCCCTCGCAGCTGACGATGGCTGACACCGTCGAAGAACAGACGTAATAGACGACCGTCCCTTGCCCTGGGAAGTAGATGCCGTCCCCCGTCGGTGCATAGATGTCGATGTGTGGAGCGTCGGGCGGCGAGGCGTCGGGCTCGGGGATGACCTGCGAGGTTCCCCACGAGGGGCCGAGGTTGTTTCCGCTCGAGGTGATCTGCTGAGGATTGAGGCCGTCGGTGCCGATCGTCCACAAGTTCCATTGGTCAGCGGCTACGTCATACCGCTGAAAGACGATCTTCGTCCCGTCCGGCGACCACCGGGGTTGCGCGTTCCGAAATCCGCCGCTGGTGAGCTGGGTCTCGGCGGAGCCGTCGGGAGCAGCGAGGTAGAGCTCGCCTGGGTAACCCGCGCTGTTGTTTCGAGCGAAGACGATGTGACTCCCGTCCGGTGACCATGAGGGCGCGCTCGGCGAGCCTCCCGGCCCGCTGATGAAGTGAGGATTGCTGCCGTCGGCGTTGACGACCCCGATCCCGCTCAGCCCGCTGAAGGCCAGCTGCGTACCATCGGGAGACCAGGATGGCTCATACGCGAATGTGGTGCCGAGGCTGTGAAGCCCCGTGCCGTCTGCGTTGATCATCCAGAGATTCCACGTGCCTCCGCGTGTGCTGGCAAAGGCGACCCGGCTTCCGTCGGGTGACCATGCGGGAGTGTTGTCGTCCGCGTAGGTGCTTTCGGGGGTGAGCGCGGACTGCGCGCTGCCGTCCGCGTTCATCACCCAGATACGCCAGTGATCCCCACCACCGAGCACGCGCTCGTATGCGATCTTCGTGCCGTCGGGCGACCAGTCCGGCGCTTGCTCGATATGGACTGTTGTCGTCAGCCTCCGTAGGGAGGTCCCGTCTTGGCCGATCGAATAGAGGTCGGATTGTCCGTCACGGGTCCTAGACGTGAAGACGATGCGCCCGTTCGTGCCAGACGATGTCGCTCCAGCGCTCGAGACGAGGCCGAGCGCGAGCACGACGATCAGAACCTGGATGAAGCGGCGAGTGGACACGACAACCCCTTGTCGGCGGACCTGGCCCGATCATGGTCCGGGGTCGTCGTCTGTCGAGTCCCCCAACGGGGGGATCAGAGCTTGTGACCGGTCGCCTCCACCCAGCGGTAGCCCGGGATCGGGACGCCGAGCGTGCGGCGCGCGCCTCGCAGACGGCGCGGTAGCCGCAGATAGATCTCGGGCAGCTGCTCTCGCTTGATCACGTGCGCCAGCGCGGCGATGCGGAAGAGCGGATCCGTCAGCGGGAACTTCAGCTGCGACGAGCGAACCACGTCGAACTCGAGCTCCGGATGTGCGAGCGCCGAGCGGAAATGCTCCTCCGACTCGTACTCGCGCATGTGCGTCGGGTCGAGCTGCCATCGCTCCGGCGCCGGCGGCTTTCCCTTGTAGAGCCAGAACGCTCGAGGGCCCCGGATCACCGACGCGACGTAGAACCAGCCGCCGGGCTTGAGCAGGCGCGCGATCTCAGGGGCGAGCACGCGGTCGTCCGGCACGTGCTCGATCACCTGCGACGAGATCACCGCGTCGACTGACGCGTCCGGCAACTCGTCGACATGCGCGACATCGGAGACGATTCCCTCCACCTTCGGCGACAGCCGCTCGCAGAGCGCGACGTGTTCCGGGGAGATATCGACGGCGTAGATCTTCTCGCCGACGAGGCCCGCGTTGTCGAGCGGCCAGAGCGTCCCGCCGTCGCCGGCGCCGAGGTCGGCGAGCACGCGCGGCGGAGACCGCTCCGCCGTCTCGCGCAGGAGCGGCGGCATCCACTCGGTGAGGAAGTAGCGCGAGTGCTCGAGATCTTCGACCGACGGGCCGCTAGCTTCCAAAGGCCTGCCGGCGCGGCAGATCGCGCTCCACGTCGACGAGGTGTCCGTCACGCTCCACGTAGCCGTCCTTGCCGCCGACGATGAGCAGGACGAGATCCTCGGTGTCGCTGGCGTTGGACACGAGCCTCGGCGTCGTGGACTCGACGTGGAGCAGGCCGCCCTCGCCGAGCTCGCGCACCTCATCGCCGACCTCGACCCGCGCCCGTCCCCTGTGAACGAAGTAGAGCTCGTCCTGATGGTCGTGCCAGTGGCGAAAGCCCACGTACCCCGGCGGATACACGACGGCGTTGACGCCGAACGCGGTCACGCCGAGCGCACGCCGAACCTTGCGAAAGCCGAACCCGTCGCCGAGCTCATCCAGAGAACTGAACGTGTAGCTAGTCATAGTTTGCGCACGATCTCCTCGGCCTCCTCGCGGGTGAACGCGCGGAGCGTCTCCGTGTGCTCCGCGCCGTAGCGATTCAGTTTCATCAGGATCTCGATCGCGACATCGTCATCTGGCGCCTCGAAGATCTCGACGACGTCGTAGCGCCCGAGCGTGACGTAGACGCCGACCATGCTGCCGCCTGCCTCGGTGATGATCCGCTCGCCCTCTTCCACGCGCTCGCGCCACTTCGGCAGGCCGGCCACGCCTTGCGTCGTCCAGCGCATCAGGGTCACGTAATGGGCCATGCCGCGAATATATGACGCGATGCGCCTGAACGCCTATCTCGCAAGGGCGGGTGTCGCCTCCCGGCGCGGCTCCGACGACCTGATCAAGGCCGGCCGCGTCCGCGTCAACGACCTTCCAGGGGAGCTGAACACGTATGTCCACTCGGGCGACCGCGTCGAGGTCGACGGGGAAGAGGTCACCCTGCAGGGGCTGAGATACGTGCTGCTCAACAAGCCCGCCGGAACGGTGACGACCGCCCGCGATCCGCAAGGCCGCCCGACGGTCGTCCAGCTCGTCGAGGACATCCCCGAACGAGTCGTGCCGGTCGGCCGGCTCGACGCCGACACCACGGGCGCATTGCTCCTGACGAACGACGGCCCGCTCGCCCACCGACTCGCGCATCCGCGCTACGGAGTCGAAAAGGTGTACGAGGTCGACGTGGAGGGCGAGCCCGATGACGCCGCGCTGGAGCAACTCGCGGCGGGCGTCGAGCTCGACGACGGTCTCACCGCCCCGGCGAACGTGCGCCGCCTCGGCCCCGCGAAGCTCGAGCTGACGCTCCACGAGGGGCGCAAGCATCAGGTCAAGCGCATGTGCGAGGCCGTCGGTCACGCGGTGCGACGACTGCATCGGAGCCGTTACGCAGGCCTGACGGTCGAAGGGCTCGAGCCCGGCGCTTGGCGCGAGCTCGAGCCCTCCGAGGTGAAGCGACTTAGCCGGCCTTGAGTGCCGCCGCCCGGTCGAGCAGGCTCTGCGCCTGGTCGATCCAGGCCTTGGCCTGCTGTTCGTTCAGCGCCTGTCCGGCGAAGGCAGCGGCCCCGAGTGCGGTCTTGATCTGCGTTGCGAGCGCGTCACGCTCGGTCGTCAAGTTCTCGATCGAGCTTTCGATCGAGTTGTAGACGCTCTCGTCCGTGCTCTTGATCGCTCTCGTCGAGGCGACGAGCGTGTCCATTGCGAACTGACCAAACGGTGCGTTCACCTGCTCGTAGATGTCAGAGAGGCGACGCACGGTCTCGCGATGAGCAATCAGCGACTGAGGCGTCGCTTTCGTCGTCAGAGCCTCGATCAGGACGCGGCCGTCGTGGACGTAGTCGTCAGTCAGCCCGAGCAGCGACAGCATCGTCGGCCGGACGTTCGTGTGGTCGGTCCAGGTCGAATTGTCGACACCGTTGCTTGCGACACCAGGGCCGACGAAGCCGACCCAGGTCGTGCCGATGACGTCCTGGATGTCCCCGTGGCTCCACGCGAAGTGGTAGTCGACGCACGGGTTACTCCCGCACGACGGATTGGCGTTCGGATTCGCCACGGTTCCGCCGGTGAGGAACCAGTTTGGATCTGCAAACCCGGTGAAGCTCGGCGTCCGGGCCGGGTCGCTGTTGACCATGTGCAGCGTCTTCTCCTCGACCGTGTCTGCCAGGCGCTCAAACACGGTTGTTGGGCTCGAGCTGACGTAGGGGTCGATGGCCTGTAGGTCTCCGACATCCCTTTCCATCTTCCTCAGCACCGAGTTGGTGCGCTCGGGCTGGCCGTTGACGTAGAAGGTGGGGGCCGAGTCGTTGTGCACCTGGAATCCCGGCGTCCCAGTCGGCAGCTTCGTCCTCATGTTCATGTTGACCTCGCCGATCTGGTTCGTCGGGCAGGCCGGCGTTGTCGTCCACGAACAGTTCGTGTGTGCGTACGCGAGCGAGCCGTCCGTCTGCGGCGTACCGATACCGCCGGCGAACTTGTCGCCCTCGTCGACGGTCACCATGAACAGCGTGTTGCTCTGATCGATGCCGTCTTTCTTCAGGCGCAGGAAGTACGCGGCGAAGGCGTCGTCGTACGCCTTGAGCTGCGCCTTGTAGTCCGCCTCGCCCGGGCCTGACGCCCGTGGGAACGCGGGGTTGAACGGTGCAGGAAACGAGGACGTGTGGTTGTCGTGGGCGTCCGAGATGTAGCCCCACGTGATCGGAATGCCCGCCTCCTGCATCTGGGCCAGGTAGCCAAGCGTGTTCTTCGCCAGTGCCCCGTCGAAGCCCGGGAAGCCCGGTCGCCCGAAGGGGTCGGTCACGGGGTCGCCGGCCGTGCTATTCACGGCCTTCAAGCCGCCGACCGTCTGGCAAGAAGCCCCCGGCACCGCGCAGATCGCCGGGTTGACGTACTTGGCACCGAACAACGCCCGATAGTTGCTGTAGCCGCCCAGCTCGTCCAGAAGTGGGTCCGGCCTCGAGTTCGCCACGTTGGTTGCGTTGGCGCCGCAGATGCCGCCGCCCTGCGCGCAGTGGATGGCGATGCCGACGAAATCGGTCTGCGCCAGAGCGGGCGTTGCCTTGGCCTCGTTCCACTCGGTCGAGCCGGCGCCGAAGACAGTCGTCATGTCGCCGAAGGCGCCGGTGCCGGTGTTCTCGAGGACCACGTTGGCCGTCGAGACCGCGCCGTAGTCACAGCCCGCGCGGGTGTAGGGAACCCACGGGGCGGGCGTGATCAGGCCACCCGTGGTCACCATGTTCGGCAGCGGGTCGTTGCTTGCCGGGTCGGGGTTGACGTCATCGACGCGGTCGTTCCAGTACTTGAAGGCGCCGCTCGACGCGGTCGTCCCATCTGGCTTGAAGTAGCGGTAGGAGTTGGAGACGGTGATTCCGTTGCGGTCGGGGTAGAGGCCCGTCAGCGACGAGAGGATGCCGCCGGCGGTATGCGAGATGAGAATCGTGTGCTCGTTGTCGCTGAGCGTGCCGTTGTTGGTCAGGAAGTTGAGAAGGTTCGGCATCTGCTCGAGGTCGGACGGCACACCGGGCCGGTCCTGGAACAGGTGCGTGTTGTCGAACTGCACGTAGATGACGTGCTGGA
>VAXG01000082.1:1775-2624 GCA_005883355.1 Actinomycetota bacterium | reverse complement strand
ACAGCTCGACGAGGTCGCGTGCGCTGTGGTGGAGCCTGTAACGAGAGCCTGGGCCGCCACAAGAGCTGTGACGGCGGCAAGCTGAATCAGTCGTCTCATACCAAACCCCCTACTGCTCAAGCCGACTGCTAGAGGCACGCACCATCGGTCGCTCGCCCCCCGACCCGAATCTGCGCTAATTAACGCAGGTTTAAGAAACGACCATATTGAGGCGGGGTCGGCGTGTCAAGCCGGGGTCTGGCCGCTCGTTGGCAAGAGGTCAGTCGCGGGGAGTCGCCGGCCACCAGGGAGTCGGCCGGTCGATGTCGAGCGGCCGTGAGTCGGCGCCCCACCCGGCCGCGAGCATCGCCAGCAGGACCATGATCAGGACTGTCATCAGGACCTCCATGGATCATAGTTTTCCCAGCCGTAAACACCGGAGCAACGTGGAGTTTGCTAGTAAAATATCGCCATGCCGGATAACTGGAACAGCGTCGAATTCAAGCATCTGCGTGCGCTGCGCGAGATCGCGAGGACGGGCAGCTTCTGGTCGGCGGCGCAGGAGCTCAACGAGTCGCTGTCGACCGTCAGCGATCATCTCGCCGCGCTGGAGGCGCTGGTCGGGCAGCGCCTGGTCGAGCGCTCACGGGGCCGACGCTCGGTGGAGCTGACCGAGGCCGGGCGGTTGCTGCTCGGACATGCGAGCGCGATCGAGTCTCGGCTGCGCGCGGCGGAGGCGGACTTTCGCGCGTATGCGGCGGGGACGACGGGGAGCTTGCGCGTGGGGATCTATCAGAGCGTGGCCAACAAGATTCTTCCCGAGCTCATGCGGCGATTCAAGGAGCGATGGCCGAACGTCGACGTGCAGGT
>VAXG01000082.1:0-1749 GCA_005883355.1 Actinomycetota bacterium | reverse complement strand
GTGGAGCGAGGAGAGCTGGACCTGACGTTCGCGATCGAGCCCATCCCGGACGGGCCGTTCGAGGTCCGGCAGCTGATGCGCGATCCCTACGTGCTCGTGGTCTCGTCGCGGTCAGCGTTGGGCCGCCGGCGGGCATCGGTCCGGGACCTGGACGGGATGCCGATGGTCGCGTATCCGCATGGCAAGCACCAGGACAGCGCCGAAGAGTTTCTGCGCGGCCGCGGCGTGCGTCCACATGTTGTGTTTCGTTCGTATGACAATGGCACGCTCCAGGCGATGGTGGCGGCCGGACTTGGGTTGGCGCTCGCGCCGCTGCTCGCGGTCGATCAGGAGGAGCCTGCGACGCGTGTGACGCAGCTTGCGGAGGCGGTCCCGCCACGGGTGCTGACGGTCGTATGGCATCGCGATCGATTCCGACCGCCGTCCGCGGCGGCGTTCGTCGACACGGCCGCCGCGGTCTCGATGGAGATCGAGCGAGCGCAGTCGACCTTTCTCGCGCGGACGCTCAGGTCTCTGGTGCGCCGGCGTCCGGACGGCGGACGAAGACCAGCTCGAGTCCGTCGACCTCGTCGATCTGCGACCCGACCTGGGTGAAACCGAGACGGCGGACGACGGCGAGCGACGGCCCATTGTCCGGGGCGACGGAGGCGTAGACCTCACTCGCGCCCTGGGCGAAGGCCCAGTCGACCAGGGCGCCTGCCGCCTCTTTGGCGTACCCCTGGCCGCGGTAGTGCGTGAAGACGGTGTAGCCGATCTCGGCACGGCCGATCATCTCCGGCGGCCCATGAAAGCCGCAGTGGCCGATCGCTGAGCGGTCGCTTCTCGAAACCATGATGCGAGCCATCCAGCCGCGGCGCTGCGGAGCAGCCTCCATACGCTCGAGCTGGACCCGCAGGAAGCCCTCGCGCTCACCCGGAGTAGGGAACTCGTCGGGAAAATCAAGGCCAAGAGCCGCGGCGGCACTGTTGCGGTCGCCGCCAATCAAATTCTCAATCGCCTCCGGGGCGAGCGGGATCAGCTCTAGCCGGGTGGTGCGCACTGTGTCCATCGATTCGCTGCTAATTTGCACTTCGTGGGAAGGATCGTGGTTTCCGAGTTCATCTCCGTTGACGGGGTGATGGAGGATCCGGGCGGGTCCGAGCACACAAAGCTCGGAGGATGGGTGTTTCAGTTCAACCGCGGCGAGGATGGCGACCGATTCAAGCTCGACGAGGTGAAATCGGCCGAAGGCCTGCTGCTGGGTCGCAAGACGTACGAGGGTTTCGCGGCGGCCTGGCCGAGCCGCACCGATGACCAGGGATTCGCCACCAAGATGAACTCGATGCCGAAGTACGTCGTCTCGAGCAAGCTCACGAATCCAACGTGGAACAACACCACCGTCTTGAAGGGAGATGCGGTCGAGTCGGTCTCGAAGCTGAAAGAGCGGGAGCGCGGCGAGCTCCTGGTCAATGGGAGCTGTCAGCTGGTGCACGCGCTCATCGAAGCAGGGCTGGTCGACGAGATGCGCCTGATGGTGTTCCCGATCGTGCTCGGAATGGGCAAGCGATTGTTCAGCGACAGCCCACATGCATGGCCCTTCCGGCTCCTCGAATCGAGGGCCGTCGGCCAGGACGGCGTCCTTGTGGTCAGGTACGAACCGAAGGTCTAGAGCCCGGCGGTGCGCGGACGGCAGCACCTAGAATTCGACTTCTGTTCCGGGATAGCTCAACCGGTAGAGCAGGCGGCTGTTAACCGCAAGGTTCAGGGTTC
>VAXG01000160.1 GCA_005883355.1 Actinomycetota bacterium | reverse complement strand
GGATCGCAGATCCCAGATCCGCACGAGCCCGGAGAAATCGGCGGCGGCGATCTTCGTCCCGTCCGGGCTGATCCGGAGATTCTTGATCGCACCCTGTTGCCCGGCCAGGCTGGCGGTCGTTTTCCATGTCCGGGCGTCGACGATGATGATGCGGTTCGCTTCGGTGCCTCCGATGACGTACCTGCCGTCGGGGGTGAAGCGCACCGGTAGCAAGCCAACGAACGGCCGACGGACGAGGGGTTTCCAGCTGGCTGTGTCGTATGCGAACAGCTCCTGGGGAGTGGAGGCAACGAGTCGTCGCCCATCCGGGCTGAACGCGACGTTCCAGAATTCTCCCGGCAGTTTGCCGCTGTTGAAGAGCAGCTTCCCGGTGTACGCGTTCCAGACGCTGAGCCCGCCCCCGTGCTCTGAGCCGGCCGCCAGCAGCGAACCGTCGGGGGAGAACTCCATGCTCCCGACCCATGCCTTGAACGGGGTCCTGGGAGGCTCCTGGCACTGCGGGCTCGGGACGGAGACGGCCTCGGAGTAGACGCAGAAACCCTTCATCTCGGTGACCTTGCCCGTATCCAGGTCGTGGATCAGAACGGGGCCGTCTAGCGCAGGTCGGCGGGGTGTCGCCGGCGAAACCTGCTGTTGTGCCGCGAGCCGTCGCCCGTCGGGCGAGAGCCGAATCACCTGGCCCGTGATGCTCGGGATCTTCGCCTGGACGGCGCCGGTGGACGGATTGAAGACGACAGCCTCCGCGTAGGAGGGCCGCGGCGAGACCATAACGGCAGCGCGTCCTCCTTCGACATCGAGCGAATCCCCAGGGTAGAAGCCCGGCTCGAGCCAAAACTGGCCCACCTCCCCTCGCTTCGCGAGAGTCCAGACCCGCACGGAGTCGTCGTCGGCGAAGCTGGCGAGCCGCGTGCCGTTTGCGCTCAAGCCCGCCCAAGTCCCTTTGTGGCCGGGCAGGCTCATCACTTCGTGGCCCGTGGCGACGTCCCAGAGCCGAACCACACCCTCCGCTCCGAAGGTCACGAGTGTCTTGTCGTCCTGGCTGAAGCCGAACCAGATGACCTGAGTCGCGTCGAACTGGCGAAGCAGCCGTCCCGAACGAACGTCCCACAAGCTCAACGGCTCCTCGGAGCCTCCGGCCGTGACCACGCGGCTCCCGTTTGAGCTCAACGCGACCCAGGCGGGGCCGCTGACCTCCCGGCTGAAGATCGTCCGGCGGGTGTCGGTGTCGACCACCTCGGTTCGCGTCGGCCCGGAGATCGCCATGTATTTCGCGTCGGCGCTGGTCGCGATGCCGGTCAACCCGAGCACGTCAGGTGGAAACCCGCCGCTCTGCGTCGCCACCGGTTTGCGCTTGCCCGTCATGACATCGACCAGGAACAACTCGAGCGTCTGCGAGTCGCATCGGCGCGGACCGCGGCGCGTCCTCTCGGGGCCGTAGACCGCAACGGGCCGAGATAGATCGACGAACGATCCGGATTGGCTGAGGCCGTAGGCTGGACACCGGCCGAGAGGCCGATACCGAATCTCTCGACCGGTAAGCGCGTCCCAGACGTGAACGCCGGGGCGAACGCCCGCGGGAGGAGCCTGCGAGGACGCCAGATCCCAGACCGTGGTGCCAACGACAGACGAGCCGTTGCTCGAGAAGCGAGCCAAGGGTACCTCGCCGCGCGCGAGGTGGACATTCCACAACCGCCGGTGTCGGTCGACGTTCCACACCTCGAAACCGTTCACCGCGCCGACCAATAGCAGGCGACCATTGGGACTGAGAGATCCCCAGTCCGGCGACCAGAATCCGTTGGCGGGCTTCCGCAGGCGTCGCTCGAGCGTCCACAGAGCGTGGTCCTGCTGGAGCGCCTCGTGCAGGGCCGAAACCGCCTCGAAGGTCGGCTTGGCCGCCTCCGCCGCCCGCAACGCGAGCAGGACGCTGAGCTCAGGGTCTCGATCGAGGACGCTGACGGCGGACGCCGCAAGCTCGCGTGAGGAGGCGACGTGTGCGTTCCGTCGCGCCTGCTCCCGGCCAACGAGGGCGAGACCTGCGAGCAGTGCCGCGACAACGGCGGCGAATGCGAACCCCCCGAGCACAGCTCGCCGGCGCCGCGCCGTGCGGGCGTTGCGTTCGTCCTCTCCTCGCCGCCCCTGCTCGAGAAAGACCGCTTCGTCGCTGCTCAGCGCAAGATCCGTGCTGCGCGCCCAATCCTCGTACTGGATCAGACGGCCCGCGAGCGGCAGGAATTCGGGATTGCGTTGTGCGTCCTGCCACTCCTCGACCGCCTCGACCAGCCGCCGGTGGAGGACTAGGTCTTCACGGCGCTCTTCGATCCACGAGCGTAGTCGGTCCCACTGGCTAAGGATCGCCTCGTGGGCGACCTCGACCGTGGGGGTGCGAGTCAGCGGCTCCCGGTCGAAGGAGAGGAGGCGACGTTCGCCGTAGCGGTTAAGGATTTCGTCGAGCGCGTCTGCGTCAAGGTCGAGTTGGCGCAGTTCGCGCCGGCGGACGCGGCGTCGCGTGTCCTGCGCGGCGGGATCGACGCTCACGAGGCGGAGGAACACCTGGCGGCAGGTAGCTTGCGCGCGCGGGTCGAGGCGCCCGTAGAGCTCCTCCGCGCGGCGGCCCAGCGCGCCGACGACCCCGCCGGTCGCCACGTAACCCTCGAGCGTGAGCATGTCGCTCGTA
>VAXG01000159.1 GCA_005883355.1 Actinomycetota bacterium | reverse complement strand
TACGAGCGCTCCTGGTCCGAGCGGTTCGAGCAGCTGGACGTCGTGCTGGAGGAACTCAAGCAAAAGGAGGAAGGAGAATGACCGTGACGAGCAGCGGGTCGGCGACAGTGACCCTCCCCACCGATGAGCAGATCCTCATCACCCGGGAGTTCGACGCGCCCAAGCAGCTGGTGTACAAGGCGTGGACAACGCCCGAGTTGGTCAAGCGCTGGTGGCACGCCAACCGCGGCGAGGTGAAGAGCGCCGAGATCGACCTGCGGGTCGGCGGCATGTGGCGGTATGTGAGCCTGACGGCCGACGGCTTGGAGTTCGGCTTCCACGGCGAGTACCGCGAAATCGTGCCGAACGAACGGATCGTCTCGACCGAGGTCTACGAGGGCATCCCCGACGCGGAGGAGCACGCAGCACTGAACACCCTCACGCTCACCGAGGTGGACGGGCGGACAACCCTCACCGTCCTCGTGGAGCACCCGACCAAGATCGGCCGCGACGCACACATCAACTCCGGGATGGAGGGCGGCATGCAGGACGCGTTGGACCTCCTGGAGCAAGTAGCGATCTCGCTTCGCTGAGCAGCGGCCACACCGCGGACCACCGGGAGATTGCTCCCGGTGGTCGGCGCTTCGCAGCCCGAGGTTCAGCTTTGTTCGTGCTTGGGTCGCGTCGCGAGCTCGCCCGGATCGCCCTCGAGCGAGATCGGGTCGACCTCCCAGCCGAGACCGTCGTGCGCGTGCCTCGCAACTACTCGACCGGTTGCATCCAACTCGACCACTTCACCACGCACCGCGACGCTCTCGTCGTCGGTGCGGTTTCCGTCGGCGTCGTAGAGGAACGTCTCGATCCGGTTGGGTTGCTCGCTCTCGCTCATCGCTCAGCCCCTTTCGTTTCGTGTCGAGTGCTCACGGCGAGACCGCTGCAGGTCTCGCCGGGCGCCCGACCTCGAGCGCTCGCGTGAGATCCGTGATCGACAGGAGCCCGGCCAGGTGTCCGTTCTCGACGACCAGGCCCCGGTTCGACGTCGGCGGCGAGAGGGCGGTGAGCGCCTCGACGGCCGTCTCGTCCTCGGTGAGCAACGGCACCTGGTCGAGCGGGATCATGGCGTCACGTACGCGTCGCGAGTCCCACTCCGTGCGCGGGATGGCGACGACAGCGCCGAAGGCCAGGAGTCCGATCGGCCGGTCTCCATCGACAACGGGATAGGTCGTAAAGCGCCGCGACCGGGCGACCTCGTCCATGAACTGCCCGACCGTGTGATCGCCCTCGACCGTGACGGGGTTTCGCACCATCAGTTCGCGCACGCGCAACCCCTTGAGCGCTGCCTCCGTCGCGATGTACCGCGCCTCCGCCGTCGCGGCCTGGAGCAGAAACCAGCCGATGAACGCAAGCCACGCACCGCTGAACGATCCCTGGAAGATGAACATCCCGATCCCCAGGACGATGAACAGATAGCCGAAGCCCCGCCCGATCTCGGTGGCGATCCGCGTAGCCCAGCCGAGATCGCCCCTCCTTCGCCACAGCGCCGCCCGCAGCACGCGGCCGCCGTCGAGCGGCAACGCCGGAATCAGGTTGAACACGAGCAAAGTCAAGTTGATGTAGCCGAGCCAGGCAGCCACGCCGTCGACCGCGCTCGGCAGACCGGCGAGCGCGATCAGCACGAAGATCACGCCGAGGCCGAGCGACACGAGCGGCCCTGCAATCGCGATCCGGGACTCCGCGGCCGCGCTCGGGAACCGCGTCTTGAACTCAGACACACCACCGAACAACCAGAGCGTGATCCCGTCGATCTCCAACCCCTCTCGCCGCGCCACCCACGAATGCCCCAACTCATGCAGAAGCAGCGAGGCGAAGAACAAAACAGCCGCCACGATCGCCATCGCGAGATGCACGCCATCGGAAAGACCCGGGTTCTGCGACGGAAACACCCCGTCGGCGAGCGACCAGACGATCAAGGCAAAGATCACGAGCAAACTCCAGTTGACCCGGACCTCGACGCCCCCGATCCGGCCGAGCCTGATGTTTCCGTTCACTGCCATCGGGTCTCCTCTTCCAGTCGTCGTCCGTGCATTGTCGCGCACCGCCGTCGATCGGTCGAGCTTCGTGCGGGAGACGTGGCCACCGATTAGTTTCGGCGGACGGCCGAGTTGAACCTCCCGACGGATCCTTCTCGACGACGGAGGTGAACGATGCCGGATGTGACAGTCAAGGCGATCGACGACATGGAGGCGATCTACGGCGGCCTGGCCCGCCGCGCACGGGCGGAGCTCGGCGTGACCGCGTGGGGCATGCAGGTCTTCACGTTGCCACCCGAGTGGGACGGCTATCCGAACCACAACCACGGCTCCGACTCTTTCGATCCGAATCAGGAGGAGGTCTACATTCCTCTCGCCGGCAGCGCGACACTCGTCGCCGACGGCAGCGAGTTCGAGCTTCGTCCGGGAACGATGGTCCGGGTCGGACCCGATCAGCTCCGGCGGATCCTTCCGGGCCCGGAGGGGATTCGTTTCGTCGCGATCGGCGGCTCACCCGGCGCGTTCGCGCCCGGGAACTGGACAGAGCTCGGCGCCGATCCACCCAGCCCGCCCGCCGGGTAGCGTCCCGCGGGCGATGGACGAGCAAGCGTTCGCGCTCCTGATCGAGCCGCACCGGCGAGCGCTCCACCTCCATTGCTACCGAATGCTCGGCTCACTCCATGACGCCGACGACGCACTCCAGGAGACAATGCTGCGTGCCTGGAAGGGCTCCGGCCGCTATGAGCCCCGCGCCCAGCTCGGCGCCTGGCTGCACACGATCGCTACGAACGTCTGCCTCACAGCGATCGCGCGCAGACGCTCAAACCCGATCGCAATGAGC
>VAXG01000032.1 GCA_005883355.1 Actinomycetota bacterium | reverse complement strand
CTTGTCCGGCCGCTGCGGACTCGCCTGGTCGTCTCGGTGGCGCTGACCTTTCCGCTGCTGTTGCTCGCGATGGTGCCGCCTCTGCAGTTCGGCGGCTGGGAATGGGCCGCGCTCGCGCTCGCGACGCCGATCGTGCTGTGGGCCGGGCTGCCGTTTCATCGCGCCGCCGTGTCGAACGCGCGTCACTTCGCCGCGACGATGGACACCCTCGTGTCGCTGGGGACGCTGGCCGCGTGGGGCTGGTCGGCGGTCGTTCTCGTGGCGGGCTTGAACGCCGACGTCTACTTCGAAGTCGCCGGCGTCACCACGACGCTGATCCTGCTCGGACGCTTTCTCGAGGCGCGGGCCCGTAGACGTTCCGGTGCCGCGATTCGCGCGCTGCTCGAGCTCGGCGCCAAGGAGGCGCGCGTCCTGCGAGACGGCGCTGAGGTGCTCGTGCCCGCCGATCAACTGCAGATCGGCGATGCGTTCGTCGTCCGGCCAGGTGAGAAGATCGCGACTGACGGCATCGTGGTCGAAGGTGATTCCGCGGTCGACCAGTCGATGCTGACCGGCGAGTCGGTCCCGGTCGACGTCGAGGTCGGCGCAGAGGTCGTCGGCGCGACCATCAACACGTACGGCCGGCTCGTTGTCCGTGCGTCCAAGGTCGGCGCCGAGACGGCGCTCGCGCAGATCGCCCGCATCGTCGCGGAAGCACAGGCCGGTAAGGCGCCGATCCAACGGCTGGTCGACCGCATCTCCGGCATCTTCGTTCCGGTCGTGCTGATCATCGCCCTCGGCACGCTCGCCGGCTGGCTCGCGCTTGCCGGAAACGTCGGCGATGCTTTCACCGCGTCCGTCGCCGTGCTGATCATCGCCTGCCCGTGCGCTCTCGGGCTGGCGACGCCGACGGCTCTGATGGTCGGGACCGGGCGTGGGGCGCAGCTCGGGATCTTGATCAAGGGACCTGAAGTCCTCGAGCAGACGCGGCGTGTCGGGACTGTCGTCCTCGACAAGACGGGCACCGTCACGGTAGGGAAGATGGTGCTTGTCGAAGTCGCGCCGCTCAACGGCACGACGCGAATGGACGTCCTTCGACTTGCGGGAGCAGTCGAGGCGGCGAGCGAGCACCCGATTGCTCGCGCGATCGTGGACGCCGCGCGCGTGGAGGTAGGGACTTTGCCGCCCGTGACCGGTTTCCGGAACGTTCCCGGCGTCGGCGTGAACGGCGTCGTCGAGGGACAGAACGTCGAAGTGGCCCGCCGGAGCGGAGCGGTCACGGTTTCATGGGGCGGCCAGCCGCGGGCAAGGCTTGTCGTGCGCGACACGCTCAAGCCGACGAGCCGCGAGGCCGTGCGTCAACTCGAGGAGCTCGGGCTGAAGCCGGTGCTCCTCACGGGTGACGACGAGACCACCGCCCGCCGAATCGCGGACGAGGTCGGGATCGAGCGCGTGATCGCCGGGGTGCTGCCGCCCGAGAAGGTGGCTGAGGTACGTCGCCTGCAAGCCGCGGGCGAGGTCGTCGCGATGGTCGGCGACGGCGTCAACGACGCGCCTGCGCTCGCTCAGGCCGACCTCGGAATTGCGATCGGCACCGGCGCTGACGTCGCGATCGAGGCATCCGATCTGACGCTCCTCTCCGGCGATCTGCTCGGCGCGGCGGATGCAATCCGGCTGGCGCGCCGAACGCTGCGCACGATCAAAGGGAATCTCTTCTGGGCCTTCGCCTACAACGTCGCCGCGATCCCGCTTGCGGTCGCGGGTTATCTCAATCCGATCGTCGCTGCCGCCGCGATGGCGTTCTCGAGCGTGTTCGTCGTGACGAACTCCCTGCGGCTGCGACGGTTCCACAGTCCCCGGGAGGCACGATGAAGCACGGCTACGACAAAGAGGTGTTGGTCAAGCGCCTGCACCGGATCGAAGGTCAGGTGCGCGGCATCGAAGGGATGGTCGAGGACGACCGCTACTGCATCGACATCCTCACGCAGGTCGCAGCTGTGAACACGGCGCTCGAGAGCTTGGCCTTCAAGATCCTCGACGATCACGTCAACCACTGTGTGACCGACGCGCTCGCTTCTGGAGATCCCGTGGAAGCGGCCGCCAAGAGCAAGGAGCTCATGGAGGCCGTCCAGCGTTTTGCACGCACACGTTGAGGAGGATCTGAACCGCGCCGCCTGTTCCGCGGCTATCCGGTCGGTTCAGCTATCGGTGAAAGTATCCAGTGGTGTCAAACGAGCGCCCGCCGATCGAGGAACGATTTGCCCGTCCCTCCGTGATGGGAGTCCTCAACGTCACTCCCGACTCCTTCTCGGACGGCGGCGTCCATCTCCAGCCCGGGGCCGCCGCTACGGCCGGGTGGCGGATGCTCGACGACGGCGCCGCGATCGTGGACGTGGGCGGTGAATCGACACGCCCTGGCTCGGAGGGAGTCCCCCTCGAGGAGGAGCTCCGCCGCGTCGTCCCTGTCCTCGAATCGCTGCACGGCGCGCCGATCTCGATCGATACCGCGAAGGCCGAGGTGGCCCGCCGCGCGCTCGAGCTCGACGCCGAGCTCGTCAACGACGTCACCGCGCTCAGAGGGGATCCGGATCTCGCGGAAGTCGTGGCAGAGTCCGGCGCCTACCTCTGCCTCATGCACATGCGGGGCGAGCCGCGGACGATGCAGCAGAACCCGACCTACGACGACGTCGCCTCCGAGGTCGCGGCTTTCCTCGAGGAGCGGCTCCGCTTCGCGGTCGCTGAGGGGATCAGAGAGGATCGAGTAGCTCTCGACCCGGGAATCGGCTTCGGCAAGACCGTCCAGCAGAACTTCGAGCTCGTCAGGCGGCTCGACGTCCTCACCGCGCTCGGCCGCCCCGTGCTCGTCGGATTGTCGCGGAAGAGCTCACTCGGCCGGATCCTCGGCGACCCGACGGCCACCACCGGCTCGCTAGCGGCCAGCATCGCCGGGGCGGTCGCGGCCTACGAGCGCGGCGCGACGATCCTCCGCGCCCACGACGTGCGCGAGCACGTCGAGGCCCTGACGGTAGCGGCCGCGGTGACCGGATGATCGTCGAGGTGCACGGTCTCGAGCTCTTCGGCCGACACGGAGTCGGCGACGACGAGCGTCGCGACGGCCAGACGTTCCTCGTCGACGTAACGCTCGACATCGCAGAGCCGAAGGAGGATGAGATCGAGGCGACCATCGACTACCGCTCCGTGCGCGACATCGTCCGCAGCATCAACGATTCCGAGAGCTACCAGCTGCTGGAGACGTTCGCCGCGAAGATTGCCGACGCGCTGAACACGGAGCTACGAGTCCAAAGAGTTCGGGTGAGCGTCCGCAAACCCGGGATCGCTTGGGCGGAATGGACGGGCGTTACTTGCGAGCGACCGTGAGGCGCAGCTTGTACTCGGCTAGGCGGACGGCCGGGCGAACCTCCGCGTACAGGTACGAGCCCTTGCCCTTGTTCACATACGTTGCGACGCCGTGCTTCCCGACGGCCAGCGCTCGTTCGCGGGTGGTGCGTTCGAGGAGACGCACGAGGACCGAGCCGGTCACCTGCGCGCGCAGCGTGCGTCCGGCCGGGGCCCACACGCGATAGAGGTCGATCGGATCTTCGCTGCGATCGACCCGCGCCGAGATCGACCCAGTCGCACGTCCGGGCGCCGTCAGCGGCGGCGTGCCGTCCGCGAACAGACCGTGCGGCTCGATCTGACGCGGTTTCTCGTTCGGCTCCTGCGGGTCAGGCGGAGGTGCCTTGAACTTGAGCGCGGCCGGGAGGTTCAGCAGCCCGTAGCCTGAGGCGTTGTCGAACCCGGGCGCGGCGATGTCCGTAGCCGACCGGCGCATCACCTCGAACAGCTGCGTGTTGTCGAGCTCGGGTCGCGCCGTCCACACCCAGGCGGCAGCGCCGGCAACCAGCGGCGACGCGAAGCTCGTGCCCGAAGCGTCGATGCTGTACCCGGAGGGGTTTTGAGACATTGGCTCCGCGACCGGGATGCGAACCCCGGGGGCGGCCAGGTCGACGGTCGGCGAGATCGTCGAGAAGGACGCGATGTGTCCCGCCTCGTTCGTGGCCCCGACGGTGAGAACGTGCGGATAGAACGCGGGAAAATTCGGCGGATTGCCGCTGAGCGCGTCGTTGCCCGCCGCCGCCACGACGAGTGACCCCGAGCGGAACGCGAACCGGATCGCGTCGTCGAGCAGCGGGTCGTCGTCCTCACCGCCGAAGCTGAGATTGATCACGCCGGGCCCACGCCGCGCCGCCTCGTAGATCCCGGCGATCGCAGCACCCTCGTTGAGGGAGCCGAACGGGCTCGCGTCCCACACGCGGAGGACGGCGTCGGGGTAGATCCCGACGATCCCGACGCCGTTGTTCGGCGCGGCGATGACGGAGCTCACCTCGGTTCCGTGGTCCTCGTCCACGTCGGTCGTCGTCTGTGCGTTGAGCGCGGTCGTATTCGGGCGGGTGGCGAACTCGGGGTGGGTGAGATCGACGCCGGAGTCGACGACGGTCACGGGCTTCCCTGCGCCGGGTGACTCGACCTGGTCGGACCCGATGGCCGCGCGCCACCACTGCAGCGGGACAAGTGGGTCGGTCGCTTGAAGCTGTGCGGCGGCAAGGGTCTGAAAGAGCCGATCCGGCTCACTGACGCGGACGACTCCGGCCCGGCGGAGATCTGCGGTCGCGTACGAGGGCACTCGCCAGATCCGCAGTTCGTGCGCGAGCTCCGTCCCGCCGGCGGCGCGGGCCAGTTGTGCACCCCTGTGGGCGTGCGCCCAGTTCAGCTCGACGAGGTCCGCCCGGGCCGGAGCAGCCGCCACGAAGAACAGGGCGAGGGCGATCAGGAGCCTGGGCGCCACGTGCACTCAGAGTAGTCGCGATTACCATGGACCGGGCATGGTCCGTGCCTTCGTAGGCCTGGGATCCAATCTCGGTGAGAGAAGGGAGACGCTACGGGCCGCCATCGGCCGACTGCGTGGCCTCCCCGAGGTCGAGGTCAAAGGCGTCTCGAGCTTCCGCGACACCGAGCCGCTCGACTATCTCGACCAACCGCGTTTCCTCAACGGAGCCGTCGAGCTCGAGACCGAGCTGTCTGCCAGGGCGCTTCTCGGCGCCTTGCTCGAGCTGGAGCGCGCCTTTGGGCGAGACCGCAGCAAGGCGCCGCCGCAGGGCCCGCGCACGCTCGACCTCGACCTCCTTCTCTACGGCGACGCGACCATCGACGAGCCGCTCCTGAAGGTGCCGCACCCGCGCCTGCACGAGCGGCGGTTCGTGCTCGAGCCGCTCGCTGAGCTGGATCCCGACCTCGAGGTACCAGGCCAGGGGTCGGTTCAGGCCCTACTCGCAAAGCTAGACTCATCCGGATGAGTCACCTCGACGAGCTCGACGAGTTCGAGGCCGAGCTCGAGCTACAGCTGAAGAAGGAGTACACCGCCGTCTTCGGCCTGTTTCGCTACTGCGTCCTCACCCAGGACGCTACCTACCTCTGCAACAAGCTCGACCTCGCGCAGATCTCGCAGCCGAACTACCCCTTCTTCCACCTGAAGATGGAGGACGTCTGGGTCTGGGACAAGAATAGGCCGACCCGGATCATCCCCCGCGCGGAGGTCTGGACCTCGAGCGACGTCACGGTCGAGGAGCTCAGAACCGAGGGTGACGAGCCGAGCCTCACCGCAGAAGCGCTCGCCGAGAAGATCGGCGAGTCGCTGTCCACGGACGACGACCTCTAGGTACACGTGCTGCTAGCGGTCGACGTCGGGAATACCCAGACGGTGTTCGGGCTGTTCGACGGCTCCGATCTCGCCGAGCACTGGCGCATCGCGACGGAGCGTCACCGGAGTGGGGACGAACTGGGCGCGCAGTACAAGGGCTTCCTCGATCTGGGCCGGGTGGACGGGATCTCCCTGGCCTCGACCGTGCCGCAGCTCAGCCGCTCGTACCACGAGTTCGCCGGGCGCTACACCGGCGCCGAGCTACTCGAGCTCGGACCGGGCGTCAAGACCGGCATCGTCGTGCGGTACGACGAGCCACGCGAGGTCGGCCCCGACCGGGTTGCAAACGCCGTCGCCGCAGCCGACCGCTACGGGCCGCCGTGCATCGTCGTCGACTTCGGGACGTCGACGAACTTCGACGTCGTGTCGGCAGATGGGGAGTACGTCGGCGGCGTGCTGGCGCCCGGGATCGAGATCTCGATGGACGCGCTCTTCGAGCGCGCAGCGCGTCTTCGCAAGGTCGATTTCGTCGAGCCGCCGAGCGTGATCGGGAAGACGACAGTCGCAGCCCTGCAGTCGGGCGTCGTCTACGGCTTCGCCGGCCAAGTGGACGGGATCGTCACCGCCATCCGTGGGGAGCTTGGCAGCGACGCGCGGGCCATCGCCACGGGCGGCCTCGCCGAGCTGATCTATCCGCATGCGAGCACGATCGAGCGCGTCGACCCGTTCCTGACCTTGGAAGGGTTGCGGCTCGTGTGGGAGCGGAACCGTTGATCGAGTAGCGACAAGATCCCTACAGGCGGGTGTCTGACACCTGGACGTGGCCTTCGCGGACAAAGGCGCGAAACGCGGCTCGCGCCGCCGCAGGACGTGTTCCGAAGAGGCCGAGCACGCGGTCGACCGAGAGGAACGGATGCGCGAGCTCCGTGCCCGCACAAGCGTGGTAGCTGCTCCACGGCCAGTCCGCCGGAGACCGGCAGAGGCCGGCACGCACGGGGTTCAGGACGATGTACCGGATGGCTTCCATCAGGTGCGCGTCATCCTCGATCGGGTCGGAGTAGAAGCGGTTCCTGACGAGATGTCCGGTGCGGCCGTATCGCTTGTTGGTTCGCACGGAGTAACCGGTGTTGAGCGTTTGCATCCCACGGGAGAGGCCGCCGTGCGGAGTCTGCACCAGGAAGTGAAAGTGATTGCCCATCAGGACGTACGTCCAGCCGACCCAGCGGTACTTGACGGCGACTTTCGCGAATAGACGCAGCCACTCCATACGATCGACGTCGTCCCGAAACATCATCTCCCCGTTGTTCCCGCGGGAGCCGATGTTGTAGATGCCGTCGGGTTCTTCGAAGCGGAGCTTGCGAGCCACGACTCGACCGTAGCCGCACGAAGTCGCTCACTCAGCGCGCGGCACAGCCTCATCACACTTACGGCACAGAACGGCGACGGTGTCTGACACCATGCCTGTGCGAACAGTCACGCCCCGAACGACGATGTTCGAGTAGGACTAGCCTCCGCCGTAGATCGAGATCGGCATCGAGTCCAGCAGGATCTCGTCCGCCGGATCCGGCACCTCGGCCTCGAGGCGCTCGACGATCTCGGCCGCGCCCGGCGCGGCTGCGAACAACCGCGTTACGACCTCGTCCGTGGTCTCGAGCTGCACCACTTCCTGCTTGAAGGGCTTCGGGAACCGGCTCCTCCCCAGATACCAGCCGTAGAACTTCTTCAGGAATCCGCCGGCGCGATGCTCCCCGAGCTCGCGCACCGTTTCGCGGATGAACAGGATCAGCTCCGCCGCGACCTCCTCGCGCGACGGCTCGGCCACGTCGCCGTCGAGGATCTCGCGGAGCGCCCACGGATTGCCCTGCGCACCCCGTCCGACCATGACGGCCGCGGCTCCGGTGGTCGCGAGCACGCTCTGCGCACGGGCACGCGACGTGACGTCCCCGGATGCGATCACCGGGACGTCGACGAGCTCGACGAGCTCCGCAGTCAACGCGTGATCGGCGGTGCCGGTGTACATCTGCCTGGCGGAACGGGGATGCAACGTCAGTGTCGCGGCTCCCGCCGCGACCAACTGTGGGCCGACGGCCAGACACGCACGCGATCCGTCCTCCAGGCCGCGACGCATCTTCACCGACACGGGGACGTCGACCGCCTCCGCCACCGCGGCCACGATGGTGGATGCCCGGTCGGGATCCTCGAGCAAGGTCGCGCCGGCCCCGGTCTTCGTCACCTTCCGGACTGGGCATCCGAAGTTGATGTCCACGATGTCCGCGCCCGCCGCGACGACCATCCGCGCGGCCTCCGCCATCACGCCGGGATCGGCTCCGAAGATCTGGATCGCCAGAGGGTGCTCGTCCCGGCCGACGCGCAAATAGCCCAAAGTCCGCTCGTTTCGATGCTCCAACCCGGCGCAGCTGACCATCTCCGAGCACACCAGCCCCGCCCCGTAGCGTCGTCCTTGACGGCGAAAGGCCTGCACAGAGACACCGGCCATGGGTGCCAGAACGAGGCGGGTCGGGATCTCGACCTCACCGATCCACCAGGACTCCCGAAGATCTACCTGCACAGAGCGGGAAATAGTACCCCAGGCCCTGTTGACGACCCTCCCGGGTGTAGCTACTATTCCCGCCCGCGACGGCGCCCTTGCGCCGCGCTTTTTTCATAAGAAGGGGTGCGTAAGCAGTGAAGGAAGTCATCCTCACAGCCGAGGGTTACGAGAAGCTCAAGCGCGAGATCGAGGAGCTCTCGACGACAAGACGCCGCGAAGTGGCCGAGCGGATTCGCATCGCGCGGGAGTTCGGCGACATCGCGGAGAACGCGGAGTACGACGACGCCAAGAACGAGCAGATGCTGCTCGAGCACCGCATCGCGACGCTCGAGGAGCGCATGCGGGACGCGCGCGTCATCTCGAAGAAGGACATCGCCAAGGACGTCGTCTCGGTCGGCTCGAAGGTGAAGCTCCGCGACGTCGCCGCCAAGGAGACGATCGAGTACTACATCGTCGGCTCGGCCGAAGCGAACCCGGCGGAGAACAAGCTCTCCAACGAATCTCCGGTCGGCAAGGCGATCATCGGGAAGAAGAAGGGCGAGACCGTCGAAGTCGCCGCTCCACGTGGGAAGATGAAGTTCAAGATCATGGAGATCAAAGCAGCGTAAGCCGGTCGCTCGTCCTCTGCTATCACGCCGTCTCCCCGAGCTGGGAGCACCGGCTCTGCATTCCCCCGGATCTTCTGCTGCGACAGGTCCGGGCGCTGTCGCGCTTCTGGACGGTGCACGCCACTTTCGACGACGCGTTTCGAAACGCGGCGACGGTCTTTCCGGCGCTCGAGCGGCTCGGCGTGACCATCCAGATCTTCGTCTGCACGAGGTACGCGCGCGCCGGCGCTCCGCTGAGCATCCCCGAACTCGTCGGCGACGATCCGGTTCAGCTTGCGACGATGAGCTGGGACGAGTTGCGCGAGCACGCCGATCGCGGCGTCCGAATCGGCTCGCACGCGGTGTCACACCCGCATCTGACCCGCCTCTCGGACGCCGAGCTACAGGGCGAGCTGCGGGACTCGAAAGGGGAGATCGAAGCAGAGCTCGGCAGACGATGCCGCGAGCTCGCCTATCCGTACGGCGAGCAGGACGAGCGTGTCCGCGCCGCCGTGCGCGGGGCCGGATACGAGCGCGCTTATGCGCTCCGAGGCCGGAAGGACGACCCCTACGCCCTTCCCAGGGCCGATCTCTATCGTAGGCATACAGTTCCCAGGGCACTGATTCGCGCTCTGATGACGTGATCGATCTGCACTCCCACATCCTCCCGGGGCTCGACGACGGGGCCGTCGATCTCGCCGACGCGTTGGAGATCGCGCGCGCAGCCGCGGCAGACGGGATCACCGCCATCGCCGCGACCCCGCACGTCCGCGAGGATTACCCGACGACGGCCGACGCGATGGAGAGCGGCGTGCGATACCTCCGCGCCGCGCTGGAGCGTGAAGGCATCCGAATCGAGCTCCTGCCCGGCGGCGAGGTCTCGCTCGAGCAACTCGACCGCCTCTCACACGACGAGCTGCGCCGGTTCGGGCTCGCCGGGAATTCGAACTTCCTCTTGATCGAGACTCCCTATTGGGATTTCCCGCCGCCGCTCGGCGAGGTCGTCGGCCGGGTCCGCTCGTTCGGCATGAACCCGGTCATCGCACATCCGGAACGGAACCCGGCGATCCAGGCCGACCTCGGGAAGGTGGCGGCCCTCGTCGATGCAGGTGCGCTCATTCAGGTCACTGCGGCCTCGCTCGACGGCCGGCTCGGCTCGCGCACACGGGCCAGCGCACGCAAGCTGGTGGATGCCGGGCTCGTGCATCTGGTCGGAAGCGACGCACACACCGCAGGTATCCGGGAGGCCGGCCTATCCGGAGCCTGCAAGGTGATCGGCAATGAGCCGCTCGCTCGGTGGCTGACGGAGTCGGTCCCGGCGGCGATCGTGCGTAACGAACCACTGCCTCCAAGGCCCACGCCTACGAGGCGGCCGGGGCTCTTGGCGCGCCTGCTCGGCGGTTAGGCTCTCGCGGGTGCTACCGAAACGGTTCCCCGACCGGGAAGAGATCGCCACGGTCCGAACCGAGGCGGCAGAGCTCGACCCCGGTGTGGAGGGCGGCCACGAGCATCGCCTCGCAGGTCGCATTCTCGCCCGCCGCGACATGGGGAAGCTGATGTTCCTCGATCTCGTTGACCGCAGCGGCCGGATCCAGCTCCTCATTCGTCCGGATGAGCTCGGTGGCGTCACCGTCGACCTCGGCGACATCGTCGGCGTCAGCGGCGTCGCAACGAAGACGAAGCGCGGCGAGCCGTCGCTCGCGGTGCGGGAGCTGACGCTGCTCGGCAAGATCCGCACATCGCTTCCTGACACCTTCCACGGGCTGACCGACACCGAGGCCCG
>VAXG01000031.1 GCA_005883355.1 Actinomycetota bacterium | reverse complement strand
GAGCGCCTCGACGTCGTCCGGCGCGGCCGCCGCTGCCGCCGGATGTCCGATCCCGGAGCGCGCGAGCAGCGGTTCGAGCACGCCATGCGCCGCCGCGGGCTCGCCGACCGAGAGCTCGAGGAATCCGAGCGAGCGCTCAGCCGACCGCACGATCATGTCGTACCCCGCCGGGCGCATGAGCGCGGCCGCACGCGTGGCTGCCTGCCGCGCCTTCTCGACGCGCCCCGCGGCGGCGTCGACGAGCGCGGCGGCGGCGAGAACCGCGGCTTCTGCGTGGACGACGCCCCAGTAGCCGGCGATCTCGCTCGCGGTCTCGACGGCGGCGGTCGCGTTTGCCACGGATCCCCGACGCAGCTCGATCTCCGCGAGCGTGGTCAGCACGATCGCGCGCCAGCTTTCAGAGGCGGTCTGAGCCCGCCGATCCACCGCGGTCGCGAGCTCCCAGGCCGTCTCGAGATCGTCATCCCACAGCGCGCACAGGGCGCGAATCCTCGTCGGGCTGTCGCCGACGGGGATGCTGTCGCCGACTTGTCGCTCGAGCGCGATCGCACGGTCGAGGAGCTTGTGTGGCGTCCGTTCGCCTGAGCAGACGCGCGCCTGTGCCTCTCGTGCCAGCGCGACGGCGAGTTCGGCCGTCGATCCGCTCTCGGCGGCGCGGCGCGCGGCGGTTTCCGCTTCTCTGATCGCGCCTCGGAAGTCGCCGGCCCACGTCCGCTGACGCGCGAGCAGGTTGAGGACGGACGCCTCCGCCGCCGCGTTGCCCGCCACGTCGTCGAGCGCGTCGCCGAGCAGATCGATCGTCTCCGCGATGTCGTCGACGATCTTGACCAGGAGCTGTCGGGCGGCCGCGCGCGCAGGCGACGGCCCAAGCGTGCCGATGAGGTCGACGAGGATCCCCCGGCTGCGCGTCGCGTCTCCGGCCGCCCACGCGTACGTGGCTGTCTGTAGCGCACGGCTCGCGCGCTCGTCGAGGTGCTCGCGCGGCGTCAAGCGGTGCGCGTGCTCCGCGAGTTCGGCCGCGGTCTCCGGGGCGCCGCGCACGGCCGCGCCTGCTGCGGCGCGCTCGAGCGTAGTCGCAACGTCCTCGTCCGCGCGGGCGGTTGCGTGCGCCAGGTGCCACGCTCGCTGCTCCGGGTCGGGGACGACACGCGCGAGCATGTCGTGGACAGCGCGGCGTTCGTGCTCTGCCGCGCCGCCGTAGACGCCCGACGCCAGCAATGGGTGCGCGAAACCGATCCTTCCACTCCGAACCTCGAGGATTCCCGCATCCAGCGCCGGCGCGACCACCCGCTGCCAATCCTCGACGGCATGCGCGAGGACGTCCGTGGCGGGATGACCGAGCGCGGCGACGACGAGGAGCCCGCCGCGAGCGTCCTTTGGGAGCGCCGCGAGGCGTCGTTGGACAAGCTCCCGAACCGTCTCGGGAACCGGCAGCGCACCTGCGCCGTCGCCGGCGGTCGCCGCGGCGGCCGCGAGCTCGAGTGCGAAGAACGGGTTGCCCCTCGACGCCTCGTGGATCCGGATCAGCGCCGGCCGGTGAAGCGACAGGCCGAGCCGGCTGCGGATGATCCGGCCGATGGCGCCCAGCGAGAGCGGCGGCACGGGCAGCCGCTCGACTCCGATCGCCGTGAGCGCCGCCTCGACTGCCGGCGGCAGCGCCTCTCCCTCTCGACGCGATGCGACAACGACAACCGGCTCATCCGTCAGGCGGCGGAGCGCGAACGCGAGGACGTTCGCCGACGGCGCGTCGAGCCACTGCGCATCGTCAATGGCAAGGATGACGGGGCGGTACTCCGCCAGCGCGCGTAGAACGCCGAGCGCGCCGCTCGAGAGCGCGAGCCGGTCGACGTCCGCCTCGATTCGGCGGAGCGCGCCCAGCAGTGCTGTCCGTTGTGGCGCCGGCAGCGCCGGGATGACCTCGTCGACGGCATCGCCGAGCGCGTCGGCGAGCGCGGCGAATGGCAGCTGCGCCTCGGCCGCGGCCGGACGACATTCGAGAACCTGCCACCCGCGTTCGGTCGCGTCCGCGACCGCGGCCGCGACCAGCATCGTCTTCCCGATCCCGGCCTCGCCCTCGAGCAGGAGCGCGCCGGCCGTGCTCCGTGTCAGAAACGCCCGGATCGACTCCAGCTCGGCGTCGCGACCGACGAGGGCATCGGTCGTGGGCGGCGCGGTCGCCATTGCCCAAGTGTCGCGCGCAGCGCCGCACGTGACAAGCGCGCGCTCGCGCCGTCGCGGGACGGCCCAACGTCACCTTCGTTCTACCGCCTGTCCTGCCTGGTTTGTTTACCCGACGCGCGAATCTCGTGAGAGTAAGGAGACGCGCGGGGTCCCTCGGTAGCACGGCCGGAAGCGAACACGCTGAACGTACTCGCTGCGCTCCACTATGAGCAGGGGCGCCTCGGGTTAATCCGCAGCGAATCCCGAACGTCGAGCGTTGCCTCAGTGGACGACGGGCAGCGGACACAGAACAGACACATCAGAAACGCCCTGCGTACGAGAGCCGTGACGATGCATCAAGCCTGAAGAAGTCACGGCGTCACGTTAGCGTCGGCCCTGGCCACGACGGGGTCGGCGAGCGAGACCGAGCGCTTGCGCTCGAGCGGGACAAGCACGCCGCTGCCTCCGCTAGGGCCTCGGCTTGTAAGCCTTGACGGTGGTACCGCGGGCGCCGAACTTCTGCGCCTTGCGGCGCGTGTCCTCGAACTTCGAGCGTGCGTAGGTTTCGACGAGCAAGCCAGTCTCGATTCTCTCGAACCCGTGACGCTCTAGGAGCTTGGCGTACGCTGCTTCCAGCAGCGCTCCGGCAATTCAGCCGGTCCAGAGGTCGATGTTCCTGCGGCCCTCGGCGCTGACCGGGTTCTGGATCGTGACGTCCGCGATCTGGATCCGACCACCGGGAGTGAGCACGCGGAAGATCTCCGCGAAGACGGCCTCCTTGTCCGGGATCAGGTCGATCACGCCGTTCGAGATCACGACGTGGAAGCTCGCTTCGGGGAACGGCAGCTGCTCCGCCTCGCTCTCCACGAACTCGACGTTCCCCACCTCCATCTCGGCCGCAGCGCCGCGCGCCTTCGTCAACATCTCCGGTGTCATGTCGATTCCGGTGACGTGGCCCTGCTCGCCGACCATCTGCGCGGCGATGAGCGAGTCGGTGCCGGCGCCGGAGCCGAGGTCGAGCACCCGTTCGCCGGGCGCGAGCCGGCCGAGTTGCCAAGGGTTTGCGACCCCGGCGAACGAGCCGACGGCGGTCTCGGGCACGTTCGCGAGCTCCGCCGGATAGCCGAGGTCTTCGGCCCATGGTCGGCCGGTCGGGAAGATGAAGTCCTTCTCCGGCTCCTGCGAGACCGACGCGTACGTCTTCTTGATCTCGCTCTTCAGGACTTGAACGTCGATCTCGACCTCAACGGCCATTACGCCTCCTCAGGTTGGGATCTTTCACAGAACGCGACCACCAAGGGCGCGTGGATTCGAGCGTGCTTCGCATCGGCACTGTTCTCCTTATTTACTAGGGGACGGAGGCGGGCCGGAGCGCGGGCCGCGGTTGCCAGGAGGTCGCAGCGACGAGCAGGCCGCTCACGCCGGTCAGTACGGCGACGATGAGGATGGCGGTTTGGGTTGAGGTGGAGTCGGCGCCGATCCCGGCGATCAGGGCGCCCAGGACGAAGCCGAAGTCGCGCCAGAAGCGATAGACGCCGACCACGCGTGCCCGGTCGCGCGGCTGGCTGGCGTCCGAAACGGCGGCGATCAGAGTCGGGTAGACCATCGCTGTGCCGGCGCCAAGCAGCAGCGCGGCGGCGAGCGAGGGCGCGAAGGCGCCGTCGCCGGCGACGAGCAGCCCGAGCGCCGCTGCCTGCACCAGCATCCCGGCCGTGATCAGTGGCTTTCTGCCCGTATGGTCGGAGAGCCAGCCGGTGAGGAGTTGGCCTGCGCCCCAGACGACCGGGTAGGCGGCGGCGACGATGGCGATCTCGCGGACGCTGGCGCCGTGCGCTGCCAGGTAGAGCGGCGCGAGGCCCCAGGCGAGTGCGTCGTTCAGGTTGTTGACCAGCCCGGCCTGGCTGCAGGCGCGGAGGATGGGGTCGCGCAGGCTGGCCTGCGCGAACGCGGCGCCGAGACTGCGATGCGCGGAGGGATGAGCGCCGTGTGCCTGTTGCTCGAGCGCGACCTGCGCGCCCGTATCGCGGACCGCGAATACGCTGAGCAGTAATCCGACCAGCACGATCAGCGCCGCGCCGACCCAGATGACTGTCAGTGGCGCGTAGCTCGCGGCGAGCGCGCCGGTGAGGAAGGCGGTGGCGGCGACGCCGAGGTAGCCGGCCGATTCATTCAGCCCGAGCGCGAGCCCGCGCCGTCGCGGCCCGGCGAGATCGATCTTCATCACCACGGTCATCGACCAGGCGAGCCCCTGGTTGACGCCGAGCAGCAGGTTGGCTGCAACGATGAACCACCACGAGGACGCGAGCCCGATCAGCAGCGGCACCGGCAGCGCCACCAGCCAGCCAATCACGAGTAGTCGCTTGCGCCCGAGCCGCTCGGCCAGCCCGCCGGCGGCCAGGTTCGTGAACGCCTTGGCCGCGCCGAAAGCGACCACGAAAGCAAGGATCGCCGACGTCGAGGTGAGACCGAAGTCCTGCTTGCCGACGAGGGGCAGCACGCTGCGCTCGAGACCGACCATGCCGCCGACGAGCGCGTTCAGCGCGACGAGTAGCGCGAACTGCCGCGCATTGGCGCGCAGGCCGAGCTCGACGTGGCCGCTCACGCGACCGCGCCCACCGCCCCGGCGCGGTTGGCAGCGACGATCCGCTCCTGCTCCGCGGGCGGCGGCGGCATCTCGGCGACCAGCGCTTCCGCGAAGACGTCCGCATCGGTCACTGCGAGCAGCGGGTTGTGGGTGCGCTCGAAACCGATCGAGGAGACCGGATTGCCGGAGAGACCGCGCCCGCAGACCGAGCCCGCGTAGTGGCTCGGGTAAAGAACAACGTGGTCCGGCAGCTCCAGCAGGCGCTGCAAGCTGGCGTGCAACAGTCGCGCCTGGCCGCGCGCGTCGCCCGCGACGTGGAGGTCCGGTCGGCCGACGTCGCCGATCAAGAGCGAGTCGCCGCTGAAGACAAGCCAGGGCTCCTCCGTCCCACGCCGACGGTCGGCGACCGTGTAGGCGTGATGCGCGGGTGCGTGACCGGGCGTCGCGATCGTACTCACGAGCGTGTTCCCGAGCTCGACCACATCGCCGTCGGCCAGTGCGACGTGCGCGAACTCGACCCCGGTGTCGGCCGGCAGGTAGGCGGTCGCGCCGGCGCGCGCGACGAGTTGCGGCAGGCCGGAGACGTGATCTGCTTGCAGGTGCGTCTCGAAGACCGCCACGATTGACGCGCCCAGCGCGGCCGCGGTAGCGAGGTAGTCGTCGACGAGGTCGGCGTGCGGGTCGACGACCGCGAGCTTCGCCTGCGTGCCGCAACCAAACAGGTAGCTGGCGCAAGAAGTTGCGTCGTTCAGAAACGGGCGTAGCAGCATCGGGGTTTCCTCCTCCTCAGCTCGTTTCGACCGGCAGGCCCGCGCGCCGCCACTCGGGAAAGCCGACGTCCAGGCGGCGCGCCTTCAACCCGCGCGCTCGGAGCAGTCGGACAGCATCGTCGGCATAAACGCAGTAGGGACCCCGGCAGTAGGCGACGATCTGCCGGCGGCGCGGCAGCTTGGGCGCAAGCGACGCGAGCACGTCCACCGGCACCGACTGCGCGCCCGGAATGTGCCCCGCCTTGTATTCGGGTTCCGGGCGCACGTCCAGCACGACCACGTCTCCCCGCGCCAGCCGCTCCTGAAGCTCCGTGGCGGAAACATGCTCGACCCCGTCCCGCTCACCCAGGTACTCGTCCGCCAACTGATTCACCTCTGCAACGTGGCGGACCGCGACATCGCGGACCGCCGCCCAGAGATCGCCCACCCGCTCGCTCGCCAGCCGATAGAAGACCCTCGTCCCCTCCCGGCGCGAGCGAACGAGACCCGCCCGAGCGAGTACATGCAGGTGCTGTGAGCTGTTCGCGACGCTCTGCGAGATTTCGTTCGCGATCTCCTCGACCGAGCGCTCGCCCTGCGCGAGCAGATCGACGATCTCCGCCCGGCGGCCGCTGCCGAGCGCCTGCGCTACAGACGCGAACGCGTCGAACAAGGCCACTTTCGCTTCGCCACTTGCCACATTCTCAAGTTATCACTTGAATAGTTGAAGATCAAGTGGTACGTTCGCATCGTCGAGTCCTGCCCGTGCACCGAGGAAAGAGGCCATGACCATTAATCCGAACAAGGCACTCTGGGAGAAGGGCGACTTCACTCGCATCGCAGAGAGCATGCGCGAGAGCGGCGAGGCGCTCGTCACGACGTTGGGAATCACCGACGGGCTCGATGTCCTGGATCTCGGATGCGGCGATGGGACCACCGCCTTGCCAGCGGCGAGGCTTGGGGCGAACGTCCTGGGTGTCGACATCGCCAGCAACCTCGTTGAAGCAGGTAACGCACGAGCGCGCAGCCTCGGCCTCAGCAACTGCAGTTTCCACGAAGGCGATGCGTCCGACCTGAGCGAGCTCGAGGATGACAGCTTCGACCTCGTCGTCAGCATCTTCGGCGCAATGTTCGCTCCGAGACCGTTCGACGTCGCAAAGGAGGTCGTTCGTGTGACACGGCCCGGCGGCCGGATCGTCATGGGGAACTGGATCCCCAACGACCCGACGCTCGTCGCCCAAATCCTGAAGATCAGCTCCTCCTACTCGCCGCCACCTCCGGACGGGTTCGTCAGTCCGATGACGTGGGGCGTTGAAGACAACGTGATCGAGCGATTCGCGGGCGCGGGCGTGCCCGAAGAGAAGATTTCATTCGAGAGGGACACCTACACGTTCAACTTTCCAGGTGCACCATCGGAACTTGTCGCTGCGTTCAGGACGTATTACGGGCCGACGATGAACACGTTCGAAGCTGCAGCAGCCAACGGCCGCGAGGCCGATCTGCAGGCCGAGCTGGACGATCTGTTCAACAGCCAGAACGCAAGCCCGAGCGAGGATGCCACCTCCATTCCCGCAACCTTCCTGCGCATAACGGTCGCGGTGTGCGCTCGGCATAACGGGAACGCGACCGCACAACGGCTAGACCACACCCGAAGGTCGACATCAACAGGTCGGGCGTTATCGCCTCCACCTCACTCCATCACGTTGCCCATCCACCCGTGCGGGGCAAACTCCCGCTCGACCTCAGCGACCGTTCGAGCGCCGGCCGGTCGGGCCGGAGGTCGCGGGTTCGAGTCCCGTCGCGCCCGCTCTTTACACATCTGCTCCGCTGCTGACCGTACTGGCGCATGATCTCGTCGAGTGGAGCGAGATCTTCCTACGGGAACAGTCACCTTCCTCTTCAGCGACGTGGAGGGATCGACCAAGCTGTTGCACGAGCTTGGCGCCAAGGCGTACGGTGAGGTCCTGGCAGAGCATCGCCGTGTCCTGCGCGACGTATTCGCGGCGCACGGCGGGGTCGAGGTCGACACACAGGGCGACGCCTTCTTCGTCGTCTTTCCGAGGGCGCCTGAGGCGGTCGCGGCCGCGTACGCCGCGCAGGAGGCGCTCGCTTCCGGGCCGATCCAGGTTCGGATAGGGATCCACACCGGCGCGCCGCACCTGAGCGAGGAGGGCTACGTGGGTCACGACGTGCACCTGGGTGCGCGGATCGCAGCGGCGGGACACGGCGGCCAGGTTGTCCTGTCAAAGGAGACGCGCGAGCAGGTCGAGACCGAGGTAAGCGATTTGGGCGAACATCGCCTGAAGGATTTCGTCACGCCCGTCTGGCTGTTCCAGCTCGGCTCGGAGCACTTCCCACCCTTAAAGACCATCTCCAACACCAACTTGCCTCGGCCAGCGACCTCGTTCGTCGGCCGGCAGCGTGAAGTCGGGGAACTCGCAGCGCTACTCCGGGACGGTGCGCGATTGCTCACGCTGACCGGCCCGGGCGGCTCGGGCAAGACGCGGCTTGCGATCGAAGCGGCGGCCGAGCTCGTGCCGGAGTTCAAGGCCGGCGTCTTCTGGGTCGGCCTCGCAACGCTCCGCAACTCGGCGCTCGTCGGCGAGACGATCGCACAGACGCTCGGCGCCAATGACGTCCTCGCCGAGCACATCGGCGAGCGGGACCTCCTACTTTTGTTGGACAACCTCGAGCAGGTGGTCGAGGCAGCACCAGAGCTCGCCGCGCTCGTCGAAGCCTGTCCGAATCTCAGACTGGTCGTCACCAGCCGTGAGCTCTTGCGCGTCAGGGGAGAAGTCGAATACGCGGTCCTCCCGCTCGCCGAGGCTGACGCGGTCGAGCTCTTCTGCGGCCGCTCGCGACTCGAGCGCGACGAGATGATCGCTCAGCTCTGCCGCCGGCTCGACAACCTGCCGCTCGCGGTGGAGCTGGCGGCGGCTCGAACGAGCGTCCTGTCGCCGTCCCAGATCCTCGAGCGTCTCGCGCAGCGCCTCGACCTGCTCAAGGGAGGAAGGGATGCCGACCGGCGCCAGCAGACGCTGCGCGCGACGATCGAATGGAGCCATGAGCTGCTCGACGAGGAGGAGCGACGGTTGTTCGCGCGGCTAGCGGTCTTTCGCGGCGGTTGCACGCTCGAGGCCGCCGAGCAGGTCGCCGAGGCCGACCTCGACGTCCTCCGAGGCCTCCGCGACAAGAGTGTGCTCCGCCACAGTGACGAGCGCTTCTGGATGTTGGAGACGATCCGCGAGTACGCCGCCGAGCAGCTCGAGGAGTCCGGCGAAGCAGAGGAGGTCGGCCGAGTTTTCGCCGTGCACTATGTCGCTCTCGCCGAGGAGGCATACCCGAACCTCCGCGGCGATCCAAAACCATGGCTCAACCGGCTCGAAGCGGACCACGACAACCTCCGCGCGGCCCTCGACGGGCTCGAAGCGAACGGCGACACGCAGCTCGCGCTGAAGCTCGCGGGTGCGCTCTATCGCTTTTGGTCCATGCGCGGTCACCTCGCAGAGGGACAGACTCGACTGGAGCGCCTGCTCGCCGCCGACGAGGCACCGACGGCCGCCCGCGCCAGGGCGCTCAACGGAGCCGCCGTAATGGCCATCAGTCGGGGCGATCCTCTCGCCGCAAAGGAGCGGAGCGAGGACGCGCTCGCGCTCCATCGCCGCCTGGGCGACGACTGGGGCGCTGCCTACTCGGTGTTCTCGCTCGCGCTCATCGCAACTGAGGAGGCGGACTGGGCGAGGGCGCTCCCGCTCTTCGAGGAGTGCCTCGCCCGGTTCCACGAGCTCGGAGACGACCATTACGCCCTCATCGCTGCCGACGGCATCGCTTGGACGGCGGGCCAGCTCGGCGATCCGGAACGGCGCCGCCGTGGGCACGAGGAGGTGCTTCGTGAGGCGCGCTCGGTGGGCGACTGGGCGATCGCCGCCTCCCAGCTTGAGCAACTCGCGGAATTTGCTCACGACGAAAGGGGGATCGACGAAGCGCTCTCAATGCTCGCGGAGGCGCTGCGCATCAAACGCGACCTTGACATGCCGGAGCTGATCGTCGAGAGCCTCTGCCGCTTCGCCTACATGTTGGCGATGGGCGGTCGAGCGGAGGTCGCCGCACTGCTCCTCGCCGCCGACCAGGAGCTGCGCGAAGAGCTCGGTGGCGGATTTGCGTGGGTCGTGGAGAACAACAGCGAGACGCTGGCCAAGCTTCGGACTCAGCTCGACGAGCTCACGCTCGAGGAGGCCTTCGCGCAGGGACGGAAGCTCACGCCCGACGAGGCAGTCGCAATCGCACTCGACGCCGCCGAGTAAGCACGCGGCCGGCCTACAGCCGGATCTCGATAAGGTGTCGTTCGCGGGTCGAAGCCCCGTCGCTCCCGTCCTTTACCCCTCCTCTAGTGTGACTGCGACGGCTTCGGTCGATGTCCGTCATAGCGAGCGACGTGATCGGTCAGTGCCTACCCTTTCTTGCGTGCCTTTGGAGGTTCAGCGTCTCGTCGGCGCGCCAGTCGAGGCCGATCGCCCGGAACCGCGTCGTCGCTTCGTCCAGGAGGCGATCGTCGGCGCGAGCCATTCCGAGCGCCCGAAGCGCGAACGGCTGAACGTACGTCTGCGAGTTCACCCAATGCGGGGCTTCCGACTCAATCCGTTCGCGTGCGCCGAGGGCGATGAGCGCGTCCAGGAAAGCTGCAGCGCCGTCGTCCAGACGAACACGGTCTACTCCGGCCACGCGGATGCCGGCGCGAGGCGCGAAATCGACCGAGTCGACGAGTCGCTCTACCGTCGATAAGTCGTCGCGGGCCAGTGCGAGGCGAAACTTTGGGCCCGAATAGAACGAGCGATAGGGATCCAGGATCTGCAGCTCGGCTTCCGCCTCGAGGCGAACCGCTTCGACCTCATGTTCGCACTGGAGGCTTGCCAGAGCGCAGTACAGGAGGCACGACGCGTTTGAAGGGCACGGTGCCGCCGAATTCGCTTCGACCGCGCGCTCGGCCTGCGGCGTCAGAGCTCGGAGATCGTCCCAACGACCACCGATCATCTCGATCAGGAGCCGCGCGTGCATTCCGTGAAGACGGTGATGGGGTGTCAAACCCTGCACCATTTCGTCCAGGAGTTCGCTTGCCCGAGTGGCCTCCGACAGCCTTCCGGCGGCCAAGCGCAGCGACACGGCTGTCATGAGCGCGAAATGTCGGTCATCAGGATCGACGAGACTCGGGAGTAGTTCGAGCCGTTCCTCCAGCCACGTGCGCGCCTGCTCCAGGTCGCCGGCACTCCATGCGACGTCGGTGAGGGCCGCGAGCGCGTTCGAGCGGAGCCCGACGTCGCCGAGCCGTTGCGCGATCGCGTGGAGGCTTCGCGCGGCCGCCTCATCCTTCCGCCAGAGCGCCACTGCGGCGAGTGCCCTGGCGTTGGTCGGCGAGTCTTCTTCGGCAAGCTCGAGCGCACGATCGATCCATTGGTCGACGACCTCCCGATCCGGTGGTCGCTTCCACATGCCGGACCTGCGCGCCGTCTGCAGCGCAAGTTCCGAATAGAGCTCCGCCGACGGACCGGTGAGCTCTACAGCCTGCTCGATCGCCGCACGGAACGCCTCGCCGTCGAACCTGAGTGCGTTCGCACGACCGATCTCTACCCAAAGCTCGGCCTGCTTGCCGGCGTCGGATTCGAAGGCGACCGCTCGGTGCAACAGTGCGATTCC
>VAXG01000107.1:34988-38451 GCA_005883355.1 Actinomycetota bacterium | reverse complement strand
GAGGCTGCGGTCGTCTTCGCGCAACTGGTAGACACGCGCTTCGGGACGGCCAAGCCGGCGCTGCACGCGGCGGTGCTCGATTCGGCGCACGTGTTGGGCGGGCCCGATCGCCATCTCAGTCGCAACGCGCTCGTCGGTGCGCTCGTCGGGCTGCTGCTCGGCTCGGCAGGCGTGTTCCTGCTGGCGAGCGGCGCGCGGCCGGTGGTTGCCGCGGGCGGAGACGACGATCGTCTGAGGAAGCGGGAGAGTGTCCTCGAGCAACGTGTGAAGGGCGTTACTGCTCGGGAGCGTGCAGTTGCGGTTCAGGCGGGAAAGCTCGCAGCTCGCGAGCAGGAGCTCGAAGCGCGTGCGGCGAAGGTCACCGCCACCGAACGCGAGGCCTGCGCGCTGCCTGCGCCACTACCGGAACCCGTACCCGAACCGGAGGCCAAAGCCGGGCCGGCCCTGCCTGCTCAGGCCGGAGCCTGGAATCTCTACGAGCTACAAAACGCCGTGGACGCCCAGACGGGCGTCACGCCGGAGCAGGCAGAGATCTGGCGGGCCCATCTCTACTTCCTCCGCGAGCATGCGTCGTCCGACGGCTCGCTACCGCGTTCCTTCGATCCGCTGATCGCCGACGTCTTTGCGGAGATCGTTCATGGCGGCCCGTCCGGAGCCCCGATGCTCCGATAGCGTTTGCAGCGTGCAGACGCCGATTCCAGACGTCCGAAACCGCGTGTTCCAGGCCCTGGCGTTGTACGCCCCCGGCGGAGATTCGATGCGCGCGTGGCTTCACCGGCAGCGGGGCGTCGAGATCGGCGAAGGGACGTGGATCGGGCTCGGAGCGATCATCGAACCGGGGTTCCCTGGACGCGTCGTCATCGGCAAACGGGTGGCGATCGGAATTCGCGTCACGATCATTGCGCACTTCGAGTACAAGGGGATCGACCGCAGGACAGGCAGGCCGTTCGTGTCGGACGAGGTCTCGGTGAGGATCGAAGACGACGCCTTCATCGGTCCGGCGGTCGTGATTCTTCCGGATGTCACCATCGGCGAGGGCGCCGTCGTGACGGCCGGAAGTGTCGTCACTCGCTCGGTTCCACCGCTGACGATGGTGCAGGGCAATCCGGCGAAGCCTGTTGCTCGAAGCAGCGTTCCGCTCGGATTGCACACACCGCTGCACGAGTACTACCGGCAGCTCAAGCCGATTCGGGCGAGGTCGAAAAAAGCCCAGCGCGGAGCCGGAACGGCTTAGCTAGGAACCGTCGTAACGCACATCGGAGCCTGAGATTTCGGGCACCGGCTCGAGGAGAAACGGCGGCAGATGGAGATATCGCGTTGCCCGGCGCTTCTGCTCGATGTCACGGAAGACCCGGCCGACATCTTCGACGCTCAAGCCGACCCCGGCCGCAACGACCTCCACGGGAAGGCCCTGGTTATGACCGTAGAGACAGAGGTCGAACTTCTCGTAAGGCAGCGAGAAGTAGAACTCCTCCTGGCTCTGGGCCAATGAGTAGGTGTCCGTCGTAGGCTGCTGTTCGACCACCGCCCGTGGAAGACCCAGGTACTCGGCAAGGCGGTAGACCTGGGTCTTGTAGAGGTGGGCGATGGGCTTCAGGTCAGCAGCGCCGTCACCGCCTTTGACGAAGAAGCCCTGGTCGTACTCCACACGGTTCGGGGTCCCGACCACTGCGTAGTTCAAGCGATCCGCGTGGTAGTACTCGAGCATCTTGCGGACGCGCTGCTTGAAGTTCGTGGCGGCGACGATCGTCAGATAGTTCTTCGCAGGAAGACGGACCTCGACAGTGCTTCCGTCGGGCGCTTCGGCGACGAGGAGGTAGAGCCGGTAGGAGTCGGTCCCGACCACGCTCGGCAAAACGATCTTCCATTTCCAGTCGTCGGTCAGATCCGGAATCAACTCCCTCACCGCCTCGTTCCGCCGCTCGTAGCAACCCACGGCTTCCAGGATCGGCGTGATGTCCTGATGTAAGGCCTCGATCCCCAGCGCCTCCGCCACCGCCCGGCTGAGGCCCAACGTCGTCTCGTCGGAATCCGCCTCCGGCATCAAAACCGCGAGTGAACGGGTCGGACCGAAGGCACGGGCGCACAGGGCTGCCGTGACCGAACTGTCGATGCCGCCCGAGAGCCCGACGACTGCGCCCCGGCGTCTGAGGTCTCGGCCGACGACTCGGCGCAGCCCGTCGACGATCTGAGCGCTCACGAGCTCGCAGTCGATGTCGAGGACTGCGAGCGTCAGCGGCTCGGCGGGCTCACGTGGGACGGTGGTCAAGTCGGGTGTCCGGAGTTTCGCTTCGCGCCCACGAATCGGACGACGTTGTCGATCGAGTCGAGGTTCTCGGGCACGAGCTCCGAGTCCGTGATCTCGATGTCGTACGTCTCCTCGAGGAAGCCGACGAGCTCGAGCACTCCGGTCGAGTCGATGATCCCGGCCTCGATTAGCGACGCCGATCCGGGCAGTCCTCTGAATTCCTCGCCGAGCAAGAAGTTCTCGGCGAGGAACGATCGCAGGTCGGCTTCCATGTTCTTCGATTCTAGGCGCGGATTTGCAGCAGGGAAAAACCCGCTATAGCGTGAAAGACATGTGCGGCCTTGCAGGAATCTACGCCGGCCCCGACCGCCGACCGGCGAAGTCGCTGCTGCTCGCGATGGCCGGCGAGTTACGCCATCGCGGCCCGAACGGAACAGGGCTCTTGCTGGACGGGCGGGTCGGCATCGCAGGCGCACGGCTGGCGATCGTCGATCTCGAAGGAGGCGACCAGCCGCTCTCCGACGAGCGCGGGCGCTTCTGGGCGCTGCAGAACGGCGAGATCTACAACTATCTCGAGCTGCGGAACGAGCTCCGCGACCTCGGTCATCGCTTCGCCACGGCGTCGGACACCGAAGTCATCGCCCACGCGTACGAGGAGTGGGGACCGGGCTGCCTCGCTCGCTTCAACGGCGACTTCGCGCTGGCCGTCTGGGACCGCGAGCGGCGGGAGCTCTTTCTCGCCCGCGATCGATTCGGCGTGCGACCGCTTTTTCTGGCCGACTACGACGGCGACGTCTGTTTTGCCTCGGAGGGGAAGGCGTTGCTCCGCCACCCCGCGGCCGCGCGAGAGATCGACGCCGTAGGGATCGTCGACGTCTTCACGCTGTGGTCGAGCCTGCCCGACCATTCGGCCTTCAAGGGAATTCGCGAGCTTCCGCCTGCTCATTACGCGGTGATCGGGGCCGATGGCGTCGTTCGCGAAACACGATGGTGGAACATTGATTTCGTTGCCGAACAACGACCGCAGGCCGACGTCCTCGAGGAGCTGGAGGCGCTGCTCGTCGACGCGACCCGGATCCGGCTTCGCGCTGACGTTCCGGTCGGCGCGTACCTGAGCGGTGGTCTCGATTCGTCGGCCGTTGCGGCGATCGCCTCGAAGGAGCTCGACGGCAAGCTCTTTGCGTTCGGGTTGGGTTTCGACGACGCGCAATTCGA
>VAXG01000107.1:0-34905 GCA_005883355.1 Actinomycetota bacterium | reverse complement strand
GAGCTATCGCCGAGCTACTGCCCCGTGCCGTCGAGCTGGGGGAGGCACCACTCCTTCGCACGGCCCCGGCGCCGCTACTGCGGCTGTCAGCGGCGGTGCGGCAGGCAGGGCTACACGTGGTCCTCACGGGCGAGGGCGCAGACGAGCTGTTCGCCGGCTACGACATCTTCCGCGAGGACAAGGTGCGTCGGTTCTGGGCCCGCGAGCCGTCCTCGCACCTACGGCCGCTGCTGTTCCAGCGGCTCAACCGGTTCCTGGCTGAAGACACCACCCGGGCCCGCGGCTTTTTTCCCGCCTTCTACGGCCGCGGCCTGCTCGACGTCGAGGATCCGCTCTATAGCCACAGGCTTCGCTTTGCGAACTCCGCCCGCTGCCTCCGCCTGCTCAATCCGGCGTTCCTTGCGAGCGCGGCAACCGAAACGGAGGCGACCGAGCGCTTACTCAGGGGCCTGCCGTCGCATTTCGGCGAGATGTCTCCGCTGAGCAAGGCGCAATACCTCGAGATCGCGACCTTCATGGAGGGCTATCTTCTGCATGCGCAAGGCGACCGCATGCTGATGGGAAACTCCGTCGAGGGTCGTTTCCCGTATCTCGATCATCGGGTTGCGGAACTCGCAGCTCGCCTCCCCGAACGGCTGCGGTTGCGGGGGCTGCAAGAGAAGTACGCGCTTCGCGCTGCAACGTCTCGCTATCTGCCACCCGAGATCGGCGGACGCCCGAAGCAGCCATACCGGGCGCCGATCGAGGAGGTGCTGGCCGGGACGGCCGCGCCAGACTACGTTCGCGAGCTGCTCGAGCCCGGGCAGATCCAGAGGGCCGGCCTCCTCGATTCGGCAGCCGTCGCTCGCCTCGTCCGCAAGTTCGAGGCCGGGAACGGCGTCAGCGAGACCGATGAGATGGGACTCGTGGGCGCGATTTCGCTGATGCTGCTCCACGAACGGTTCGTCTCCAGTCCGCAAGACGCACTACCGCTCGAGCCCAGCCGCCTCGTCGTCGACGGCGAAGTCGTCACCGCGGACGCGGCCGAAGCCGTCGCCGAGGCCGTCTGATGCGACCGCCCGCCCAACCGCTTCTACACGACAGCCTGATCGGCTCTGCCCAAGCCGTGCCCCGTCGCGACGCCGTTGTCGACGAATACGGCCCACGGACGTATGAGGAGCTGGCGGATGAGTCGCTGCGGTTCGCGAAACTCCTTCAGGACGAAGGGCTTCAGCCAGGAGATCGTGTCGCGCTCTACCTGGACAACACTGCTCGCTGTGCCGCCGGGATCTTCGGGACGCTGATCGCAGGCGGCGTCTTCGTCGGCGTCAACCCGCAAACGAAGGCGGAGAAGCTCGCGCTTATCCTCGGCGACAGCGACGCCGCGTTTCTCCTCGCGGAGGGACACTCCCTGAACATCGCCGCAGAGGCCGTGGCGCAGCGCGGCAGCGCCACGCGAATGTTCGCGACTGAAACCTCGGCCGCGGTCACGGCCTTTCCGACCCTCGAGCAAGCGCTGGCTGCGACCGAGCCGCAGCCCGCGACGGCGGGGACGCTCCCGGCCGACCTGGCTGCACTCGTCTACACATCCGGGACGACGGGACGGCCCAAGGGCGTGATGCTGAGCCACGAGGCGCTGGTGTTCGTCATCGGGAGCATTGCCGAGTACCTGCGTCTCGACGCCGACGATCGGATCCTGAGCATCCTCCCGCTCGCCTACACGTATGGGCTGAGCCAACTCTTGCTCGCGGCTCGTCTGGGCGGGACGCTTCTGCTCGAGCGAACCTTCGCCTTCCCCGGCCGAACGCTCGAGCGGATCCACTCCGAGCGGGCCACAGTTTTCGCTGCGCTGCCGACGGTGTACGCCACGCTGCTCGGCATGCAGCACTCCCGTACGTACGACTCGGTCAGCTGCCTCACGAACGCCGCGGCCGGGCTTCCGCCCTCGTTCCACGACGGCATCAAGCGCCTCTTCCCGCGCGCCCGCCTCTATCGGATGTATGGCCAAACGGAGTGTGTGCGTGTCTCCTATCTCGAGCCGGAGCTGCTCGAGGCGAAACCGACCTCGGTGGGGCGGGCGATCCCGGGCACCAAGGCCGTCGTGCTCGACGAGAAGGGTCAACCGGTGGCGCCCGGCGAAACCGGTGTCCTCCACGTCAGGGGGCCTCACCTGATGATGGGCTACTGGGGCGACTCGGCGTTGACGAAGGACTGGCTGAGGAAAGGGCCCGGTCCCGGCGAGCGCATGCTCTGCACCCACGATCACTTCACGATCGACGACGAAGGCCTTCTCTACTTCGTCGGTCGCACCGATGACATCGTCAAGACTCGCGGCGAGAAAGTGAGCACCGTCGAAGTCGAAAACGTGCTCCACGGTCTTGACGGCGTTTCGCAGGCGGCTGTCGTGGGCGTCCCGGACGACCTTCTCGGTGAGGCGTTACAGGCCTATGTGGTGCTCGAAGAGGGCGCGGTGTTGACGGAGGAGGACATCCTTCGCTTTGCGCGCTCGAAGCTGGAGAACTTCATGATGCCGAAGGAGGTCGTGCTCCTCGACGAGCTCCCGCTCACCGAGAGCGGAAAGGTTCGCAAGGGCAGCCTCGTCTAGCGCCAGAGCGTCTTACGCGCTCGACCGAGCTTCTGGGGCACCGGAGGCAGGGCATGCGCGTCCGTAACCCCGAACAGTCTCTCGACGAGGGTGACCGAAAGATCGCGGATATCGGACGCCGTCTGCCGGTACAGCTTCCAGGAACCTCCGAACGGGTCGCGCATGGCGCTCATCGTCGGCTTGGGAAATTCGGCGAGGCGATCCCCTGCGGCGGCCACCAGCGAGCCGGCTCTCTTGACGACGTCGTCGTCCGGCGCGGCTCCCTCGGCAGGAAGGAGGGATACGAAGTCGCCCAGCGTGAAGGAACGTTCGCGTGGCGCACGTGCGTCGACAACCGCCTGTTGGATGTGCGCAGGCTCGAACCCGAGTAGAAGGTCGACTTCCTCGAGCGATGCATTGTTGACATAGCGCGTCCGGTGGGACGACAGCGAGATCCCGCACCACAATGCAATCTCGGTCGCTTCCTTCAGTGGCAGCGCGTTCTCGAGCGGGAGCGTTCCAAACGACTCGACGGTCACCGGAAGCCCGAGCGTGAGTCGTTGAACGAACGCCTCGGCCAGCGGGCTCCGAAAGCGATTGCCCGTGCAGACGAACGCGATCGAGAACACATCCACGGGCGCCCACCTTAGTCAGCCAGCAACTCCTTCGGCTTGAGATAGCGGCCGTCGCGCCACAACCGCTGGACCAGGATCAGCTCGTCGGAAGCCGCAACGAGCGCGCCCGAATCGTTCAGCTCGACGACCGTGCCCGGCCGCTGAGTAGCAGCGACTCCCGTCGCGGCCGCTTTCGCGACACCGACGCTCACTCCCGCGAGTTGCGCACGCGGATGCCCCCACGGCGAGTCGAACGGCGCATAGTCCGCGGCTCGAACGAACCTCAGAATCGCATCGGCGGGCTGTGCCCAGTCGATGCGTCCGTCAGCCGGTGGCCCTGCCGAGAAGTACCTTCGCAGGCTGAGATCCTGTTCTTCCCGCGGGATCCGGCGCGCGTCGTCTGCGGCCACGGTCGCGAGTCTGAGAACCAGTGGCACACCGAGGCGGACGCATCTCCCGCTGACTGCGAGGGCGGTGTCGTCGCCCTCGACGGGAAAACGCTCTTGCCAGGCGATCGGGCCGGTGTCGATCCCCTCGTCCAGCCAGTGAAGGGTGACGCCGTGTGAACGCTCGCCCTCGTAGATCGCCCAACTCGGGACGTTGAGGCCCGCGTACTCGGGCAGCGGCCCGGGATGCAGGTTGAAGCTGCCGATGGTCGGCGCCGCGAGCACGGAGGGATGAATGAGGAAGAGCGAGTGGACGTTGACAAGGAGGTCGACCTTCGCCTCGCGTAGGCGCGTCGCGAGCCCGGGCGACGTGACGGAGCTCGCCGGCCAGACATCGAGCCCGAGTGTCTGCGCCGACTCGAAGACCATCTGGCGCCCAGCGCCCTCCTCGGGGGAGCGTGTGAGCACGGCGACGACCTCGGGAGGCGTCGGCAGCGCCAGGAGCCCTCGAAGCACCTGGATGCCTGCCGCTTCCTCGGCGACGACTACGACTCGAAGGCGGCGCCCGGCCACCACCTACTCGGCGGGCGGCTCGATGGGCGTGAGTCGACGGTAGAACTCTTTGATCGGTGTGTCCAACCCGAGCGGGATCCCGCAGCGGGCGATCGGCTTTGCAGGATTGCCCTGGACCATCGTGAGCGGCGCGACCGAGCGTGTCACGACGCTTCCCGCTGCCACGACGGCCCCGGCTCCGATTGTCACGTTCGGCATGATCATGACTCCGGGGCCGATGAAGGCGTCGTCTTCGATTCGTACGGAGACGCGGTCGTCCATCGTGCCCTCACTTGATTCCCGGTTGCGGCCGTGGTGCGCGAAGTGCGCGAGGATCAGAACGCGCATTCCGACGGCGACCCGCCGGCCGATCACGACCCGGTGTGGGTACGAAGGCTCGATGAGGGTGTCGAAGCCGATCCAGGTGTCTTCACCGATCTCGACGCCGCGAAGCCGGTGCAGCCTGACTCGCGTCGAGTCTCCACCGGGGGCGTAGAGCGCTACCACCTGTAACAGGCGGTTTCGAACGCCGGCGAGGTTCTTTCTCACGACTCTGCGCTCTTCCTTTCGACGTAGGCGGCCAGCGGCCCGATCTTCGTGAGGTCGTCCGCGGGCAGCTCGTCGAAGTCGAACTCGATTGCAAAACGCTGCTCGAGCATCAGGATGATCTCTACCACGCCAAAGGAGTCGATCAGCCCTTCGAGCAGCAGATCGAAGTCCGGCGGAACATCGGACGGTGTCAGCCCGCGTGCTGCCAGTTGCTCGGCTGTGCGTTCGAGGATCAGGTCGCGGATTGCAGCGGCGCTCGGGGGTTTCATCACTCGGCCTCGAGCAGGGATAGGACGGCTTTGCGATCGCGCTTTCCGTTCGCGTTCAACGGAAGCTCCGCGACGAGGCGCAGCTCGCGCGGCACCATGAACTCGGGTAGACGCTCTGAGAGCGCGCGGCGAAGCCGGACCGTGTCGACGGAGGCGGTTGCGATGAAAGCGACGATTCCAGCAGCGCCGGACGGGGTGAGCGGCCAGCCGACGGCGATGGCTTCCGCCTGGGCCTCCTCCCGCAGGACGGCTTCCACCTCCTCGAGCTCGACGCGGTGCCCCAGGATCTTGATCTGGCTGTCGATCCGCGCCAGGTACTCGAGTGGGTCACCACCACGAGGGCGGAGGACACGGTCGCCCGTGAGGTACCCCTGACCCTTGCCCGGCATCGTGACGAACGAGCGCGCCGTAGCCGCCGGGTCGTCCCAGTAGCCGTCGACAACCTGGGGCCCGCCGAGGAGTAGCTGTCCGGGCTCGCCGTCACCGACCTCGCGCAGTTCCGCGTCGACGACTCGTGACTCCGTCGGCCCCATCGGCTCTCCGATCGGAACGAACCCGTTTGCACCGGGCGGCGAGCCGGGCCGCCACGTATGAGCGGTGCACGCGATCGTCGCCTCGGTTGGGCCATACAGGTTCTCGACGATCGAGTTGGACGCCGCCGCGGCCCAGGCATCCGCGAGCTCTGCGGTGAGAGCCTCGCCGCAGAACAGACTGAGTCGCAGCGAGGGGAACATGGTCGGCTTCAGACCGCCGAGACGATCGAGGAACATCGCTGCGGACGGCACCGAGAACCAGACGGTGAGCCCAGAGTCGCGTACGAAGTCCGCGGGCCTGAGAAGCTGGCCGGCTCCCGGGCAACACACGCATGCCCCGCTTTGCCAGGCGGCGAACATGTCGAAGGCGGAGAGGTCGAATGTGAGGTCGAACAGCTGCGAGAACCGGTCCGTCTCGTTCAATTCGTAGCGCGCCGCGATGGCGTCGAGGAACGCGACCACGTTCGCCTGGCGCACGAGCACGCCTTTCGGGCGACCCGTGCTACCGGACGTGAAGAGCAGATAGGCGGGCGTCTCCGGTCCACCCGACGGCAGGGCAACCTCCGTTTCCGGTTCCTCGCCGGTCGGCACCAGCAGGAGCGGCGGCTCCCGCAGCTCTGCCGTCAACTCGCGGGCTGCGTCCAGATGCTGTGGGTCGACGACGACTACGCGGCAGCCCGCTCGCTCGAGCATCTCGCGATTGCGCAGGACGGGAAAGCGCGGATTGAGCGGGACGTACCCGTGGCCACGAAGAAGAATCCCCAGGACGGCCGCGAACGCCTCGACGCTTCGGCTCGCGAAGACCGCGCTCAGGGGGGGTGTGCCGCTCCCCGGATCTCGTTCCAGCAGCAGGCGGGCGATCCCGAGTGCGCGCCGATGTAGCTCGCTGTACGTGAGCGTTGTGCCCGCGACCTCGAGCGCCGGCCGTTCCGGAAAAAGGGATGCTGCGTGGAGAAAGCGCGAAGAGACCGGTGCGTGGTCCCCTGATGCGGTCAAGCCGGCGCGCGCCGAGACGCTTGCTCGAACGCGAGGGCCGCATGCTGGAGCTCCTCTTCGTCAGGAGGGATGTCGAGGATGAACGTCTCGAACCCGAGCTCGATGTAGCGGGCAAGCTCGATCGCGACACTCTTGTAGCTCCCGACGAGATAGGGACAGAAGGTCTTGTAGTTCTCGAAAGGCCCGAGCCAGTACGGATTCTCCGCCGAGGGTGGCTCGGTACCGAGCTCGGAAAGCTGGCGGTGCCAGTGCGAGTCCGTGACTTTCATCGCGAGCGCATGGGTTATCTGGCCTTTGCGGTCCTCGGGAAACCGCGCGCGTGCCACCTTCCATGCCTGCGAGTCGTCGTCGCGAGCGATGATGCCGACGCGCATGCCGATGCCGGCACCGTCGGCCAAGGTGGAGATCTCCTCGTTGGGCGGTTTCGGATACTTCACTGCGGTGGCCCCGATTGCGCGAGCCGCGGCGACGCCGGATTCCGAAGATCCCGAGACGAAGATCCCGGGGAAAAGGTGCGGAGCAAGCGCGGGAGTCAGGGACAGGTTTTCGACGGTGTAGTAGCGGCCGGTGAAGGACACTCGCTCGCCCTGCAGGAGGCGCTTCACGAGGAGCGTGTATTCGACGACGCGCGCATAACGCTCCGCATGCTCGGTCTCGTCGCCGAGTGCGAGCAGATCGTTACGGAATCCGCCGGCGACCATGTTCAAGAAGATCCGCCGGCCGTAGATGTGCGCGAAGGAAGACACCATGTTGGCGACGGTGTACGGGTGCATGTAGACAGGCTGGACCGCTATCAGCGGGCACAGCTGCTCGGTCGACTCGATGACGACCTGCGCGACGAGCCAGGGATCGACGAGCTGGTTGTCCGTGTAGACGAGGATCCCGCGATACCCGGCGCGATCACTCCACGCCGCGACTTCGGCCACCCGCCGCCGATACACGTCCGCGGGCAGATCCTTGGACTGTGGGCAGGTGGAAAAGAGTTCGAGCACGCCCGCAGCCCGCAGTCAGCTTCCCGTTCCCATCTCGTAGATGTAGCACCAACTCACTTCGGCGTACAGTTTCAGGGAGCTCGTGCCGGCCGCGTCAAGCCGTAAGCACGTGCGGAGAGCTGAATTCCACCCGCGCTTCTCTTTCGGCCGGCCCGACGACACGCCACTCCCCATCGACTTCCTCGAGGCTCGAATTCGAGCGGCGGCGCCACCAGTCGCTGACGTCCCGTGGCAGAGCCTTCCAGGCGGTCGAGTCGTCGGCGAACTCGTGAAGCAGCCGCCGATACGAATCCACGAGATATGGGTTCCCGACGTAGTCGGAATGGGTGAGGATCAGGGCCATCCCTCCGCGTTGGCGAAGGAAGCGGGCCTTCTCGAGCCAGATGGTCTCGTCGCGGTATCCCAAGAGGTCGAACAGCGTGTGATCTTGGGTAAGCGTGATCGGCAACTCGACGAGGTCCTCGATCATGTACGGAAGCCACGTGCAGCAGCCGCCGGCCTGCGGCTCGAAGGGAGCAGTGTCGGTGTAGGACGAGTCGTAGTCGAAGCCGAGCAACGGCATCAGCTCGGCGGAGCGCAATGTCCCCGGCGAGCGGAATCCTTTCGCCTGCCAGCGTTCCGCGTAATCTCGAATCGCCGGCAGCCGCCGCTGCAGGGTCGCGAGCGAAGAGAGGTCGCGGCCGTCGTGGTTGAAGCCGTGAACGCCGACCTCGAACCCGTGCTCGCGCAGGGTCTCGACGAGCTCATCAGCGACGACGTAGCGGTTACGTGGGACGAAGTTCCACGACGATCGGTAGCCGGCCTCGACCTCGACGCGAAGGAGCTCCGGCAGCTTCTCGTAACCGAGCTGGGCCTCGACGTCGTGAGTGAGCACGAGGGCCCAAGCCCAGTTGCGCGGCCACAGTCCGATGAAGGGGATAGGTCGCTCTGCCACACCGGCAACGGTGGCGAAGAGGAAATCGTAGAAGTCGTGCAAGGCCGTCTCCACGGGCCAGCGTGGAAAACGAGATTTCGACTGCACGCGACTGAAGGACCGCCGCATGCTCATCTGGACGCTCCGGGGTAGCAGCGGTCGCGCGCGGTAGTAACCGCGCCGAGCCAACCCGGCCAGGTGACTGAGCGCCGCCGGCCGAATGTAGTCCAGGTAGCGCTCGCTCCAGTAGTTCTGGATCAGCTCGCTCGGGTCGAATGGAAGAACCGTCGACCCGTCTTCTCTCCGCCAGACGGCTCCGACTAGGGTGCCCTGCTCGTTGCGAACGTCCTCGGAGGGACGCCACTTTCCGCCGATGCGTCGCAGCCAGGAACGCACCTCTCCGTCGGGGACGACTCGCCCGAAGAGCGGCGTGGTATCGAGGAAGTAGCTGCTCGGCCGGGGCCGCTCAGATGTCAGGGCAGCATCGAGTGGCCAGAACAGGCTTGCCGTCTCGCCGCGGACAGACAAGGACGCGAGGCCCGGAGCCACAGGCTCGGCGTCCACGCGCTCGTACGGGACGCGAAAGTAATCGAAGAGCGCGAATGTGCCGGTCGACTCGAACATTCAGCGCGCCGGCGCCGACGAGCCAGGCGTCGATCCCCACGGTGGTTTATTCGGCAATTGGACAACCGCAAGCGATGTCCCTCTCGCCTTCTTTAGCCGCGTCACTACCTACCTCCCCAAGCCGACTGTAGCACCGTGACCGCGGCAAAAAGAAGGCCCGCGCTCTTGCGCGGGCCTTCTCAGAAACGTCCTTGGAGTGCGTTTACGAATCGCGTCGCTCGCGGCGGCGCAGGATCAAGCCGGTGGCTAGAAGTGTGAATCCGACCAGGACGGTCACGAGCAGCGAGATGCCCGTGAAGGGCAGCGTCTGTGCGCCCGCGACGGCACCGGCGGCCGTACCCTTGACCTCCGTCTGGCCGGCGACGTTGTTTGCCGGCGGTTGCGCCGGCGTGGTGTCGGGGTACTGGGCAGAGGCCGAAGACTTGTGCACGTCGACGCTCAGCTTGTGCTGGACGACGGCCTTCTTCACGACCGAGTAGGCCGACGACGCCCCTCCGGCGGCATATCCGACCCCGCCGAACGAGGCGAACATCCCGAGGATCATGGTCGAGGCTGCGCCGGCAAAGGCGAGACGCGACCAGGCCGTGCGATAGACGGGGCGCTCCGCGCCGACGTGGTCCGCGAGGCTCTGAACGAATTCCTCGCGCGCCTCGGCGCGATGGTTCCTAAGGGTCGCCTCTGGATCAAACGAGCGGCGAGACCTTCGATGGCTCCACATTCCGATTCCTTCCCTTCCGCGGTTTCTTCCCAGGCAAAATGGTGATTCATCCTCCTATACCGCTTTAGGGGGACAGAACCTTACGTTTGTAGTGGAAAAGCCGGAAAACCACTGCTACGCTCGAAGAGGGTTCCACGGCTGCCCAAAAGCCGGCGTGGAAGTTGTGAACGACGTCGGAAATTCCGGGGAAAAAGCGGCTAGCGGGGAGAATCAACGTTCATGACACAGGCATTTTCGAATCGGCCCACGACGGTCGCTGACTATCTGACGATCCTGCGTCGGCGCAAGTGGATGGTTGTGATTCCACCCGTTGTGGCCGGTGTGGTTGCGTTCTTCGTTGCCTCCAGCCAGCACCCTCTGTATCAGGCCAGCGCATCGATCCTCGTGAATCGCACGAGTGTCGTGAACGCAGTCGTGAACATCGCGGACCCCGCGGCTGGCGATCCGACGAGATTCCTGACCACTCAGGCGAGCATTGCGCGCTCACCCGAGCTGGCGACTCGCGTCGTGGCGGCAGCAGGGGTGCCGGGGCTCACACCCGGGCGGATGCTTGGCGAGTCCTCGGTCCATCCGTCGACTACCTCGGACGTCTTGTACGTCGGCGTGAAGGATCGCAGTCCCGCGGTCGCGACTCGACTGGCCAATGCATACGCCAGCGAGTTCACGAAATACAAGACCGAGCTCGACACAGCGCGTATCAACAACGCCCTCGCCGTACTGAAGACACGCATCGACGCGCTCAGGGCCAACGGCGCGACGGCTTCACCGGCGTACGCCTCGCTCGTCCAGACCCAGGGAAACCTGGAGACCATTGGGAAGTTGCTCGCCGACAACACAAGCGTCCTCACACCGGCGGGCGGCGCCGGCCAAGTCAGCCCCCGGCCAAAGCGAGATGCGGGCGTAGGTATCGCCTTCGGCCTCGTATTGGGTCTGGCGCTCGCCTTCCTGGCGGAAGCGCTCGATCGACATATTCGAACTGAGCACGAGCTCGAACGGGCGCTTCAGCTTCCTCTGCTCGGGCGTCTACCAAAGCCCTCTCGCGAGCTGCAGAAGAAAACCGACCTCGTGATGCTCAAGCACCCCGCAAGCGTCGAAGCCGAAGCCTTCAGGAAGCTGAGGACGAGTTTCGAGTTCGTCAATCCCGCGGCCGCGGCCAAGACGATCATGGTCACCTCTGCCGTCCAGCAGGAGGGGAAGTCGACGACGATCGCCAATCTTGCTATCGCGCTCGCGCGTTCCGGTCGGCGTGTCGTTCTCGTTGATCTCGACCTTCGGCGGCCTTTTCTCAACCGACTGTTCCACACGTCCGGTCGGCCCGGTATCACCGACATCGTCATGAAACAGGCTGACCTGTCGGATGCTCTCCGGCCGATTCCGCTGCCGTCGAGCTTTGGGGCCGTCGCGAGGAATGGAAACCGTCCTTCGGACCTCTCGAATGGGCGATCGGAGGGGGGTCTCCTGCACCTTCTTCCAGCCGGCACGATTGCGCTGCCGGCCGGGGACTTGCTGCAGGACGCGCGACTTCTGGATGTTCTCGATCAAGTCGCCGGCAGGTTCGACCTCGTGCTGATCGATGCTCCGCCTCTCCTGGCTTTTGACGACGCGATGATCCTGAGCGCGTACGTGGACGCCATCTTCGCCATCACGCGGCTCAATAGGGTGCAGCGGCCGATTCTCCACGAGTTCGCCCGGCAGCTGCACACCTGCCAGGCGAACCTTCTCGGTTATGTGCTCACGGGCGTCGAGCACAGCGAGAGCTACCGCTACATGTACGAGGCGTACGCCTACGAGGCCCGCGAGCCGACGGGTTCTCGAGAGCCGGTTTAAGGGCCTCGCTGCCGGAGGCTGAGGTCACGCTAGAGGCGGCACGCACGCTCGGCTCGGCTGACAGGCGGTTTGTTCTAAAGGGGTCAACAGGTCTCGCTGCCGCGCTTGTCGCATTCGCACCCCTGGTCGGGCTGGCGGGCGCGCAAGGCGGCTACTTTCCCAGTGCATGGGGATGGGCGACGTTTCCCCTCCTTTGGCTTGCGGCGCTTGCACTCGCACTGCGCGAGCAGGTCCGGTTGAGCGGTTCTGAACGGGTCTTCATCGGCCTGCTCGTCGCCCTCACCCTCTGGATCCTGCTTTCGGCGACCTGGTCGGTGGCGCCCGCCGCGAGCATCCTCGAGTCGCAACGCGGCCTGCTCTATGTCGCGGGAGCCTGGGCTGCGCTGCTTATCTGCCGAAGCCGGGACGTTCGGTGGCTGCTCGGAGGTTTGCTCGCGGGGATCTGCGCGATAGCCGCGTTCAGCCTGGCGACCCGCCTCCTCCCCGACCGGGTTGGCGTGTATGACGCAACCTCGGTCTACCGTCTCGCACAGCCGATCGGCTACTGGAACGGTCTGGCGATCTTCACGGGAATGGGCGCACTGGTCGCACTGGCCTTTGCAAGCCGCGCCCGCTGGGTCGTCGTACGTGCGGCTTGCGCGGGCGCCCTCGTTCTGCTGCTTCCCACCTTCTACTTCACGTTCGGGAGGGGCGCATGGATCGCACTTGCGGCCGGCGTCTTGGCCGCGGTAGCGATCGATCCGCGTCGGTTGCAACTGCTGGCGGGCCTTCTGCTGCTCGCTCCAATTCCTGCGGGCGCCGTGTGGGCCGCCTCGCGCGAACCGGGCCTCACACACGCCGGCGCGGCCTTCGGCCGTGCCGTCCACGACGGCCACCGGCTGGCTCTCGTCCTCCTCGTCCTTGCCGGTGCGAACGCGGCGGTTGCAATTGCTTTTGCTTTTGCGGAGCGCCACCTCGAGCCGCCGGCGGGCGCACGGCGCGCGTTCGCAGTGGCGATTGCGTTGCTCGTGATCGCCGGACTCGCAGGTGTTTTTGTCCGCTACGGGGGGCCGACGACGCTTGCGCACAAGGGCTACCGGGCCTTCAAGGCGCCGCCGCCCCACGTCCAGGGGAACCTGAACAAGCGGTTGCTCAGCTTTTCCGGGAACGGCCGCGCGGACCTCTGGCGGCTCGCCTGGGACGACGCCAGGAAGCACGCCGTGACCGGCGCCGGCTCCGGAACGTACGAGCGTTACTTTCTCGCGCATCAGCCCCCGGGGGTCGGCCGGGTGCGCGACGCGCACGGTCTCTACCTCGAGACGCTGGCGGAGCTCGGGCCGCTCGGCCTCATCTTGCTGCTCGGCGCTCTCGTCTTACCGCTGACGGTTCTCGGGTCGGCGCGCGCGCATCCGCTCGTCCCAGGGGCGGCGGGCGCATACGTGGCGTATCTCGTGCACACGGGTGTCGACTGGGACTGGGAGCTGCCCGCGGTCACCCTCACAGGGCTCCTCTGCGCCGCCGCCATCCTCCTTGCCGCGCGCCGCTCACTCCGTTCGCCACCGCTCTCGGGTCCGACCCGATGGACCGCCGTGGTCGTCGTCGTCGTCGCCGCCGGCTTTGCCGCGGTCGGTCTCGTGGGCAACACCGCCCTGAGCCGCAGCGATGCTGCCCGGCAGAACCACAATTGGGCGCGAGCGGCCACTGACGCCCGCCGCGCCAAGACGTGGATGCCTTGGTCGCCGGCGCCGTGGGAGGCTCTCGGCCGTGCGCAGCTCGGAGCGGGTTTGCTTCCCGGCGCGAGGGCAAGCTTCCGAAAGGCCATCTCGATGGATTCCGGAGATTGGGAGCTTTGGTACCGCCTTGCCAGCGCGAGCGGTGGCGGCGAAAGGCGCCTTGCGATCCGCCAGGCGGCCCGCCTCTTTCCTCGGGCGCAGCTTTTGCTGGGCAGCGTGAGAGCGGGAACGAAGCCGTGAGGGACTCGACGGCTCCTCCGGTCGTGCCTAAAGTGGGTTGACCGTGGCACGTCGCGATCCACTGGCCAATACGCCCGAGCTGATCCGGCGCATCTACTCGTACGTCGCGTACCGCGTAGGCGACGGACCGGATGCCGAAGACGTCACGAGTGAGGTCTTCGAGCGCGCGCTGCGCTACCGCAAGAGCTACGACCCGTCCCGCGGGGAACCGGTGGCGTGGCTCATTGGAATCGCCCGTCGCTGCATCGACGACGCGATGATGAAGCCTCGGGCTGAGTCACGGGAGCAGCCTGATGTGACCTCGTCCGAGGACCTCGAAGCCGATGCGCTTCAGCGGCTCACGGTCGCGGCTGCGGTAGACGGGCTCGACGAGCGATCGCGGGACCTCGTTGCCTTGCGGTACGGCGCCGACCTGTCCGCGCGGCAGATCGGCGAGATCCTGGGACTGAAGACGAACGCGGTCGAAGTGGCGCTGCACCGGACGCTCGCGCGCCTCCGGCCAGAGCTCGAGGAGACGCCTCCAACAGCCGCGGGACCTGCTTCCTCGCTCCCTCCGGCGTCTGAGCAGTCAGAGAAGGCCTCGGGCTGGGCTTGACCAACCGGGGGGTCGAACACCCCCTTGGGCCATTTGCGGCTTTTTGAATCCTGGCCTAAAGTGCTGGCGTAGTACCTAGCAAGGGGAGGGGACTTCTGTGGAATCCGCGGCAAGCGGCCGAGTTCGAGCGACCTCGAATTCGGCCGGTATGACGGTGAAGGCACCACCGTCGCCTGGTTCGGGATCGTGAGCTCCCGCGAAGGCGGAGACACCCTGGCGTTCAATGCGACGTCGACCGCCGGCACGCCCGAAACGGCCGGACTGGCTCCGGACGCTGCGGCAGCGTTCGAGCGCTATGCCGCGCCGAAGCGCCAGGAATCCGCCACGGATGAGGTTGCCCCCTGGCGAATGCGGCGCGGCTGGCTCGTGCGGCGAATGCTGCTCGCGGCCGACCTCCTGGCGCTGGCGGCGGCTTTTGCGGTCGTCGAGGCCTTCTTCCACAGGGCCCAACTCGTCGGCCAGATCGGAATCGGCGTCGAGACGATCATCTTCCTGGCTCTGCTGCCGGTGTGGGTCCTGGCGGCCAAGCTCTACGGTCTGTACGACCGCGACGAGGAGAGCGCCACGCACTCGACTGCCGACGAGGTCGTCAGCGTCTTCCACCTCGTCACCGTAGGCGTCTGGCTCTTCTACGCCTCCTCGTGGCTCGTCGGTCTCTCGAACCCGGACCAGGCGAAGCTCGCAACGTTTTGGTTCCTTGCTCTTCTCTTCGTCGTGGCGTCGCGATCGGCGGCCAGGACCCTCGCACGGAGGCAATCGGCGTACGTCCAGAATGCGTTGATCGTCGGCGCGGGAGAGGTCGGGCAGCTGATCGGTCGCAAGCTCCTTCAGCATCCGGAGTACCGCATCAACCTCCTCGGCTTCATCGATGCCGAGCCCAGGGCGAAGCGCCGCGACCTCGGAGATCTACCCGTTCTGGGAGCCCCGGAAGACATCGGCGAGATCGTCCGTCGTGAAAGTGTGGATCGCGTGATCGTGGCCTTCTCGCGTGACGGGCACGAGCAGATGCTGGACCTGGTGCGTGGCATTCGAAAGCATGACGTGCACGTCGACCTCGTGCCCCGGCTGTTCGAGGCAGTCGGCGCGAACGTCGGCATCCACACGCTTGAAGGTCTGCCGCTCGTGGGTCTCCCGCCGAGCCGTATCTCGAGGTCTTCCCGGCTTCTCAAGCGCAGTTTCGACATCCTCGGGTCCGCGACGCTGCTTGCGCTTTGCGCGCCGACGATGTTGCTGATCGCGTTCCTGATCCGCAGGGACTCTCACGGGCCCGTCTTCTTCCGGCAGGCACGCCTCGGCATGGATCTGCACGAGTTCACCCTGCTGAAGTTCCGGACGATGCAGGAGGGGACCGACGAGGCCCCTCACCGCGACTACATCAAACAGATCATGAAGTCCGACGCCCTACCTGGGTCGAACAATCTGTACAAGCTCGAGCGACACGATTCGATCACCCGGGTCGGCCGCTGGTTGCGGAAGACGAGCCTCGACGAACTGCCGCAGCTGATCAACGTTCTCCGCGGGGAGATGTCGCTCGTGGGCCCGCGACCGCTGATCCCATACGAGCTCGAGCTCTTCTCACCGCATCAGTTCGAGCGCTTCCTCGTTCCCGCCGGGCTGACCGGCCTGTGGCAAGTGGAAGCGCGCGCGCACTCGACTTTCGGAGAGGCGCTCGACCTCGACGTCGCGTATGCGCGTGGCTGGTCCTTCGGCCTCGACCTGCGCCTGCTCTTGCGGACGCCGCTCGTGATCTTCCGAAATCGAGATACAGGCTGATGCCAAAGCGCAAGTCCAATCCGTCGGGCGGGAGCGGCAGCGACCGCATTCGCGTCGGCGTCGTCGGTCTCGGTTACTGGGGCCCGAATCTGGTCCGGAACCTCGCCGAGTCGCACCTATTCGAGATCGGCTATCTCTGCGATCTTCGACCGCAGACGTTGGAGACGGTGTCGTACCGCTATCCGGCCGTCCCCTGCACGACGCGCTATGAAGAGGTTCTGCGTGACCCGGCGATTGACGCGATCGCGATCGCGACGCCGGTGTCGACGCACTATCCCCTCGCGATGTCGGCACTCGAGTCGGGAAAGCACGTCTTCGTCGAGAAGCCTCTCGCTGCCTCGTCCGACCAGGTCGTCGAGATGACCGCGCTGGCGGAGGCCAACGGCCTCGTCCTCATGCCCGGTCACACCTTTCTCTACAGCCCGCCGGTGACCGCGATCAAGCGGCTCATCGATGCCGAGGCGCTCGGTGAGATCTACTTCATCTCGTCGAGCCGGGTGAACCTGGGCCTGCATCAGCCGGACGTGAGCGTCGTCTGGGATCTCGGCCCTCACGACTTCTCGATCCTGCGTTACTGGCTCGACGATCTGCCCTCCGAGGTCTCCGCGATCAGCCGCAGCTGTGTGCTGCCGGATATTCCTGACGTCTCCTTCATCAACCTCCGCTACCCCTCCGGGACGGTGGCGCACGTCGAGCTCTCGTGGCTTGCACCCAGCAAGCTTCGGCGCACTGCGATCGTCGGCTCCGAGAAGATGGTCGTCTACGACGATACGTCGAATGAGTCGGTCCGGATCTTCGATGCCGGCGCCAGCATCCCCGACCCCGAGACCTTCGGGGAATATCAACTCAGCTACCGCACGGGCGAAATCGTCTCGCCTCGGGTCGAGGCCACCGAGCCCTTGTCGCTCGAGGTCGCAGACTTCGGGAAGGCGATCCTCGAGGGGACGCCGCTCGTCTCGTCCGCTGCGGTCGGCCTGGACGTCGTGCGGACGATCGAGGCAGTCGACCGGTCACTGGCCGAGGGTGGGACGACGGTCGCTCTCGGGGCAAGAGTGTCGCAGCCTCACCTCGAAGAAGAGCTTCACTCGAGGATCGACGAATTCAAGGCCGAGAACGTCACGCCAGCGCCGCGGGCCCTCACGGAGAACGGTGAGACGATCGGTACTGCGATCCTCGGAGCCGGCCCTGCCGGGTTGACCGCGGCCTACACTCTCGCCCGGCGCGGTCGCCCGGGAGCAGTCTTCGAAGCCGACGGGACCGTGGGTGGCATTGCGAAGACGATCGAGTTCGACGGCTACCGGTTCGACCTCGGCGGTCACCGGTTCTTCTCGAAACTGGAGCAGGTCGAACGGATGTGGGAGGAGATGCTCGGGACGGAGTTCTTGAAGCGCCCACGCCTGTCCCGGATCTACTACGACGGAAAGTACTTCGATTATCCGATCACCGCCAAGGACGTCGTTGCCCGGCTCGGCCTCTGGGAGTCTTTCCGTTGCGCTCTCTCGTACTTGTGGTCGTCGCGGCATCGCAACAGCGACGCGGAGACCTTTGAGGACTGGGTGACGTCGCGCTTCGGCCGTCGCCTCTACGACGCTTTCTTCCGCTCCTACACGGAGAAGGTCTGGGGGATACCGGGATCCGAGATCCGCTCCCTGTGGGCAGCGCAGCGCATCAAAAACTTCTCACTTGGCAAGGCAATCCTGACGATTCTCGGCTTGCGGCGTGAGCACGTGACGACGCTCATCGAAGAGTTCCGGTATCCACGTCTCGGCCCAGGGCAGATGTGGGATGCGTTCGCGGCGCACGCCGAGGAGAACGGAATCCCCGTTCACCTGAAGCAGCGCTGCATCTCGGTAGCACACGCCGACAATCGAGTGAGAAGCATCGTCCTTCAACAGAACGGCGACCTCCACGAGCATTCCGTCGATTCAGTTGTCTCCAGCATGCCGCTGAGCGAGTTGATCATGGCCCTCGATCCGCCTGCCCCGGCGGAGGTTCGGGCGGCAGCCCGCAATCTGCACTACCGAGACCTCGTCCTCGTGGCCTTGATGACGACGGAGGAGGCGCCGTTCCCCGACAACTGGATCTACCTGCACGACCCCGAGACGAGGGCGGGACGCGTACAGAATTACGGCGCTTGGAGCGACGGGATGGTTCGACCTGGCACGACCTGCCTCGGCGTCGAATACTTCAGCTTCGAAGACGACGACATCTGGAACATGCCTGACGAGCAGGCCGTCGACCTCGCCAAGATGGAACTCGCTCGCATCGGTCTCATCGACCCGAGCAAGGTAGTGGACGGAGTGAAGGTGCTCGTCCGAAAGGCATACCCGATGTACGACTCGGTCTACGAGGACGCGGTCCAGACGATTCGCAGCTACCTCGAGCGGTTCGAGAATCTTCAGACGTGCGGCCGGAACGGCTTGCATCGGTACAACAACCAGGACCATTCGATGTGGACGGCGATCCTCGCGACGCTGAACGTCGTCGACGGTTCGGAGCACGATGTTTGGAGCGTGAACGTCGAGGCCGAGTACCTCGAGGAGGGAGAGCTCGTCGACGCGCTCTTCGAGCCGAACGTCGGCATCCCGGTCTCTCTCGTGGAGCCTGAGGCGTAACTTATCTCTCGCCAGCCACCTCATCCTCTCCCGTCTGCGGTTGAGCGCACATGACCCCGGAGACGAGAATGCTGAGGATCCTCGACGTTTCCCCGAAGGTCGTGCTTCCTCCGGAGAGTGGGTCGAGGGTTCGGATTTTCAACCTACTGCTCCACCTGAGCGAGCGCTGTGACGTTCGCCTGTTTTCGCAAGCGCGGCGGAGGTCTGGATCAACGCAAGTCTCGGGCGTTCTCACACTGAGCGACACGTTTGCCGAGATCCGTTACTGCAACCCCCTTGCGAGCTTTGTGTCAGATCTGGCCGAATTGCGTTTGATCCAGTCTCCCGCTCTTCGCGGGGCCGGCCTTCGACTTACTCGTCCTTCCAGCCTCGATCGACTGCTCGAATGGGCCGACGTGGTCTTGGTCGAGTTTCCCTGGCAGCTTCCCTACTGCCGGAAGAGAGCGCCAGGCAAGCCAATCGTGCTGGCTTCTCACAACGTCGAGGCTTCGAAGTTCGCTTCGTATGCGGAGGCGATCGGTGGAAGTGGAGAAACGCATCGCTGGGCCCGCCAGATCGAGAGGATCGAGGGTCGCGCCGTCGCCGGCGCGGATCTCATCCTCGCGGTGAGCTCCGAGGACCGGTCCGAGTTCATAGCACGCTACGGTGCACATCCGGACGACGTTGCCGTGATCCCCAACGGAGCCGACACGTCGCACTACGTTCCAGCGAACCCGCAGCTGAGACAGCGCGCGAAGGTGAAGCTTGGGCTCCCAGACCGGCCGACCGTGATCTATGTCGGCGGCGACAGCGCTCCGAATTGGGCCGGCCTCGAGTGGGTGCGCCGGCTCAGTGAGTTGACCGATCGCTTCACGTTCTTGGTCGTTGGAGAGATGTCGAAGGGACAAACCGGTGGGGCAACATTCGTCGCGCCTGGAGTGGTCAACGATCTCGCTCCCTACTTTGCGGCCTCGGACATAGCGATCTGTCCGATCGAGTTCGGAGGTGGGACGAAGATCAAGCTGCTCGAGTCCCTTGCCGCCGGTCTCCCGACCGTCGCTTTCGAGGAGAGCACCCGAGGGCTCGACCTTGTCCCTGGACGGCACCTGCTCGTCGTCGAAAAGGACGAGAGGGAAATCATGACTGCCCTGGACCGACTCGTCGATGATCCTCAGCTTGCTCAGAGCCTCGCCGCGGCCGGGCGTCAGCACGTCGCGTCGCGGTTCGATTGGAGGCAGATCGCGGCAACGCTGCACGTCGCTCTCCGCCGATTGGTTGGTAGGTCCGACGCCGACGACGCCGGTCAGGATGTTCTGAGCATCGCTGGCCCAGGCAGTCTGGGCCAACTCGCCCAGGGACCCCCGGGCTAAGGGATCTGTCACCCCCTCCGGGGACGAAACATGAAGGTCGCGAGAGTCGCCACGTACGCGGTCGATTCTGGCCATGCTGGATGGCTGTTCGTAAAGGTCGAGTCAGATGAGCCAACTCTCCACGGGTGGGGAGAGGCAAGTCTGCCCTTCAAGATCAATTCCGTGAAGGCGGAGGTCGAGGTCCTGGCCGACGTGATCATCGGTGAGGACGCCTTCAGAACTGAACACCTGTGGCAACTGATGTACCGTCAACATTCCCGGGGCGGCCTCATCACATCGAGTGCCATCGCCGGGATTGATCAGGCTCTCTGGGATCTCAAGGCAAGAGCATTAGGCGTCCCACTGTATGAGCTACTCGGTGGTCGCGTCCGAGAACGCGTTCGCGTGTACGACCACATCGAGACCCCGCTGCGAAAGTACGATTGGGGCTCGCCGGAGGGATTTGCTGACGCGGCAGGCCGGTCTTTGGCCGACGGCTTCGATGCCGTCAAGGTTTACCCGGTGCCATCGACAAGGGCACACGAGGGACCTGAGGCACTGCGTTGGGCAGAGAGCGTACTTGCCGCAGTCCGGGAAGCCGTGGGAGACGATGCCGATGTGATCGTCGACCTGCACGGCAGGACATCTCCCGCCACTGCGATCCAGTACGCCCGAGCCTTCGAGCCGTACCACCCCCTGTTTCTCGAGGAACCCTGTCAGCCTGAGGACGTCGAGGCAATCGCTCGGGTTGCCCGTTCGACCCGCATCCCGATCGCCGTAGGGGAGCGTCTCGCGACACGGTGGGATTTCGCGCGCGTTCTGGAGGCGCACGCCTGCGCAGTGGTTCAACCCGATCTCTCCTATTGCGGCGGTATCAGCGAGTTCCGTCGTATCGCGGATTTAGCGCAACTGCACTCTGCGACCGTCGCCCCGCATAACTCCGCCGGTCCGGTCGCTACGTTGCACAACGTTCAGGCCGCCAGCGCTTTGCCGAGCTTGCTGCTTCTCGAACACGTTCGCCTTGACGTGCCGTGGCGAGACGAGATCGTGACGTCGTCGCCGGATATTCGCGGCGGCTTCGCTCGTGCTTCAGATCGACCCGGAATCGGCGCCGACGTGCGTGAAGACATCTGCCTGGCCCATCCCTATGTGCATCGCCCGCGATCACGGTCGTACGCTGGAGATGGATCGCTCCTCGATGAATAGGCAGAGGTGCCTGACATTGAGCAGAGTGTCGGCCAGTTGCCGCTTTCCATAGCGAGTCGCCTGTTGCCGGACGCCATGACCATCTCGGATTTCGAAGCGCTTGCCAGAGAGCGGCTGAGCCCTGTCGCGTTTCGCTACTTTGCCGCCGGAACCGGTGACGAGCGGACGCTACGCGAGAACGTCCGAGCCTACGAGAGGTGGAAGCTGGTTCCCGGAACAACTGGCGCGCGCAGCGAGCCGAGAACCGCGACATCCGTCCTGGGCCGCCCTCTCACGATGCCGCTTCTCGTCGCTCCGGTCTCCTTTCAGCACGTGGCGCATCCGGACGGCGACAGGGCGACGGCGGCCGCCGCTGCGGCGGCCGGAACCATCATGTGTCTCTCCGCGACATCCGTGACGACTCCTCTTGAACTCGCTTCGGCTGTGCGCGAGGGCCGCCACTGGTTTCAGATCCAAAGCTTCAAGGACGATTCTCTAACCCGGCTGCTGATCGACCAGGCCGTCGAGGCAGGCGTCGAGGCGCTGGTCTTTACGGCCGACAGTCCCTATCCGGGCCGCAGGGATCAAGCGCTGCGGCGAGGAGCTCAGCTTCCGGCCGGTGTCGCGCTTCCCGGTTGGGCGATCCTCCACGATCCAGAGACGATGGACGGCGCGCGCAAGTCTGTGATCCCGCCGGTGGCGGAAGGGACAACCTGGATCGCTGACCTCGAGGCGATCAGGGCGATTTCGCCACTGCCCGTGCTCGTGAAAGGGATCATGACTGCCGAGGACGCTGTCCGCGCGTGTGAACACGGTGCCGCAGGTGTGATCGTTTCGAACCACGGTGGACGGCACAACGACGATGCACCTGCGACACTTGATGTCTTGCCGAGGATCGTCGAAGCAATCGGGGATCGAACGGAAGTACTGGTCGACGGTGGCATCCGACGTGGCAGTGATGTCGTGAAGGCGCTCGCGCTCGGCGCTCGCGCCGTGCTTGCAGGCCGAGCAGTCATTTGGGGTCTCGCGTCGGACGGGGAAGCCGGCTCGCTCAGGGTCTTGGAAATTCTCCGTCGTGAGATCAGGAGCGCTCTGGCCGAAGTCGGCTGTGCGGCGACAGACGCGCTCACCCGAGCACACGTGGCTTCCTCGACACCGGGCTGCGCAGAGATGAATCTTCCGCGCTCCTGACCCACGTCATGTTCGAGCTTCTGCTTCCGGGAGACGTCGCAAGGCAGTACGAGAGCAGGATCCTCGAGGTCGCGCCCTCGCGCCTCCGCATCGTTCTGGATCCTGACGTCTCGAGAGCAGAGATCGCCGTTACGGGCTCGTACGACCGCCCTTTTGAAGAGATCGTCGCCGACATGCCGAGCCTACGATGGATTCACAGCACGAGTGCAGGGATCGACGCGCTCCACTCTCCGGAGATCGAAGCGCGCGGCTTATTGCTCACGAGCTCGGCCGGTGTCTATGCGCCTGCAATGGCGGAGTACGCAATAACGGCGATGGTCCTTCTGGCGCGAGGCTGGTCGACGTGGCTGGAGTCGCAGCGTGAGAGATGCTGGCCTGATCGGTCATCCTCTGGAACGAATCTCCGTGGCAAGGTCTTGGGGATCGTGGGTTACGGCGGCGTCGGCCGTCGTCTGGCTTTGGCGGCGAAGGCGCTGGGGATGACGGTCCTGGCGACGCGACGGACGCCTCTGGTCACGAGTGCCGAGCCGCTCGATGTTCTCTTGCCGCCGGAGGCGCTTTCGCGCTTGCTGGCGGACAGCGACTTCGTCGTTGTCAGCGCCTCCCTGAACTCCAGTACGAAAGGGCTGATCGGTGATCGAGAGCTGCGGACGATGAAGCAAGGTGCGTTCCTGATCAACCTCTCGCGCGGAGCCTTGATCGATCAGGACGCTCTGGTTCAAGCGCTGACGGACAGGCGTATCGGCGGAGCCGTGATCGATGTGGCAAACCCTGAACCACTGCCGAGCGATAGCCCGCTCTGGAACGCCCCGAACCTCTGGATCACGCCCCACGTCGCTGGCGATACCGTCGAGGGACGACAAGCGGCGATCGATCTCCTTTGTGAGAACCTGCGCTTTTACGTCAGGGGCAAAGCAGATCGGATGACGAATCTCGTTGACGTTCGCGCCCATCGCTGATCAAGACCGTCGCGGCACACGCACATCCATCGCCGCAGTTGAGAATGACTGCTCGAGCGGACTAAAATGAGTTGAGCACCATAAGTGTGCAATCCCGAGGACTAGAAAGAGGCTCTTCTGCGGCGCCTCCGGCAAGTCGAATCTGCGGCTGTTGTCGACGTCGTCGACGAAAAGTTTCCGGCCCGTGCGCCGGTGGGGTCTTGGCATCTCGAGGTTCTCCGACTCCAGCCTCTTCTGATCGAGCTCGTGGCCCTCCTCAGTCTCACGGGGGTCGCTGCTCTCGCGTTCGGCCGGGGCCTCCGCGCTGGCACCGTCTTTGACGAGGGTGTCTATCTGGCCAGCCTCGATGCCCTCGAGCATGGACAGAAGCTCGGCAGCGAGGTCTTCGCGTCGCAAGCCCCGGGGTTTTACGCCCTGCTCGAAACCGAACGGGCGATCTTCGGGGGGTCGGTCGTGGCAATGCGCGTCGCGATGCTGGTTCTCGCCCTCGTCGGTTGCATCGCCGCGTACTACGTGGGGCGCTGTATCGCGGGGCCGCTCGGGGGCTTTCTCGCGATGGCGCTCATGGCGACTTCTTCGAGCGTCGAGAACGAGGCTGTCCGCGTGCGAGCCGATATGCCATCGGTTGCGCTGAGCCTGATGGCGATCGCGGGCGCACTCTTCGCCGCCAAGCGAAGGGGAGGTGCGGGTCTACTCGCGGCCATGTTCGCTGGCGGCGCTCTCGCGGCAGCCATCTCGGTCAAGCTGCTTGCCGTCGCTGCTGTGGTCCCCGTGCTCGCGATTGTGCTCCGCGGCCCGGGACGTCCGTTGGCCGCGGCGTTGGGTGCTGGAGCCGGAGGGGTGGTCGCCGCGCTCGTCGCGTTCGACGCCAGCGTCCTCGGCCCACTGTGGAACGACGTCGTCCGCTTTCACCTGAAGGCGGAGTCGGCTCACATATACGGTGCGCCCACGGACTTCCGAGGGAACGTTGCCAAGGTCGTCGGCGCCGTCGCGGGTTTCCACGGACTCCTGTCCCCCTTTCCCTGGCTTGTCCTTGTTGGAGGAGCCGGGACACTGCTCGCGTGGCGAAGGCGGCAGCTCCTGGCTGCCCTCCCTCTGTGGCTGTGGGCAACTGCTTCGGGCGCGATCCTGGTCTTGCACAAGCCGCTCTGGGCCCACGATGTCGTCCCGCTGAGCGTCTCTCTGGCGGTGGCCTCAGGATTGGGCATCGCAACTCTCATGGTCCAGTCGCGACTGGTGCCGAGGGTAGTTGCAGCAGGGTGTGTCCTGCTCGTTGCGGTGACTATCGCGCACGACGTTCAGCAAACGACCGGTGGAGAGAGCCCAGGGATCAAGTGGGCTGCCACAGTTCTTCGCACCCGCACACCGCCGGGCAGTGAAGTCGTCAGCGACTTGCCGATTATCCCGTTTCTGGCCGATCGGCGCCAACCTGGCACGCTTGTCGACACGTCGTGGACCCGTCTTGGGAGCGGCTGGCTCACAGAAGCGGAGGTCCTACGCACAATCGATCGACACCATGTCAGTGCGGTAATAGTTGGTCACAACTTCGCGGGGTATCCGACCTTGCTTCGTGCACTCAGAATCCGATTTCCCGTCATTTTGCGGAGAGAGCGAGTGAGCCTTCCAGGAGAAGGACGCGTGGAGGTCCGGATCTACCTTCCCGCTGATTCTCGATCAGTTGGAGCAGCCCTCGATCACTCCTCTTAGCTACGCCGCACACTACGCTTGCTCAGATCGGCCAGCTCCTTTCGGATCGTACGCCGGAAGATTCGCCACCAGGGCCGCGAAAGCCTCGACGAGCTCAGGTGCAGGTGCCACCGCATGTTCGCCGCGCCAGCCGGCATAGCCGGTCACTGCGTCCTCTACTACGGCGGCTGTCGCGGGATTCCGTGCCGCGAGCCGGTCGGCCACCGCATTCACGGTCAGCGCAAGCTCGGCCTGGTCCGCCAGGCTCTCGAGAAAGAGCCCTGCTCGTGCCGCTGTGAAGAGTCTCCCGAGTGAAACGGCCGCTGGTGGAGCGGCTGAGGTCTGCGCGGCGACCCACCCACGGACGTTACCGTCAGTGCGTCCCGCAGCGAGCCAGGCGGCGTGCTCCGCCACCGCGCGAAGTGCGGAATCACGGGCCGACCATCCAGGAACATTCGGGAACAGCGCTGTCCTGTTTCCGTCGGCGAGTGCAAACGAGACGGGATCCGTCGGCGGGCATTGAATCCCCCGAAGCTTCAGCCGGTGGAAGCGGGCCGACCCATGCTCCGGCTCGCTTCCACGACCGCGCCCCTCCGCGCGCGCCGCCGGAAGGATCAACAGCTTCTCTGCGCGGAGGACGGGGTACTCCCCCGCGCATTCCGACACTGCAGCATCCGCAAGAGCGCGAGGATCACGCGGGTCGGCCTCGATGAGTCTGAACACCTCATCCGGGAGCGGAGGCACGGTGCGCGCGCGCCAATCAACGAGCGGCAGCCATGGGGTGTCGCTCAGCGAACGCAGCCCGCCCTCGGCAATCGCCGTCCCCTCAGCCCCGGTGAGCTGAACCTCTGTCGCTCCAGCAGGCTCGAGTTGGCGGCACAACTCGGTTGCGATCAACGAAGAAAGCCGGACGAGATGTGGGAGCGTCTCAGCCAGCGGCGGCGCGGGAGAGGTGGGAAGCGCACGATGCAACTCGAGTGCGCTCCGAAAGGCCTCCTCCTCTTCCGGCAGCTGCTGCATCGCTCGACGGAGCACGTCGACACGCGAAAAGTGCTGCTCCGTGTGGGCGAGCCAGAGCCAGATCCGCGCCGGCTCGGCGACGAGTTTTACGCAAAGGTATGGGAGGCGTGGGCCCCGAGGATCCACGCATGCCGGAAAGACATAGCGCCACCAGAACTGAAGCTCCAACCACGACGTAAGCCGTCGATAACTGATCTCATCCGGCGGAGGGACTACCTCGGCCGAACGCCCTCTGACGAGGCGCCATTCCCGGGGGGCTCCGTAGAGCTCTGGCCGCTCTTGTAGACCCATTTCGTCGACGAGAGGCTCGGGCCCGAGGAAGCCGGCGCGCGGCGGATGCCGATCGAGGCCGAAGGTGAAGCAAGGCGCGGAGACTGCATCGCGCAAGGATTGACCGTCGTAGACGAAGATGTGGAAGAGCTCGTGGAGTGGGGGAAATGCTGCGACAACCTTGCTCCAGTGTCGTTTGACACTCGCCACCGCTCGGGCTTCGGTAGTCCGCTCCCCGGCGCTCGGCACGACGATCACCAGGTCGATGTCGGAAACGCCGTAGACAGGATCGCCAAACCCGAAGCTCCCCTTGACGTAGACCGACGCGCTGTTCGTGCGGGCGAAGCCCGCAGAGACTAGGCCGATCGCCAACTCGTGCACGCCCGCCCAGAGCGCCCGCATCGGGGTCCGCTCCGTTCGAAGCATCAGGCGTTGCGCAACGACCGCAGCAGCCTTCGCAAGCGCGTGAGCGCCGGCCCGCAGAATCAATCGAGCAGCTGACGCAGGGTCGCCCAGTTGCGTTCGTGATCCCGTCCAACCGTCATGCGCCAGACCTTCGCACGCCTGAGGCCGGCGAGGCAGCACCTGGATCTCGTCAGCGCCGGATGAACTTGTCGCACGACGTCGCGCATACCGTGCTGGAGCAGCCACTCCATCCCCTGATAGACGCCGACCCCCACGACCGCCTCGCGGAAGAGAGTCGGCATTGCCGCGCGACGTGGCAGCGAGTCGAGCGTCGCGTTCAATCCGAGCGAGCGACGTCCGATGACGATGTGCCGCAAGGGCTGGGGCTCACGTTCGATCTGGTCCTCAAACGCTGCGATCTCTAGCGCGAACTTCGGGTGGAGCTCCATGCGCTCGATCCTGCGGACGTGTCCCTGGGGAAGCTTGGCTGCGTCCGTCGCGTTGACGCCGATCCGAAGCGGAAACGGGTGGAGGCTCCCGCGGTGATCGATCAGGGCGCTGTCCTCCGACAGGAGCTTGACGTCAGCGTCCTGCAGCGCGCGAAGCCCGAGCGTCGTCTTTCCGCCTCCGGAAGGAAGCATGATCACGACCGCGCCCTCGCGGCCCGAGAGCGCCAGGCCGTGGAGGCGGGGCAGGCCGATCTTCTCGAGATGCTCGCCAACGCGCGAGACAAGAAGCTGGTAGACGGCCTCATGAGTGATCGAAAGGTCATTGCCTTGGAATAGAACATGGTGTCCTTCCGGATCTACAACGGCGACCGCGCGGCCGAAATAGTCAACGATCTTGCGTCTTCCGTCTTGGTAGACGACGTTCCTGGGCGTGATGAAGCTTGCGCCTATCTCACCGAAGCCATCGAAGTCGGGCTCCCTGCACTCGACTCTCACCCGAAGATCGGCATCGTCGCCGTCCTCGTGGCTCTCGAACCACGCAAAGTCGAGCCGGGCGGCCTCGATCGCTTCGGGCCACCCTTCGAGTCGGATCCGTAACCCGTAAACGTTGAGCGCAACTCGACTCGTCTGCGCACGTTCAGTCGCCAGGGCCATCAGAATCCATCCTACGTCGGACCCGGTTCGGTTCCTTCCTCGATCGTGCGACCCGGCAATTCAGGCACGCCGTGGCGAGGGCCTGATCGCAGCCGCAAGATCCCGCAGCCTGAGCACCTCCCTCCAACGCCAAAGGAGCATGCCGTAGAGCACGGTCCCGAGAGTGGACGCAACGACGAGTCCTCGTGTGGAGTTGCCGAACAGGAGTCGCGCCGCCGCGCCGAAGACTCCGTAAGAGATGACCGTCGCCCCGACGATGATCGTATACACGGAGTTCAGCGGGCCCAGGCCGAGCAACACGCGAATCTCGAAGACTGCCGCCAAGTTGTACGCGACGACGCTCACGGCCCAAGCGATCGCGGCGCCTTCGATGCCCATGCGAGGGATCAGGACGATGTTGAGGCCTACGTTCAGGACGAGTGCCAGCGCCGAGTTGGCGAGATTCCACGAGCTCTTTCCGGACATCAGAAGAAGAACGTTCATGTTCCCCGTTCCGAGGTCGAACAGGTACGCCAACGACAGGATGACCAGTGCCGTGCTACCTGCTGAATAGCCGGAGCCGAAAACCGTCATCACAGGGACCGCAAAGATCGCGCATGTGATGTAGAGGGGCCAGGCAACAACCATTCCCCACCACGTCGCAATGTGGTAGAGGGCTCCGGCCGCGTGGTTGTCGCCGCGGGCGAGCAGTTCGCTGAAGAGAGGTGCGAGCGGCCTCGACACCGCAAACAGAAGGAAGCCTCCGAATATCACCAGCCGGCTCGCCGCTGCATAGACGGCAGCCTCGCGTGTCGAGCGGAGGGCCCCGACGAGCAGAACGTCCAGCATGAGCACCGTGATCTCGAAGATCGATGCGACGCCACGAGGTGCTGCGAATCCCCAGAAGCGAGCGGCACTGATTCGGCTCGAACTCTCTCCGGATGGCGAGAAAGCACTGCGTTCCACTCTCAGCACGAGCCTTCGCAGTGCGACGAATGCGGCGAGGGCGCCCGCTGCAACCGGCAGTGTCCACGCTACAGCGATCCTTGCTCCCGCAAGGTCGGCGCCGACGGCGGCGACGACCAACGCAACGCGGACAGCCGGAACGACTAGGTTTTGGACAGCCACATACGGCACCATCGTCCCCAGTCCGCGAGTCGCGGCAAGCGCGACAGTCGTCAAGGCAGCGAGCGGCAGGGCCGGGGCGACGATACGGATGAATGTCGCGCCGTCGTGGCTGTGGGACGGATCGAACAGCGCATCCGAGAGCGGGTTCGCAGCGACGAACGACACGACCGCGACGAGGATCCCGACAACGGCTACGGGATAACCAGCCACCGCGAGCAGGCGTCGCACGTCGCCTGCACGGCCGGTCGCTACGAGCAAGGGGATGTCGCGGACGACGCCAATGTCTGCGCCGAGCGTCCCAGCGCTGCTGAGGATCGTGAAGAACGCGATCGTCTCGAGGAGAGTCCCTGCCGACCCTGTATCGAGCCCGCGCGTGATAACGACCACGACGAGGAACTGGAGCAGCGCGCCAAAGGCGAGCCCCGCGACGGCAAGCGATCCACCGCGAGCGAACGCGCGGATATCCGTGGTTGCTCGGGCTTGCTCCGGCGGTGCCGCATCCTCCCTGTTCGCTCCGGTTGTCACAGACGCTCTTGTGCAAGGCGGAGGCAGAGCGCATCTCTCACAGTTCCGACTAGCTCGAGCGCGACCTCGATCGGCTCGAGGAGAACTTCTGTCTGCTCCTCCTGGGGCGGCCGCTCAACCGGTCTGGCATTGCGTGCAAGGAAGAGGTGACCGACTTCGTCGCCGCGGCCCGGCATCGTCCAGAAAGAGCCCAGCTCGACCCAGTCGTCGCTCCCGAAGCCGACCTCCTCCGCGGTCTCGCGCTGTGCCGCAGCCAGCGGAGACTCTCCCGGCTCGACTGATCCAGCCGGGAGTTCGGAGATGACCTCATCGAGCGGGTATCGATACTGGCGGACGAGGGCGACCAGCCCGTCGGTGGTGACCGGACAGGCACACGCAAATCCGTTGGCCCGGACCACCTGGTAGCTCAACTCTCGCCCGTCGGGTAGCCGGACGAGATCCTCGTCGAGGTGGATGTACCCCCTGGACACGGGGCGGGAGCTCAGGCGGCGCCAATGCTCCACGTGGCGATCCTCCTCGAGCCGCGCGTGTGCGCGGACGTTAGCGTTGGCGCGAATTGACGCAGCATTGGGGAGATATTCTGATCACCGGCGCGGCGGGGACGATCGGCACCATCCTCGCGCCCGCTCTTTCGGAGGACGGGCACGTGATTTGTCTGGACGTGGTTGAGCCCTCGCCGGGCTCGCCCGCTTCGCGCGACGTCCGCGGCGATGTCGGCGACCGCGAGCTGCTGAGACGGTGCCTCGAGCCAGGCGGCGCGGTGGTGCATCTCGCTACCGGGGTGTCTCGCGGGTGGGAGGGACTGCTCGCGGTTGACATGCTCGGCACGAGGAACGTGCTTGATGCGGCCGCACAGATCGGCGTCCGGCGCGTGATTCTGGCCTCGACGAATCACGTTGTCGGTGGTTTCGAGCTCGACTATTTTCGGCGAGGCTTGGTGCCCGGACCGGGGACCGACGCGGCCAACATCCTCGTTCGGCCGACCGATCCGATCAGGCCCGACAGCGAGTACGGCGCAGCGAAGGCGTTCGGCGAAGGCTACGGCCGCTTCATCGCGGAGACAACTGAGACCGCCGTAACCTGCCTCCGGATCGGGACAGTCGCGCCGGTTGACAATCCCGCTGCGTACGCGACGTCGCCGGAATTCGCTCACATTCCAGGAGGCGCAGAGGGCGCCGGTCGCCGTCTGCGTGCGACCTGGCTGTACCACGCCGACCTGCTCCGCATCGTCCGGGAGGAGCTCTTTGCGAGCGATCACTTCCGGCTGCGTTTCGCGGTGTCGGACAATCCCGGCCGCTTCTGGTCGCTCGACACGTATCGCTGGAACCCGCAATGAGCTGCGCGCCTCACTCGAGCAGGCTTCGGAGGATCGGCACGGCCACCTTCGTCGCACGCGAGCGGTCGACCACGCGGTAGTGGTGGTACAGGGCCGGCACGGGGTTGACCTCGAGGACGACGCCCCCTGACTCCTGCAGTCCCAGCTGGTGATCCTGCGTGACGATGTCCAGCGCCGCGAGGCGAAGCCCGAGGATCTCAGCCGCTGATGCTGCATCCGCCTGCAGTTCTTCGCTGATGGAGTCGTCTACTGTTTCGTTCTCCATCTCTCCGTTGTGATTCGTCACCGTTCTGACCATGAATGTCACACCACGGCTCGGAACCGAGCGCAACCCCAGCCCCTGAGCCTTCAGCGTCAAGAGGCAATCGAGGTCCAGAGGAAGCCCCACGAACGACGATGGATCCGCGAGGCGTCGGCGGTTCTCGGCAAGAAGGAGCTCGCTGATCGTCGACTCGCCGTCGCCCGTCAGGCGTGGGCGCAGACGGCGCACGAGGTCGACGACCTCACCATCGAGGACGAGCAGACGGTAGACGTCTCCCTCAGCTTGTTGCTCGAGCATGAGCTGCGAATCCCACCTGGCCGCCGTGATCACAGCCCGGCGAAGCTCCGATGGCAGCCGCACATTCGTCGTGATCCCTTTCCCGCCCGATGCCGTTGCGGGCTTGACGACGAAGGGTGGCTTCTGTCGGGCGAGGAACTCGTAACCCCGGCGAGCATCGCGCGCGTCGAAGTCGCACCAGTCCGGAACGGGGATTCCCGACTCGGCTATGAGGCGGCGAGAAAGCCGCTTGTCCTCGGCGATCTCGATCGAGACGGCATCGTTGAGCATGACTCGCTCGCGAATCACACGCGTCGCTTTCTCGTCCTTTCGGATTTCGAAGAAGCCCGGCGCCAGAGTCGTCAAGGAGGCGCCGACCTCCGCGGCTGCCTCCGTCCAGATGGCGTCGGCGACATCCCGGCGACGGGTGACCCGAACATGCGCAGACGCAAGATCGTCGCGGAGTGCTTTCCAGGACGTGATCGGTCCCACCGCGCGCGCGAGGCTCACGCGCGCGGCGAGCTCCCGCCAGACGTCGACGATCGTCATCTCAGCGAGCGGCGTCAGCGGCCCCCTCGGGGTCACGACGCCGACGCCGGTTCCCTAACCGCTGCTACGCCGAGCGCAGTTCCGTCGAGCAGCCCCGCCGCTCGCCGACGCCCTAGGCGCCGCGACAGGACTGTAAGGGCGCCGTCCAGGAACGGCGGACGGTCGGGCCGGTGAGCATCTGAGGCCACGAGTCGGGCGTTGTGGCGCTCGAGCAGGGACCAGGCGAACCGGGCGACCTCGTCGCCGTTCCGACCGAGCAGGCTCGCTGCGGTCACCTGCAGCAGCCAGCCGCGCCGGGCGGCCTCCCCGCCTGCGCGCTGCTCGGTGAGGAAAGCGGGAGATCGCTCGGGATGAGCCAGGACCGGAAGCAGACCGGCTGACTCAATCCGATCGGCGGCCGCGAAGATCTGGTCGACGCCGTAGCCTGTGTCGCTCTCGAGTGGGCACTCGAGGAGGACTGCGTCGAAGCGGTCGAGCCGATAGCGTCTCAAGTCAGCATCTCGGAGCGCGACGCTGGGGTGTAGCTCGAATCCGACTCGGAGCTCGAGTCCCATGGCATGAAGAAGCTCCGTAAGGCGCTTCGCGTTCCCCCGCACGATCCTCTCGCGCTCGGACGTCAGCGGAAGGTCATCGTTGACATGCGGCGTTCCGTAGAGAAGGTACGTTCCGCGCTTCGCGGCCTGGCGGCAGAGGGCGAAGCCCTCCTCGACGGTCGCGACTCCGTCATCGCCCGACGGAACCATGTGGGTGTGAACGTCGACGATGCGAGCTCGACGGAGTGAACGGGGAAAAGGTGGCGCCATGAGGCGGAAGCTATCGCGTTCGGCCGGGAGCGCCTACGATCGTGCGCATGCGCCGCTTGTCCACCATGTGCGTCGCCGGGTTCATGGGAGCGATTTGCGTGCTCGCCGTCTCCAGTGCGGTTCCGGCACGGCCGCTGGCGCTGCCACAGTCATTTGGAGACGTGGCTGTGAACGGGCTCCTCTGGCGCGGTCATCGGTTCCACGACGTCAGGAGGTTCAGCACCTGGCTCGGTCGGCACGGCACGACGTATGCCGCATGGGCACGGCGTCATCCCACGCTTTCGCTGGGCCTATGGCAGCACGTCGCCTGCCCTCCCGGCTGCGCCGCGGCCCTGGCGGGACCGCGACTGCGATCGTGGAATCCGCACACGCGGTGCAAGCCGATACTCACGACGATCCCGCGGGTGATCGGGTCCCGACGCTCGCCACTCGGCGGGGCGACCGAAGCCGGAGGGCTCCTCCAGCCGCACCTGACCGGCACCAGCCGGAGAGCGCTCGACCTCCCATGCCTCAACGGCGCCACGCCGTCGTTCGTCGAGATTCATGACGTGCAAATCACGGCCGATCTGGGCTCCCCTCCGGACGGCGACCGCGTCTTCAACGTTACCGACCCGAGGCGGCTCGATCTCCCGGAGCACATGCGCACGGTCCATCTCGAGATCTCAGGGACCTGGCGGGACGCGGGCGTTGCGCCGTCGACCGTCCTGCCTCCGGTTGGTTCGCGAGTAGATGTCCAGGGCTTCCTCTACTGGGACCCGGAGCACACCGACGAGGCGTGGCACTCCTTCTCGGGCTGGGAGTTGCACCCGCTGGCGGCCTGGCGAGCGTGACGAAGAACTGACGCCTACAATCAGCACTTGGGTCGTCCGGTTTTGACTTCCACCTCAACACGGGTCGGCTCGCGACCTTTACGAACGGAACCGGCGACTCCGTCGAGTTCCATCTGGATGCGGATGGAGTCGATTGTCGTCTCCCGCGAGCTGCTGTGGCTCGTCGTCCTGTTGGGGGTGGCCGTGCGAGTGCGCGTCTACGTCGCGAACCGCTCCCTCTGGCTCGACGAATCGTTTCTCGCCCTCAACATCATCGACCGGAGCATGGACAAACTCCTGACGGCCCCGCTCGATTACAACCAGACTGCGCCCGCCGGATTCCTCTTCGTCGAGAAGGCGGCGGTCGAGGCGTTCGGCATGGGCGAATACACGCTTCGTGCACTTCCGCTCGTCTGCGGCATTTTCGGCCTCCTGCTGTACCCGCTGCTCTCCCGACGAGTGCTTGGGCCGGCAGGCGCGATCATTGCCGTCGCGCTCTTTGCGTTCGCCGGGCCGCTCGTCTACTACTCATCGGAGCTCAAGCCCTACGCGGGCGACATTGCGGCGACTATCGCGACTGCGCTCATGGCCCTCGCCGCGCTTGACGACCGTCTGGGTATTCGGCGCGCCCTTGCGTTCGGTCTGCTGGGCGTCGTCCTGATCCAGTTGACCTATGCCGGGATCCTGGCGGCGGCCGGTACCGGGGTCGCTCTTGTCACGATCTTCGTACTGGACCGTCGTTTTGCTCGTCCGGGTCCGGTAATCGCGCTCGTCGGAACGTGGGCAGTCGGTGCTGTGGTCTTTCTCTTCTCACGCCCGGGCCTCGAGAGCGCGCAGTTCACCGGCGGCAAGGGGTCGATAGGACGTTTCGCACCGCTCCCTGCGTCGAGTGCCGACGTCGCGTGGTATTCCGACAGAGCCAAGGGTGTCTTTGCCGACGCCAATTTCGCTATGACGAGGTGGCCGCTGTTCCTTGTGTTTTTCTTTGCCGTTGTGGGCACTGTGAATCTCGTGGCCCGAAACTGGCGAGTCTTCGCCGTTCTAGTGGCCCCGGTCATCGCGACTGTCGCCGCCTCGGCTGCCCACAAGTATCCACTGCTTGACCGCACAACGCTCTTCTTCCTCCCCTTCCTTTTCCTGCTGATCACTAACGATTGCCTCGAGCCGTTGGCGCCACTGCAGCGGCCTTTGTCGTCGCGGCGTTGCTCGCTCAGGTGTCATCCGGAGGCGTTTACCAAATCGGGCAGCCTTTCCGCCGGTCGGAGATCAAGAGCTATCTGACGTACGTCGCCCAGCGCTGGCGCGCGGGTGATGTGCTTTACGTTCACTACTCCTCCCAGTACGCCTTTGGCTACTACTCGGAATGTGCGTGCCTCCGACTCCCCGGAAATCGCACGCCGCGATCGATGTGGCCGATCCGTCGAATTGCCGTGAGCGATCCGTCAGCCCAGTTTCCGCGTGCATTCACGCAAACGAGTTCGAGCGTGATTATCGGGAACCGAAGGCCGGTGTCGGAAAGAGGACCACTACCGATCTACCCGCGGGACGCGTCGTCGATCGAGCGACACCGGCGAGCATGGATCCTGTTGACCTTTGGCCTCGGACGAGAGATCGACCTGA
>VAXG01000155.1 GCA_005883355.1 Actinomycetota bacterium | reverse complement strand
TGCCCCCGCCCGAAGGGCCGACGAGCACGCAGATTTCTCCCGCCGGGATGCGCAAGGAGAGGTTGTCGACGGCAGGAGCGCTTCGCCCGGGATAGCGCTTCGTGACGTCGCGGAAGACAATCTCCGCGGCTGAGCTCTCCGCCTGATGCCCTTCTGAGCCCATTTCCAGCGAGTCTAGGCCCCGCGGCCGGGCGTCACAACGGCCGTCAGAGCTCTTCCGCGAACGCCAGATTCTCCTTCTTGAGGCTCTCGTCGGTTCCGAAGAAGGCGTGCTTGGACATGTCCGCCGAGTAGCGGCTTGCCGGCGGTGTGCGGCCGAGCGCCTCGGCCAGGCTCCTGACGAGGTGAGGAGCCCCGCCGCAACAGAGTCCCAGGTAGCTGACGCCCGCCTGCTGCGCCGCCCGGGCGAATTCCGCGATCTCGTAGCGATTGCAGGTGAACGGATCGAGCGCTGTCGGGAATGGCATTTCGCCCGGCAGGCCCTTGTACTCGGGATCCCGCAGTGACTGGAACGTCGGTTCATGCTCGTGCGTGCGATACGGGACGGGCAGCGCTGCGACGTGGCAGGAGACTGCCTCCCTGATCTCCTGCAGGAGCGGCAGCATCGTGGCCGGGCCGCGCATGCAGTTGAGGCCGACGACGTCGGCACCTCCGTCTTCCAGGCGCCGGAATGCATCTCCAAGCGACCAGCCTTCCCGCGTCACGGGATGCTGGTGTATCCCGAGCGTGATGACGGCCGGCAGACCGGCCTCCTTGATTGCCCCGAGCGCGGCCAGCGCTTCCTCGGCGTGCGAGAACGTCTCCCCGATGACGAAATCGACCTCTGCCTCGACCGCCCAGCCAACCTGCTCCTCGAACATCGCGCGCGCGGCGCTCTTCGAGGCGTCGTCCTCCGCGAAGACGTTCGTGTTGCAGATGTCTCCCGCAACCAGCGCATCGGTCTCGGCAGCAACCTCCTTGGCAATCGCGAGCGCCTGCCGGTTGAGATCCTCGAGGAGGTCCTCCTTGCCGACCAGCCGCATCTTTTCGCGGTGGGCGTAATACGTGAAAGCCGGGACGACGTCCGAACCGGCGTGGACGAAATCTCGGTGCAATTGCGCCACGACCTCGGGATGGTCGAGGACGGCTTCGGGCACGAACGGGCCCGCTTGCACGTAGCCACGCCGCTCGAGCTCGAACAGATAGCCCTCGGCGCAGATGACCGGGCCCTGCTCGAGCCGTGCGCGCAGACGGCCGTTGTCGACGGAAGTCGCACTCATCGCGTATCCCCGATTATCCCGGAACGGACAAGGTTTCGGACCGGCTCGAGGTCCGGTGGCAGAGCAGCACCCTCAGACGTGAAGGGAACACGCTCGCGAATGAGCTCGAGGGCGCGCCGGGTACCAGCGCCCAGGGCAGGCGGGTCCCGAAGCTCAACCGCCTGGGCGGCGACGACCAGCTCGATCGTGACGACTCGCTCGCCGAGCTCCACCATCTCGGCGAGCCGGCGGGCGGCGAGCGGGGCGAGCGTCATCCGGTCTTCGATCCCCTCGGCCTGGGTCGTGCTCCCGAGCTCGAACGAGACCGGCTGTGCGAGCAGACGCGCCTCTGCAGTCAAAGCATGGCCTGCATTGCCAAGCTCGGCGAGCCCGTCCTCGTGGAGACCGGTGCGAGCGGCGAGGCCGTCGGCCAGACCGGAAAAGGGGCGCTGAAGAAGCTTCATCAAGCGTTCGTTCGCGGACGTCAGCGCCGGAGCGAGTGCGATGCGCAGGAAGTCGAGCGCGGCCGCGAGCGGGATGACATCGACGTTGGAGACGGAGACGACCCGCTCCTCCTCGACGATGACGAGCGGGTTCGCGTTCGCCGCGTTCAGCTCGATTGCGAGCTGGGCGCGCACGAATTCGAGGGTGTCCCACAACGACCCGAGGACCTGCGGGAGACCGCGGAACGTGAGCGGGTCCTGGAGATTGCGGGCCGCCCCCGGTGACCAGAGAGCGCTTCCCTCGAGAAGCTGCGTCAATCGCTCGAGCGACGCGCGCAGCCCCTGGTACGGACGGGTCTCGGCGACGGCCGGGTGGATGATCGTCAGGTTGGCCCCGAACGCTTCCAGGTCGAGCGCACCGGCGCTGTGCAACACGTCGAGCAGGCGCCCGGCATCTGCGATCGCGAGCGCGGCGAACCCGGTCGAAAAAGCATTGTTGTTGACGAGCGCGAGTCCTTCGCCGGCCCCCAGGCGGGTGTCGCGGAAGAGATGGTGTGCGATGTCGGCGTTGGGAGCGAGATCGCTCTGGCCGACGGATCCAAGCAGACGAACCGGCGGGGTCTCCTTCCCGTTCAGCGCCGTGACCAGGCGCTCGGCGAGTTCGGGCCGGCTGCCCGTGTTCCCTGTGGCGAACCCGTTCGCCATTCGCAGCATGGTCGCCCTGACGACGTCCGGCGGCGCCTCGGCCCCCTGCCCGACGCGATGGCTTTGGATCAGACG
>VAXG01000035.1 GCA_005883355.1 Actinomycetota bacterium | reverse complement strand
CGCCCCGGCCCAACGGGGCACTCCGCTTGCTCAATATTGAAGAGCGAACGGCCTGCAACTAGGTCGAGGGTTTGAGCTACGTGAGGTCGCTCGGAAGGAGCGAGTAGATGAAGGCGTCGGCGCGCCGCGCGTTGAAGACCAGATATGAGCGCAGGTGCCCCTCGCGTCGGAAGCCGACCTTTTCCAGAACGCGCTGAGACGCGATGTTGACCGGTTCAACGAACGCCTCGACACGCGCAAGCCGTGCGTCGCTCACTGCCCATCGAGCGACAAGCGCAACTGCGCGGGAGCCTAGGCCACGGCCACGAGCGCGCTCGATGAGCCAGTAGCCGATCTCGGCTGTGCCCGACTGCCGGGACATCAGGACAACCGCTCCCAGCGCCTCGTTGGAGCCTGCGTCAGCGACTGCTTGCGACAGACCCGTGCCGTTGTCGGCCCGTGCCCACTGCCGCTCGATCCAAGCGAGACCCTCAGCCACCGTGAAGTTCTCGGGGACTGTGGTGCCCTCTGGGATGCGACCCTCGCGGCTCGCTTCCTCGACACAGCCGATGTCGCTCTCCGCCCAGCGACGCAACACGACCGTGCCGTCGGTCAGCGGAGGATCGGCGTAGGAGAGGGGGACTGTCTGATCGGGCATCTCGTCGAACCTCAACTTAGTTGAGCGAGCGCCATGGTCCGATCGGGCCAAGCCGGATCTCGTGCCGTCATTCTCCTGGACCGCGCGCGGGTCCGACGATCACGTACAGCTGGCAGGCCCCGGTTCCGCCGGGAAGTGGCTTCGTCGGCACGCCGAGTTGCTTCGCCAGCCGGAAAGCGACGCCTTCGCACTTCGGTGGGAAGTACACCGCCGTCTGCGGGTACGTGAAGTTGTCCGCGCGGCCGACCTTCGTGATGCTGTAGCCGAGCGCGCCGACACGGCTCGCCACCTGTCGGGTGTAGTTGATGTCGCCGCTGCCGTTCAGGACGTTGACCGCGATGCGCCACGGCGGCGGCAGGATCGCACTCGGGCTTCCCTGCGTGTGCTTGCCGCCCGAGCGTGGGATCAGGAGCAGTGTCGCGAAGACCCCGAGAGCAATCAAGACGCCGCCGACGACGAGCAGGCGGGCGAGGGGGTTTCGCTCGATCGGCTGGGGCGGAACCGGCAGGCCTGCGAGCTCGCGCGCCTCACGGTTGTCCAAACCGAGGGCCGTCGCGTACAAGGCGGTTGCGATCAACGCATCGTCCGGCTTCGGGAAGCGATACACGCGCCCCTCCTCGAGCCAGCGAACTTCCTCGGCCGTGATGCCGGCGCGGCGGGCGGTCTCCTCGACGGTCAGCTGGCGGTGCAGCCGCGCGCGGGCCAGTGGCGACTCCTCACCGGTCGGCTCGAGTGGGTGGACGAGCTCCATGCTCGACCACATTCTGGTTTCGGGGGCGGCCATCCTTCCTCAGCTCGAGTCATCGGCAAAATCGACGTCTCCTGGAGGATCGAGGTCGTCGCAGGGCACGAGGTCGGCGGGGAGGTCGCGCAGCCCTTCGTCCGGCACGTCTGTCCAGGCGTTGCGTGCGAGGAGGAGGGGATGAAGCCGGATGCCCGCATAGGTGGCGGCAACTCGCTCCGAGCCGCTCTCGCGCCACGCGGCGACCACGCGGTCGATCGCGCGCGGGTCGAGCGACGGGCCGTCCGCCAGCACGACCACGGCAGCTCTTGCCTCGTCGCCGAGTGCTCCGAGGCCACAGCGGAGCGATGCGCCTGGGCCACGCTGCCACTCGGGGCAATGCACGGACCGTGCTGTGCTCTCGACGTCGTGGGCGCCGAGCACCACGACGATGTCCCCGATCGCGTGACTCGAACGCACCCGTTCGAGAATCGGCTCGAGCAAAATCGCTTGCTTCGGCGAGCCGAAGCGGGTCGACGCTCCTGCCGCGAGCACGACGGCCGCGATCATCTTCCGTACGTTACGGCGTGACGATCATTCGCCGGACGACGACCTTGCGCGTGGGGCGTTCGTTGGCCGCGTTGCCGAGCTTGCCGATTCGCTCGACGACGGGCAGGCCTTTCGTGACGGTGCCCAGGATCGCGTACTGCGGACCTAGCCCTGCATCTGCGCCGGTGACGACGAAGAACTGGCTCCCGGAGGTACCGGACGGTTCGACGCCGGTCTTCGCCATCGCGACGACGCCTTTCGTGTACGCCGCGTTCGGAGGCGGGACGTCGCGGACGGTGTAGCCGGGACCGCCCTGGCCGGTTCCGGTTGGGTCACCGCCCTGGATGACGAAGCCGGGCACGATCCGGTGGAAGCGCGTGCCGTCGAAGAAGCGCTTGCCTACGAGTGCGGCGAACGAAGAGGTCGTGCACGGCGAGTCCTGTACATCCAGGCGAATGTCGAAGCGGCCGAAGTTCGTGAGAACGTCGACGGTGTAGCTCTTCGACCTGTCGAGCAGCGGGAACGTCACCTGCTTGCCGCTCGTCGGACACGATGTCTCGGCCTTCTGCTTGGCTGCTCCGCCGCAGCCGGCGAGGGCGAGTATCGCCAGGCCGACCGTCGCCGCCACGGCGGGCTTTGCCCGTGCGTACGTCAAATTGCTTCGATCGCCCGCCGGACGAGGGCGCGGGCGATCTCGACCTTGTACCCGGTGCCGGGAAGAGGCGTGGCCTCGTCCAGAATCGCGACCGAGTCGAGCAGCCAGGGGATCGGAGCTACGCCGGCGAGAGCGATTCGCGTCTCGCCGCCGAAACGTGCGGCGGCGACGCCGACGATCGGGAACGACCACTTCCGGCGGTCCATCGCCTTGAGGTAGGTGGATGCGTCGGGCGTGGTGAGCTCGATCTCGAGGATCAACTCGTCGGGTGCGAGCGTCGTCACGTTGCGGTCGTCGTCGGTCGGTAGACGATAGAGCTCCGCGACCGCAAACTCACGTCGTGTCGTCCGGAGTGTCGCACCGAGCGCAAGCAGCGCCGCGGCGATGTCCGACGGGTGCGCGGATGCGCACTTGTCGTTGCCGAAGACCGCGTGCTCGCGCTGCGCGCCGTCTCTCGCGAAGCACGTCTCGCCGCCGTGCAGCCAGCAATCGAAGCCGAGCCGCCAGTACCAGCAGCGCGTCGCCTGCAGGAGGTTGCCGCCGATCGTCCCCATCGAGCGGAGCTGTGGCGAAGCTGCCTGCGCGCACGCCTCCCGCAGCGCTTGCGGGATTTCGCCATCCAATTCGAGCTCTGCCAGTGTCGTCCCCGCGCCGATGCGGGTGCCCGTGACCCCGCGCGGGACGACGTCGCGAATCTCAACCAGCGTGTCGGCCTTGACCAGGCCGTCCCGTATGAGCGGAACGAGCTCGGTCCCACCCGCGAGGGCGCGCGAGCCGTTGCCGAGGGCGCCGGTCGCTTCCTCGGGGCTAGACGGCCGCAGCAGCTCCACGCCGCTCCTTCTCACGCGCCTCGGCCTCGCGCAGGGCGCGCAACATCTCTTCCCGCGTGATCGGTAGCGAGCGAATCTCCGCTCCGGTCGCGTCGCGGATCGCATTCGCGATCGCAGCGGCAACCGGAATGATCGGCGGTTCGCCGAGACCTTTCGAGCCGAGGTTCGTCAGATGCTCGTCCGGTATGTCGACCAGCTCGCTGACGATCTCCGGGACGTCTGCGATCGTCGGCATCCGGTACGCGTCGAGCGTGCGCGAGAGGATCGAGCCCGTCGCCGGATCGTCGATGCGCTCCTCGGACAGGGTGTGTCCGATGCCCTGGATGATCCCGCCCTCGACCTGGCTCTCCGCGCCGAGCGCGTTGATCACGCGGCCGACGTCGTGGATTGCGACGATCTTGTCGACCCGCACCTCGCCGGTCTCGACGTCGACGGCGACCTCCGCGACCTGGACGCCGAACGTCAGGACCTGCATGCCGGCCGGGTTCGGCCCGCGCGCGCCCTGACCGAGAATCTGACCGCTCTCGAGCAGGCCCGTGACTTCGGTGAGGGGCCAGGAACCGCCGTCGGTGGACACGATCTGTCCGTCCCGAAGATCGAGCACCCGCTCTTCGAGGTGGAACCGCTGCGCTGCGATCTCGATGATCTGGCGTTTGGCATCCGCCGCGGCCGAGCGCACTGCCGGCCCCATCGACGGCACGGTCGACGAGCCGGCGGAGATCGACGCAAAGGGCCCGCGGGCCGAGTCGCCGAGGGAAACCTGCACGTGGTCGAGCGGAATCCCGAGCTCCTCCGCAGCGATCTGGGCCATCGCCGTGCGCGTGCCCGTGCCGATGTCCTGCATCGCAGTGACAACCTGGGCGCGGCCGTCGGAGCCGACGCGGATCCACGCGTACGAGGGCGGACCGCCTCCTCCGTACCAGATCTGCGACGCGAGGCCGATGCCGTGTTTCCACGGTCCGCGGCTGCGCGCGCGTACCTCGTCGCGCTTCGCCCAGTGCGGTTCCGCACGGCGGTAGCACTCGGCGAGGTTCTTCGACGAGAACGGGCGGTCGTCGGTGCGATCGGAGTCGGCGTAGTTCATGCGCCGCAGCTCGAGTGGGTCGATGCCGAGCTTCACCGCGAGCTCGTCGAGGAGACATTCGAGCCCGAACGTGCCCTCGACGAAGCCGGGAGCCCGGAAAGCCGCCATCGGCGGTAGGTTGAGCTTCGCGGGATACTGGGTCGTGCGCACGTTGTCGCACGCATAGAGCATCTTCATCGGGCCTTCCGTCGTGGCGGACCAGCCCGAGTAGCCGACGGCGTTGACGAAGTCGCCGCCGAGTGCAACCAGCGTCCCATCCGTCGTTGCGGCTGCAGTCAGCCTCTGGATGGTTGCGTTGCGGTTGCCTGCCGCGACGTTCTCCTCACGGCGAGTCAGCGCGCATCTGACCGGGCGCGCGGTCCTCTTCGCGAGCTCGGCCGCGATCGGCGTGTAGTCGCCGGGACTGTTCTTCGCGCCGAAACCGCCGCCCATCGCATGGCAGATGACGCGCACCTTGTCGGGAGGCAGGCCGAGGTGGTCGGCCATCGACGCACGGATGCCCCAGATGTACTGGGTCGAGATGTAGATGGTGATGCCGTCGTCCTCCCAGTGACAGACCGCCTGATGCGTCTCCAGCGAGTTGTGGACGACGACCTGCGTTCGGTACTCGGCCTCGACGACCACATCTGCCCCTCCGAGCCCGCGCTCGAAGTCACCCCGCTCGTAGTTGGCCACGTCCGAGACGAACGACTCCTGCCGCACCGCCTCGTCCGCGTCGAGCAAAGGCTCGAGCACGTCCCATTCCACCACGATGCGCTCCGCGGCTGCCTGTGCCTGGCCGAACGTGTCGGCGGCGACGGCCGCCACGGCGTGGCCGACGTAGCCCGGCTCGTCCGTCAACTGGTCGAGGTCGGCGGGTCCGATCACGGCGCGTACCCCGAAAGCGCTACGCGCGGGCTCCAGGTCGATCGAGATCACACGTGCGCGCGCGTAAGGACTGCGCAGGACAGCAGTGTGCAGCATCCCCGGAAGCTGCAGGTCGGCCGTGAACAGCGCCTGACCGCGCGCCCGCGCCAATCCGTCGACGCGCGGCACCCTCTGGCCCACCGTCGTGAGCGGTCCTGCGGGCCACCGGTCGAGCGCGTCCTCGTCGACGACGATCCAGACTTCCTCGTAGCGGCCTTCGACTTCCTTCTCGGTGCGGATCAGTCTTGCCAAGTTCTGATTGCCTCCTCGATCTTCGGATACGTACCGCAGCGGCAGAGATTTCCCGACATCGCGTGCTGGATCTCATCCTTGGACGGGCTCGGGTTCGCCGCGACGAGCGCCGCGGCCGAGACGACCTGGCCGGGCGTGCAGAAGCCGCACTGCACGGCGTCCGTGCGAACGAACGCGTGAATCAGCCGATGATCCCGCAGGCCTTCGATCGTCGTCACCTCACGGTCACCGACGGTGTGCACGAGCGTGATGCAGGAAAGGGTGGGCACGCCGTCGAGTTGCACGGTGCAGGCGCCGCAGTGTCCCTCGCCGCACGCGACCTTCGTCCCTGTGAATCCCAGGTCATCGCGCAAGACCTGCGCGAGCGATCGGCCCACCGGCGCGTCGAACGAGTGCGTCTCGCCGTTGATCCGAAGCTCAGGCAGGGGTCGTCACCGCCACGATGTCGGCGAGGTGGATGAGTCGGAACGTCGCGCGCGTGTGCGCCATGCGGTCCCTTTCGTCCCCATCCTCGGGCAACGTCAACCACATGTCCTGCGCGACGCTCAGGAGCTCCCTGATCTGCTCGAGCTCCTCCTGGTGTCCGTTCGCCCTGTCGTCGCAGGCATTCAAGGCCAGGCCGAGCACGCCGATTCGATCCTGCTGTCTCGTCCAGAGGAGTGGGGTCGCCATCGAGAGGTACTGGTGGATGCGCGCCAGCGAGATGGGCTGCTGGAAGGTCTCGAGGCCCTTGGGCGCCGAAGGCTCGAGCGCGGGCTCGCCGTCGGCGATGCGGTTGGCGTTTCCCGCGAGCACACCGCGGACCTCCATGTCGTTCAACTGCGCGAGCCGCGCGGTGCGAAGCGTGATCAGGAGCGACGCCGGCTGCTGTCCGTAGGGATAGTCGGATGCGTACGCAACCTGCTCCGGTCCAACGAGGCGAAAGAGGCCGAGCAGGTCGAGCGGGCTCCAGACGGAGGTGTCGAAGAAGACGCCCGCCTTGCCGCAGAGCCTGTCGGCGAGCGCGGCGAGGTCGGCGATGCCCGCGTGCGCGACGATCAACTGCGCTTCGCGGTACCGGTCGACGACTCGTGCCAAGTCGTCCGCGATCGGGGGTAGGCCGCGTCCGCCGTGGATCAGGATCGGGACCTTGCGGTCGGCCGCGAGCTCGAAGATCGGGGAGAGGCGCTCGTCGTTCAGGAGGAACTTCTGCGCGCGCGGATGGAGCTTGATTCCTCTCGCGCCGCGGTCCAGCATTCGGATCGCCTCGCCGATCGGGTCCTCCGCGAGATCGAGGCGGACGAACGGGATCATCCTCCCCTTTGAGCGCTCGCCGAACTCCAGCGTTCTGTCGTTGCCGGCCCGGAACCCCGGATGCCGGTCGGGCTCGTCCAGGCAGAACATGAAGCAGCGGGAGATCCCGTACTTGTCCATCCCGCGCTCGAGGTCCTCGTAGATCCCGACCATGCCGTCGATGTCGGTGCCGAGATGTGTGTGCGCATCGAAGATCTCGGCGCCTTCGGGCAGTTCCTTGCGCAGCTCGTCGTCCCACTGAGCCATCAATTTCTGGGCACGCTGAGGCGCGTCGTCCACGCTTTGGAGTCTATGCAGGGGCCCGTTGTGTCCGTTGGGGCTTAGCGCCGGGTTAGGATCCGCCCGTGCCCGACGTCCTGATCTACGGCGACACGATTCGCCTGCCCGAGTTGCGCCACGAGGTTCCGGTGCCGATCCCGGATCCCTTCCTGTACGCCGAGAAGGGCAAGCGCCGGATCGCTGTCCTCCACTCCCTCGAGATCCCGCGCGTTCGGGAGGACGCGCCGGACCTGGAGATCGTCCCGCTCGAGGACCTCGGCTCGGACGAGCTCTTCACGCAAGGCCTGCAGGGGTGGGAGGTCATGCTCGAGCTCGCCGTCCGAGCCTGCCGTGAGCTCGGGATCGAGCGCGCAACCGTCCCCGAGAGCTTTCCGCTCGGACATGCAGACCATCTCCGTGCGAACGGAATGGAGCTCGTCGTCGACCGCGACCTCTTCGACGACCGGCGCCGCTCGAAGAACGAGACCGAGCTGCATGGAATCCGCAACGCGCAGACGGCGTGCGAGGCCGCGCTCGACGCGTCGCGCGAGCTCTTGCGGCGCGCGCGGCCGAACGGCGCCGGACTCGAGGTAGACGGCGAACCGCTCACGTGCGAACGCCTGAAGCGCGTGATCGAGGAGGTGTTCGCCGACCACCAGGTCGAGGGGAGCGACATGATCGTGTCGCACGGGCCGCAGACCGCCGTCGGCCACAACATGGGCTCCGGTCAGATCGGCCCCGACGAGCCGATCGTCTTCGATCTCTTCCCAAGGGACAAGACGACGGGCTGTTACGCGGACATGACCCGCACCTACGTCGTCGGCGAGCCGTCGGACGAGGTGAAGGAGTGGCACCGGCTGGTGAAGGAGGCTCTCGACACATCGACCGCCGGCGTCAAGCCGGGCGTCAACGGCCGCCGCCTCTACGAGGAGGTCTGCGAGATCTTCCACGGCGCCGGCTACAAGACGCAGCTCAACAAGGAACCGGGAGAGGTGCTAGAGGACGGGTTCTTCCACGGCCTCGGCCACGGTGTGGGCCTCGAGGTGCACGAGCTCCCCTCGATGGGCAGGATCGGGCACGAGCTCGTTCCGGGCGACGTCGTCACGATCGAGCCCGGCCTCTACCGAGCCGGGTACGGCGGCCTGCGCCTCGAGGATCTCGTGCTCGTCACGAAGGACGGGTACGAAGTCCTCACGGATTACCCGTACGACCTAACGCCCTAGTGGTCGGATCGATCCCATTCGGCGGCGCCCGCCCCGCGAGCACGCTGCGCGATCCTGCGTCCTCAGTCGCGCCCGGGCTTTCTAGCCCGAACGCTCCCTGCGTCCTTGTCTCGCTTGGTGCTCACGACTCGGGCATCCACCAATGGAACCGACCCGACCACTGACCAACACGATCGAGACGATGCTCCTCGAGGAGCGTCGCTACGCGCCCGATCCTGAGTTCGCGCGGCAGGCGAACGCCCAGCCCGAGATCTACGAGCGCGACTGGGAGGAGTTCTGGGAGGCGGAGGGCCGTAGCCGCGTCACGTGGTTCGAGCCCTTCACGAAACTCTATGAGTGGGAGCCGCCGTACGCGAAGTGGTACCTCGGGGGCAAGCTGAACGTCTGCTTCAACTGCGTCGATCGTCACGTGGAGGCAGGCAGCGGCAACAAGGTGGCCTACTACTGGGAGGGGGAGCCGGAGGACGAGCGGCGCACGATCACGTTTGCCGACCTGCAGCGCGACGTGGTGCGCTTCGCGAACGCGCTGAAGAGCCTCGGCGTCAAGAAGGGGACGCCGGTCGGCATCTACATGGGCATGGTCCCCGAGCTGCCGCTCGCGATGCTCGCGTGTGCGCGACTCGGCGCGCCGCACACGGTCGTGTTCGGCGGCTTCTCGAGCGAGGCGCTCTCGGATCGCTTGAACGACATGGAGTGCGAGCTGCTGATCACGCAAGACGAAGGGTGGCGCGCAGGCAAGAAGGTGCAGCTCAAGGTGAACGCCGACGAGGCGGTGGCCCAGGCTCCGAAGGTGAAGAGGGTCGTCGTGCTGCAACGAACGGGCGACGAGGTTCCGTTCGACGAGTCACGCGACGCCTGGTGGCACGAGCTCGTGGAGGGCCAGGACGACGATCCCAGCTCTGTGCCTCCCGAGCCGATGGACGCCGAAGACCTGCTCTATCTCCTCTACACCTCGGGTACGACCGCGAAGCCCAAGGGGATCGTTCACACGACTGCCGGTTATCTCGTCGGCGTCGCCGCCACGCACCATTACATCTTCGACGTCAAGCTGGACTCGGTCTACTGGTGCGCGGCCGACGTCGGCTGGGTGACGGGGCATAGCTACATCGTCTACGGCCCGCTGGCGAACGGCACGACGGGCGTCATCTACGAGGGCGTGCCCAACTATCCAAGCGCCGAACGTTGGTGGGAGATCATCGAGCGCTACAAGGTCGACATCTTGTACACGGCACCGACGGCGATCCGCTCGCACATGAAGTGGGGGCCCGAGCACGCGCAGAAGCACGATCTCTCGTCGCTGCGGCTGCTCGGCAGCGTCGGCGAGCCGATTAACCCCGAGGCCTGGGTCTGGTACCGCGAGCACATCGGCGGTGACCGCACGCCGATCGTGGACACGTGGTGGCAGACGGAGACGGGCATGATCCTGATCACGCCGCTGCCCGGGGTGACCACGACGAAGCCAGGCTCGGCGACGAAGCCGTTCCCGGGCGTCGACGCCGGCGTGTACAGCGAGGGCGGCGAGGAGGTCGGGCCGGGCGGTGGGGGCTACCTCGTGCTGAAGAGACCATGGCCCGCAATGCTGCGCGGTATCCACAAGGACGACCAGCGCTTTCGGGACACGTACTGGTCGAAGTACGACGGCGTGTACTTCGCCGGAGACGGCGCGAGGATCGACGAGGACGGAGACTTCTGGCTGCTCGGTCGCGTGGATGACGTCATGAACGTCTCCGGGCATCGCATCTCGACGATCGAAGTCGAGAGCGCGCTGGTCGACCACAAGAAGGTGGCCGAGGCGGCCGTCTGCGGCCGCAAGGACGAGCGGACCGGCCAGGCGATCGTCGCGTATGTGACGCTCAAGGGCGGCGAAGAAGGCACTGTCGAGATGCTCGAGGAGCTGCGCAACCACGTCGCCAAGAAGATCGGGCCCATCGCGAAGCCCGCGAACGTCGTGTTCACCCCGGAGCTCCCCAAGACTCGCAGCGGGAAGATCATGCGGCGCCTGCTCCGGGACGTCGCAGAAAACCGCACGCTCGGCGATACCACCACGCTGGCCGATCCCACCGTCGTCGAGGAGATCAAGGAACGAGCGGCGACAGACGCCGCCGAGGACTAGAGACTCTGGATCAGCTTGTTCCCGCGCACGCGGCCGTCGCGCGCCTGATCGCTCTCGCGACTCGGGGAACTGCTCTTCCTGTGCGCGCGATGCGTGCGAAATCGCGAGTCGACACGCTCTCCGAGAGCTTGTCGATCACACAGGCGCAGTAGTCCTCCTTGGCGGCGTTTCCCTGCGTGCAGGTGCGCATGAAGCTGTTGATGACATTCCGCGAGTAGCGGTACGTACCACTGACGGTGACCGGGGTCGTCGCGGCCGTTGTGGTCGTCGTCGTCGCGAGCGACTTCCCGCCGCTGCCGCATCCGGCCGCCACGAGCGCAAGACAGGCTGCGCCCACGAGATAGCGCACGTTCAGACGAGCAGCTTCTCGAACCGGTCCGGATCGTCGAACGGGCCGATCACGGCGAGATTCAGCCCCTGCTTCTCGATCACGTCGCCGGCGACGCGGGCCACGTCTTCGGCGGTCACCTTGTCGAGCTCGGCAAGGATCTCCTCCGGGTCCGGCGTCCGGCTCTCCAGCACCTCGCGACGCAGCCCGAACATGATCAGGCCCTGGGACGTCTCGAGCTGGAGGACGAACCGTCCCTTCGAGAAGCTCTTTGCCTTCTCGAGCTCGGGGGCCGGCACGGGCTCCTGGGCGATCTTGCGCATCTCGGCCGCGACGGTGCTGACGGCGTCGTCGATGCGGTTGATGTCGACACCCGCTTGCGCGTAGAGGGTGCCGGCGTCCGTGTAGCTGTGGTTCAGCCCGTAGACGTAGTAGGCAAGCCCGCGTCGCTCGCGTACCTCCGTGAACAGGCGTGACGACATCCCGCCGCCGAGCACTGTCGAGAGCACCTGCAGCACGTAGCGATCTGGATGCTCGAGCGGATAGCTGTGGACGCCGAGGCAGATGTGTGCCTGGTCGGAGGCCTTGGTGTGCACCTTGACGTGCGCGTGGTCGTTCGCGACCACCTTGACCTGCTCGGGGTCTCCCGTCTCGGCCTCCTCCGTGTCGCCGAGTAGCTCCTGGACCCGCTCGTGCAGGTCGTCGCCGATCTTCCCCCCGACTCCGACCACCATCCTGGAAGGCCTGTACCAGCGATCGACGTAACCGCTGAACGTCTCGCGCTTCGCGTTGCGAATGGTCTCCTTGCGGCCGATGATCTCCCAGCCGAGCGGCTGATCGTCGTAGAGCAGCTCCTCGTACACACCGCCGATGAAGTCGCGCGGCGTGTCGTAGTACATGTTCATCTCCTCGATGATCACCCCCTTCTCACGCTCGATCTCGTCCGGATTGAACTTCGAGTGGCGCAGCATGTCCACGAGCACGTCGAGGGCGATGTCGCGGGACTCCGCGGCGCACTTGACGTAGTAGCCGGTGTACTCCTTGCCGGTGAAGGCGTTGAACTCCCCGCCGATGCCGTCGATCTCCATGGAGATGTCGCGGGCGGTCGGCCGGCGCTCCGTGCCCTTGAAGAACATGTGCTCCGCGAAGTGCGCGATGCCGTTCGTCTCGGGCGTCTCGTAGCGCGAGCCGGCGGCGAGCATGATCGCGCACGTCACCGACTGGGCCGAGTCCATCGGCGCGGTCAGGATGCGCAGCCCGTTGTCGAGCCGCTCGAGGTTGAAGGCGCTCACGGCCCTGGCGATGCTATCGAGCGCGTTCCTTCTTGCGGTAGACGAAGCGGACCGCCTGCCAGTCTCCGTCGATCGCGGCGCTCTTGTTGTCGACGAGCCCGGCCGCGAGGCCGATCTGCTGGACGAACGGGAAGTCGAGGTCGGTCTCGATTCTCGAGGCCTTCTTCGGCCAGGCGACCCAGAGGCCGTCCGCCGGAGCAAGCGTCTTCTTCAGGGCCGGGAATCGACGCTCGAGCTCTGCTCGGGTCGTCGTGAAGAACACCAGCACGTCGACGCCCGGCTTCGCTCCCAGCTTCTTGCCGAGCGGCGTCGCCGAATAGTCCTTGCCACCCCTCACGCCGGAGTCAATGAGGTAAAGGCGCGGTAAAGATTCGGATGGGGGCTTGTGACACCAAGATCCCTGTCGATACCTTGGATTGAAGGAAAGGTTGTAACAGATGCTCAACGTCCTCACCATCGTCTTCCTCTTCGCGGCCGCCTGGGCCGTGTCCCGCCTGAGCGCCGTCGTCGCCCGGAGGGTGATGGCCTGGTCCGATCGCAGGCACCGGGCCCCGAGTGGAGACCTGAGCGCCAAGATCGTCGAGCTCAAGCGGCGCGAAACCAGTGTCGCGGTGATCCGGACCGGGATCGCCTACATCGCGTTCGCGACGGCCCTCGTGCTGACGGCTGCCCAGCTGACCGGAGGGTTCGGCCGCCTGACCGCTGTGGCCGGGGCCTCTTTCATCCTCATTCTCGTCGGCTTCTCCGCGCAGCGGATGCTCATGGACATCATCGCCGGCTTCAACATGTTCATCGAGCACTGGTATTCCGTCGGCGACACGATCGCGATCCCGATGCTGGAGGTCCAGGGAATCGTCGAGGATCTCTCGTTGCGACGGACGAAGCTTCGCTCGCTCGACGGCGAGGTCATCAACATCCACAATTCGCAGATCGCGGCCGTTCGCGTTCTGCCTGGCGGGGTCAAGGAGTTCGACGTCGAGCTCGTCGCCAGCAGCCGGGAGGCCGCCGAGGTGCTCGTCGAGCAGGTCGGCGCGATCCTGCCGGAAGGGCCGACGACGTTCATCCGGCGTCCGATCATCCACCAGATCGACGACCTCGCGCCCGGGCTCGTTCGCCTGCGGATGCGCGCCGCGGTGGCACCGGGACGGGAGTGGCTCGTGCACGGCTTCTACACCGACCTGCTCAAGGAGCGGGCCGACAGGCATCTGATCGTCCACGGCCCCGTCGTCCTGACGGTGGACGACAAGGTCGAGCGCAGCTTCGCCCGAGCCAGCGCCGCAACGCGCTGGGCCGGGGCCCGCTAGAGGCGCTCGATCTCGGAGAGCAGGCCGTCGACTTCGTCCGCGGTGTTGTAGTGGACGATCCCGGCGCGGACAGCGCCGTCGTCCCCGAGGCCGAGCCGCTTCATCACTTCGACCGCGTAGTAGTCGCCCCACCACACGGCATAGCCCGCATCGCCTAGCCGTGTCGCCGCGTCCTCGGCGGACATCCCCTCGACGTTGAACGCGAAGGTCGCGACGCGGCCCTCCATGGTCGGCAGGCCGTAGAGCGTGACGCTCTCCCGCAGGCCGTTCAGGAAGCGCTCGCCGAGCGTGCGCTCGTGCGCCTTGATCGCCTCCCAGCCGATCGAGTCGATGTACTCGACCGCGGCCAGGAAGCCGGCGAGGAGCTCGTGCGCGAGCGTGCCCGTCTCGAAGCGTCGACCGACCGGCGTGTCGGCCGCGGGCCGCACCTTGTAGGGCCGCCAGGTCTCGAGCAGGTCGGCCCGGCCGAACGCGACGCCAAGGTGGGGGCCGAAGAACTTGTAGGGCGAGCAGATGAGGACGTCGACGCCCCAGTCGGCGACGTCGATCGGGCCGTGCGGGCCGTAGTGGACGGCGTCGGCCCAGGCGAGCGCGCCGGCGTCGTGTGCGAGTTCGGCGATGCGGCGGACGTCGGTGCGGGTGCCGACGGCGTTGGAGGCAACCGGGAACGCGACGACGCGCGTGCGGTCCGAGAGTTTCCGCTCGAGATCCTCGAGATCGAGCGTCGTGTCGTCCTTGATCTCGACGAAGCGGACGACGAGGCCCTTGTCGTGCGCCAGCTCGAGCCAGGGGGAGACGTTCGCGTCGTGGTCGAGCTTCGTGACGAGGATCTCGTCGCCTTCCCGCCACGATCGGCCGGCTGCGCGCGTAAGGGCGAATGCGAGCGTCGACATGTTCGCGCCGAAGGTGATCTCGTCGGGAGAGCAGCCGAGGAAGGCGCCTGCCGAAACGCGCGCTTGCTCGACGAGCGCCTCGGTGCGACGGCTCGTCTCGTACGGGCCGCTGACGTTTGCGTTCGACTCCCGGTAGTAGCGGGAGACGGCGTCGATAACCTCGTCGGGCACCTGCGTACCACCCGGCCCGTCGAAGAAGGCGAGCGGCCGCTGCAGAGCCGAGAACCTGGCGCGGACTGCCTCGACGTCGTAGGTCACGGTGGACACCGGCGAGGACGTTACTACGATTGGTGCGTGGCCCCGGCGACCAAAGAACGGATCGACCGCGGCACCGGGACCGGTCTCGGCGCGCCGTGGAACGTCATCGTGCTGAACGACAACCACAACACCTTCCAGGGTGTCGCGTCCGCGCTTGCCTCGACGTTGCCCGAGGTCTCCTACGACCAGGGGTTGCGAATCGCCGACAGGATCCACTCGAGCGGACGCGCGATCGTGTGGTCGGGGCACAAGGAAGTCGCCGAGCACTACTGGCAGCAGCTCCAGGGCCACGGCCTGACGATGTCTCCCCTGGAGCGCAGCTAGAGCTCGAGCGCGGTTCCGTTCACGCTCCAGCGGTACCGCGGGGACGGCTTGAGGGACGCGCCCACGAAGCAGTCCCGTTCCGCCTTCGCGAGCAGCGCGACGAGCGTTTCGCGGGGCGGCGCCGGTTCGAGCTCCAGTTCGAGCTCGACGGCGATTTCGACGAACGCGTAACGGCCGTCCTCGGACCGCCGGGTCACCATTGCCGACGCCGAGGCATTCGCGAGGAAGTCGATCTCCACCATAGCGGCGTGGTAGCCCAGGCTCTGCAAGGTGCAGCGAACGAGGCCGGCGAGGACGAGATGCTCCGGAGTCCAGGCAGCGTCGAGGTCGAGTGGAGAGCTGCCGTCGGCTGTCACCCGGCCGGTGCGGTCGAGCTCGATCGCGTACCGGAATTCCTTCGCTGCGACGGTCATGCTCCTATCCTGCCAGCGTGGCAGGAACCGTCCGGGGTGTGGCGTAATGTGTGGCCATGCGACGGCTGCGGCCGCTCAGCGAGGCCGAGTGCTACGCCAGGTGTTACGGCGGCTGGGACGACACTGTTCGAATCGTGAGGCTCCAGCCGCGCCGCGCCCGCCGGGAGCTGGCGGTCGAGGGCGAGGCGCTCCGCGTGCGGTTCGAGGAGTTCCTCGACGCCCGTGACCCGCACGAGCTCGCCGAGCCCGAAGCAGCCTGAGTCCCCGATCCCGGACGTTCTCGCGCCGGGACTACGGGTGTTGTTCTGCGGGATCAATCCCGGGCGTGTGTCTGCGGCCGCGCAAGCGCACTTCGCCAATCCGCGCAACGACTTCTGGCGCCTGCTGCATTCGGCGGGATTCACGCCGAGAGTCCTCGAGCCTTCCGAGCAGTTCGAGCTGTTGACGTACGGGATCGGCGTCACGAATGCAGCGGCCCGCACGACGCCGGGCTCGGCAGACTTGCGCAAGGCCGATTTCGTCGGAGCTGCGGAGCGCCTGGAGCGAATCGCTGACGAGCTGAAGCCGGCGTGGATCGGCTTCGTCGGCAAGGAGGCCTACCGCGGGGCGTTCAACGAGCGTCCGGAGCTCGGCGTGCAGAAGCGAAGGTTGGTCGGCGCGCAACTCTTTGTTCTTCCCTCGACGTCTCCGGCCAACGCGGCCGTGCCCTGGGTCAGCCGGGAGCGATGGTTCCAGGAGCTCGCGGGCCGCTCAAGCGGTTTTGGCCTTCGCCCTGCAGTTCGCGCGCTTGTCGTCGATCCGGCCGACCGCGTTCTGCTGGTGCGTTTCGATTGGCCCGATAAGACGGTGTGGGCGCCGCCCGGCGGAGGTATCGAGCCGTCGGAGACGGACGAGGAGGCACTCGCCCGTGAGCTCGCCGAGGAGTCCGGGCTCCGCGACTTCACGCTCGGCCCGTGCATCTGGACACGTACGCATTGGTTCACCGACATGGCCGGTTGGGCTGGTCAGACGGAGCGCACCTACCTCGTGCGCACGCAGGCGTTCGAGCCGGCGCCCGAGTGGACCGACGCGCAACTCGCGGACGAGGGAATCGGTGCCCAGCGCTGGTTCAGTCGGGTGGAGCTCGACCAGCCTGGACTGACCTTCGCCCCCAGACGGCTACCTGCTCTCTACTCCAACCTCGTGGAGCATGGCCCGCCCCGCGAGCCGCTCGACGCAGACGTCTAACCCCGCCAGCGGTTCGTGACCGAGGCGTCGCTTGCGATGCCGCTCAAGAGGTCATGGCGGCTTTGCCGCTATGACCGTGTATCGGCCCAATCATCAACCGCGCCAGCGATTGGTAATGGGGGTGCGGCGATCGCGGCCGAACGCTTTCGGACGGAGCTTCACTCCCGGCGGTGCCTGCCGCCGCTTGTACTCCGCACGATCGACCATCGCCACCGCGCGCTCGACAACGTCGTGGTCGAATCCGTCTCTGGAGAGCTCCTCCAATGTGCGGTCGTGTTCGACGTACTGCTCGAGCACCTCGTCGAGCTTCGGATAGGGCGGCAGGGAGTCCTCGTCGAGCTGGTCGTCGCGCAGTTCGGCGCTCGGCGCGCGGTCGATGATCGACTGCGGGATCAGCTCGCGCCCTTGCCGCTCGTTGAGAAAGATCGCGAGCCGGAACACGTCGGTCTTGTAGACGTCCTTCAAGAGAGCGAAGCCGCCGGCCATGTCCCCGTAGAGAGTTGCGTAGCCGACCGAGAGCTCCGACTTGTTGCCGGTCGCAACGAGCATCCAGCCGAACTTGTTGGACAGTGCCATCAACAACACCCCACGAGCGCGTGCCTGGATGTTCTCCTCGGTCAGATCGGACTCTGTGCCCGCGAAAACTTCCCGCAGAGCCTCGTCGAAGGCGTCGACGATCGTGCCGATCGGGATCTCCGTGAACGGACAGCCGAGGCTCTCGGCAACCCGGCGTGCGTCGCCGCGGGTCGCCTCCGACGAATAACGCGAAGGCATCGAGACACAGTGGACGTGCTCAGGCCCGAGCGCCTCGGCCGCGAGCGCCGCGGTCACAGCCGAGTCGATTCCTCCGGAAACGCCGACGATCACCTCCTCGAACCCGTTCTTGCCCACGTAGTCGCGGAGGCCGAGCTCGAGCGCGCGACGCATCTGTTCGATTTCGTGGACGAACGGGACGACCTCGCCGACGGCCTTGCTTTCGTTGCTCGACGGCCCCGGCGAGCCGACGTGGATGATGTCGACGGGCGGAAGCTGCTCACGCTCGCGCGCGAGAGCGCGCCGGCGCACGTCGCTCAGGCGTCGGCCGATCACCTCCTGCGGCTCGATGTCGACGACGAGCAGGTCCTCTTCGAATCCGGGTGCGCGTGCCAGTACCGTCCCCTCGTCGTCGAGCACGCACGAATGGCCGTCGAAGATCAGCTCGTCCTGGCCGCCCACCGTGTTGCAGAACGCGACGAAGCAGGAGTTGTCTCGCGCGCGCGTGACGAACATCTCCTCGCGCTCGTCGGGGCGGCCGACGTAGAACGGCGACGCAGAGATGTTGACGAGCAACTCCGCGCCGGCCAGCGCGAGGTCGGTCGCGGGTGGGCCCGGCTGCCACATGTCCTCGCAGATAGTCGGCCCGACGAGCGTCTTGCCGTGCTCGAGCAGAACCAGGTCGCGACCCGGTGCGAAGTAGCGGTCCTCGTCGAAGACGCCGTAGTTCGGCAGGAAGCGCTTGCGGTACACCGCCTTGATCTCGCCGGCCGAGCAGACGTAGCAGGCGTTGTAGAGATCGCGGTCGAAGTGAGGCGCACCGACGAGAACGGTCGCGCCTCGCGCCTCTCGGGCGATCTTCTCGACCGACTCCTCCGCGGCGCGGATGAAGCCGGGCCGAAGGAGCAGATCCTCCGGGGGATAGCCCGTCACCGCCAGTTCGGGGAAGACCACGAGATCTGCGGCGTGATCCTTCGCCTCGGCCAGCCGCTCGAGGATCAGTGCGCGGTTCCCCTCGAGGTCGCCGACGATCGGATTGATCTGGGCCAATGCGAGCCGCACGGGCTCAGTCTAGCTGTTTGCGCCTCTCAGTCGAAAACTAACGCGCGCCCGCCTCAGCGGCGCTGGCCGAACTGCATCACCCAGAGCGCGACCCCGTCGCGGCCGAACATGTGGCCGCTCTCGTAGGCGATTCCGAGATCTCGCCAGCGGCGTGCCATCAGGTTGGCGCGATGAGGCGGCGAGTTGAGCCAGAGCTGGAGCGTGTGCAGCGGCGACCCGAGTTCTCCCTGTCCCCAGGCGAGATTCTCGCCGAACGCGTGGGCCGGGAGGTAGCCGGCTTGCTTGAACGTCCGAGAGAAGGCCATGCCGCAGGGCGTGTGCGAGAAGCCGCATCGCCGCACCGCGTCGGCCTTCATCAGGGAGGAGCGGTTCAGCGGGATACTGCCCCGGACAAAACCGAGCCCGTAGACGCGCCGCACGACGTTGATGCCGCAATACATCGCTTCGAGGCGCGAGTGCTGATCGCCGCCGGCGGTTGTTGCACCGGCGCACGACGACGCTACGGCTGCCAGGGCTGCCGAATCGGAAGCATGTGCAACAGCCCCCGATGGCGCTGCCAGGCCTAGTACGAACGCGGTGAGGGTGACAGCAAGCACCATTGCGCGGTCGTCGATCAGATACCCCTTCGAGCCGAATCCTGCGCATTCCTGCCGCCGAATTTACATTCAGGTTTGTTTTTCGCACGCGTATGCGCCGAGAAACCGAAATTCAGCTGCGGCCGGCTGCCTCGGCGATCTCGTCCAGGGCTTCCGGGTTCTCCAGGGAGGATAGGTCGCCGGGCTCCTTGCCCAGGACGCGAGCGCGGACGGCCCGGCGGACGATCTTTGCGCTGCGCGTCTTCGGGAGCGCCGAGACGAAGACGATGCGCTCCGGCTTGAAGGCCTTTCCGAGCTCGTCGGTGACCGCAGCCGAGATCTCGAGCGCGCGCGCCGGCGAGGCGTCGTTCCCCGGCTTGAGCACGCAGAAGATCCACGCAACCTCGCCCTTCACGTCGTGCGGAACACCGATCGCGGCGGCTTCGGCGACCGCGTCGTGCGCGACCGCGGCAGACTCGAGCTCTGCCGGACCGATTCGCTTGCCCGCGATGTTGAGCGTGTCGTCCGAGCGGCCGTGCAGGAACCAGTAGCCGTCGTCGTCGATCGACGCCCAGTCGCCGTGCGTCCAGACTCCGGGGAAGCGTCGCCAGTACGAATCGAGGTAGCGCTCCTCGTCACCCCACACGCCGCGCGTCATCCCGGGCCAGGGTCGTTTGCACACGAGCTCGCCGACCTCGCCGCGCAACGACGCGCCGTCCGGACCGAACACGTCCATGTCCTGCCCGAGCGCCGGGAAGCCGAGCGCAACCGCCTTCACCGGTTCGGTGATGCAGGTCGTGAGGAAGCACGCACCGACCTCGGTGCCGCCGGAGCAATTCACGATCGGCGTGTTGCCACCGCCGACCTTCACGAACAGCCAGTGGTACGGATCGCGGTTCCACGGTTCGCCCGTCGTGCAGATCGCCTTCAAGCTCGACATGTCCGTCTGGGGATCGCCCTTGGGGATCAGCGCGCGGACCAGGGTCGGAGAGACGCCGAGCATCGTCACGCGCTCCGACTCGACCAGCTTCCAGATCCGGTCGGCCGGAAAGTCGGGTGCACCCTCCGCGTACACGATCGTCGCGCCGGCCGCGCCACCACCGACCACCGTCCACGGGCCCATGATCCAACCCATGTCGGTGGCGAAGTGGATGCGGTCGCCGGGCTTGACGTTCGTCTGATACGCGACCTCGCGCGCGATCGAAACGAGGAAGCCTGCCTGGACATGCAGCGCGCCCTTGGGCTTGCCGGTCGTACCCGAGGTGTATGCGAGCAGGTAGGGATGCTCCGAGTCGACCTGTCTCGGGGTCAGACCCCCGGACGTGTTCTCGACGAGCTCGTCCCAGAAGCGGTCACGCCCAAGTGTCATCGGCACGTCGTTGAGCCCGAGCCGCCGCCAGACGACCGTGTGCGTGACGGTCGGCGCCGAGCGGAGCGCCTCGTCGGCGATCTCCTTCATCGCCACCATCTGCCCGCGCCGAAGCGAGCCGTCGGCAGTGATCAGCGCCTTTGCCTTAGCGTCCGCGAGCCGAGCCGCGATCGCCGGCGGCGCGAAGCCGGAGAAGATGGGGACTTGAACGGCGCCCAGGTGTGCGCAGGCATGTGACGCAATCGCGACCTGCGGCGACATCGGCAGGAAGATTCCGACTGCGTCCCCCTCGCCGATGCCTATCGACGCAAGCCCTTCGGCGAGCCGGAAGACCTCCTGGGAGAGCTCGCGCCAGGTCAGCGCGACTCGGGTTCCGTCCTCGCCCTGCCAGACCGCGGCCTCCTGCTCCGCGAGCTCGCCGGCCGCCCACCTGTGGACGCAGTTCCAGGCGAGATTCAGCTTGCCGCCGGTGAACCACGTCGCCCATTCGGTGCCGCGCGACGTGTCCAAGACGTGTTCCCAGGGCTCGGAGAACTCGAGCCCGAGATCCTCGATCACCGCGGGCCAGAAGCGCTCCGGTTCCTCGACCGAGATCCGGTGCAGGTCGCCGTAGCCCTCCACGCCGAGTCGGCGCGCGAGCCTGGTCACGTTCGCGTTCCCGACGTCCTCGGGGCTCGGGCTCCAGATGAACTCCGTCACGCGCGAAGCGTACGGGTAGCCATACCTCGAAGGGGCGGGTGTGGTGCTCTAACCTCTCTCCCGGATGCGAGCTCGACTGTTCACGCCGGAGAACCGCAAGTGGTGGACGCTCGTTGCAGTGGCGATCGGCCTGTTCATGATCATGCTCGACAACACGGTCGTGAACGTCGCGCTGCCGTCGATCCAGCAGGACCTCGGCATCGGCATCTCCGAGCTCGAATGGGTCGTGAACGCCTACGCCCTCACGTTCGGCGTTCTCCTGCTGACCGGAGGGAAGCTCGCCGACCTGCTCGGCCGTAGAGCGATCTTCATCACAGGTCTCGTGATCTTTACCGGGGCGTCCCTGTGGTGCGGCCTCGCGAGCGGGTCGACGTCGCTCATCGCTGCGCGCACCGTGCAAGGAGTGGGCGCGGCGTTGATGAATCCGGCGACGCTGTCGATCATCACCGCCACCTTCCCGCCGCGCCAACGCGGCATGGCGATCGGCATCTGGGCCGGCGTCGCGGCGCTGGCGCTCGCGATCGGCCCCATCGTCGGCGGGTTGTTGACCGAGAAGGTGAACTGGAGCTGGATCTTCTTCATCAACGTCCCCGTCGGCGTGCTCGGCGTGCTCGCCGCGCGGGTCTTCATCGACGAGACCAAGGACACGTCGCGAGAACAGCGTCTCGATTTACCCGGGCTGGTCACGTCCGGCATCGGCCTCTTCGCACTCACGTACGGACTGATCGAGACGAACACTCATGCGTGGACGTCGACACGAGTCTTGATACTGTTCGCGATCGCAGTGGTCGCGCTGGTCGTGTTCGTGTTGCTCGAACACCACCAGCGCCTCCCGATGCTCGATCTCTCGCTGTTCCGGAATCCGACGTTCGCAGGCGCCAATGCCGCGATGCTGCTCGTCGGGCTCGCGATGTTCGGGATCTTCTTCTACAACTCGCTCCTGCTTCAGGGCGTCCTCGGCTATAGCGCGATCGAGACCGGCGCGACGTTCCTGCCGCTGACCGTCCTGATCATTCTCGTCGCCCCGATCGCCGGGCGCTTCTCCGACCGCGTCGGCGCCCGCTGGCTCATGGGCGCGGGGATGACTCTGCTCGCCGTCTCACTGATCCTCTTCGGGACGCTCGACGCCAACTCGTCCTTCTGGAACATCCTTCCCGGCCTGCTCGTCGGCGGCTTCGGGCTGGCCACGACGATGGCTCCGACGACGGCTGCGGCGATGGGCGCGGTCCCGGTGGCGAAGGCGGGCGTGGGCTCCGCCGTCATCAACAGCATGCGCCAGGTCGGCGGCTCGCTCGGGATCGCGATCATGGGCGCCCTCGTCGCCACGCGCGTGAGCGTCCCGCAGACGAATCCGCTGTGGCGGATCGAGTTCGTCGGCGGCTATCACCGAGCAGTCCACGTCGGCGCCGCGCTCGTCCTCCTGGGCGCGATCATCTCGGTCGGAACGGTCCGCCAGGTCCGCCCCGAGGCCACGGCGGAACCTGCCGTCGGGGCTTAGCGAAACGCGCCCGAAATGAGGAAGACCCCCGGCTGCGGCTCCGGGGGTCGATTCCTGTTAGGCGACTCCGCCCTGGTGTGGCGGTCTCCCCTGGACTTGGCTCTGCGGCCCAGCCACGCCCTTTTCGGATCCCACCTGGTGAAGCGCCTCCTGCAGCCGACCCTGGCGTCTGGGTCGGATGCAAGATGGGCTCACTCTAGGAGCCTTCCGGGGGCATGTCAAGTAGCTCGGTCAAGTGATTTGTATTAGGCTTACTTGACCGGTTTACCGCCCAAACATGACCTTTTCGGGGGATGCTGAAAAGGACAGGTTGACGTTGGGTGAAGCATGTCGTCTACTACCGCTTGAGTGTCTGACCCGACCGCCATCCGTCAGCAACAGCGGGCCTCCGCCGCGCAAGCCGGGCTGAGACTCGGCGAGCGCCTGCGTCACCTCCGCGTTGCCGCCGGGATGACTCAGACGGATCTGGCGGGCAACAGGTTCTCGAAGGAGTACGTGAGTCAGATCGAGCGCGGCAAGACCCGCCCGACCCGCGAGACGATCGACTGGATCGCCGAGCGGCTCGGCGTGGACTCGGGCTTCCTGGCCAACGGTGTCTCGGCCGACGAGCGCGGACGTGTCGATGCAGCTCTTGCGCGCGCGGAGGCACTGCTGGAAGCGCGTCGGAACGAAGAAGCCCTCGAGGAGTTCGAGCGCGTCCGCCCTGCGGTTCTGGCGACGGGCATGCCGGAGCTCGAGTCGCGTGCGCTGTCCGGTGAAGCCACGGTACGGATGCGAGCCGGCGACGTTCGCGAGGCGATTGCGTTGCTCGAGCGCGCACGCGTCCTCAGCGAGGGCACATCCTTCTCGGATATCGAACGCGCCGACGTGCTCTTCCGGCTCGGCGTCGCTCGCTACAAGCTCAACAGCATCCAGACGTCTATCGGGCTCTTCGACGAGGCACTCAAGGTGGCCGAGCGCTCGGAGATTCCGTCCGACCAGCTGCGCTCCAACATCCTTGCGTGGCGCTCGCGCTGTTATCGGCGGCGACGCGACCTCGAGGCTGCGCGCGAGGACGTCGAACGCGCACTCGAGCTGGCCGAAGGCCTCAACGACAAGCGCACGGCCGCCGACGTCTACTTCCAGGCGTCGATCATCGCCGACCGCGAGGGCCACTGGGTCCTCGCGCGTTCCTACGCCGAGCGCGCCAAGGCCGTCTACGAGGAACTTTCGGATCGTTCGAATCTCGGCCGGCTACTGAACAACCTCGGCGGGATCAACTTCCTCCTGGGCCATCCCGAGGAAGCCGTCGACTTCCTCAAGGACGCAGTCGGCATCGCCCTCGAAGTCGGGAACGACGCGGAGGCCGCGCACGCAGTCAACGGCATCGCCCAGGTCCACCTGCGCACCGGCGACAGCACGCGGGCCGAGGAGCAGGCGCGGTACGCGCTCGAGCTGCTCGGCGACCGTGTCGACGAGACCGCCGAAATCGGCAACGCCCAGCTCGTCCTGGGCCGGGCGTTGCTCGAGCAGGGCCGCCTCGACGAGGCGGATGAGGCGCTCCAGGCCGGCGAGCGTGCCTACGACCAGCTTTCTTCCGGAAGTCATCGCGCATCGGCCTGGGTCGCTCAGGGCGACCTCGCCGCCCGGCGCGGCGACGATCGGGCTGCTGCCCGGCTCTATCGCCAGGCCGCCGACGCCCTGCAAGACGTCCGCTTCTAAAGCCACTCCTCGAAAGGAGGTGACCACCGTGTCCAAAGCTCGCATCATCTATTTCGCGGTCTTCGCGATCCTCATCGTGACCGCCCTGCTGCCTGCGCTCGCTTTCTTGCCTGACGGGCCGCACGACGGCGCAGAGATCTAGAGTGAGTGTGCGCGCGCTTTGCTCGTCGCCTTTGCGCTGATTGCGCGGGCGGCAGGCTGTGGCTCCACGAGGAGCCGTTCGGAGCGAGGCGCGCCCATCACCGGGTCGCTCGAGGCGGTCCGATGTTCGCCTGGCGAATGCGCGTGATCGAAGAACGTGCGAGTCTTCGCAGTGGACGGTGTCGTCTAGAGACGGAGACCCTGGGCTCGTCAGCGTTCGCGAGGTTGCGGACCAGCTCGGCGTGCACCCGGAAACGATCCGGCGCTTGATTCACGGCGGCAGACTGGATGCGGTGCGTGTCGGCCGTGTCCTCCGCGTTCATCGAGAGGCGGTCGACCACTACCTCGCGCGGCAACGCGTGAAGCCAACGCGTTTCCAAGCCTAGAGCTCCGGAGATACTGCTCGTCTCGTCCGCTCTCCTGGCGCGCGTGCACGATCTTCGCTGGCTCGCCTTCGGCGGCTTCTGCTGCGCGTTCGTGCTCGGGCTCTACCTGCTCTGGAAGATCATTCGCACTGCAGGGGGGCTCTAGGGATTTCGAGCCGCCACGCTAAGCGCCTGCGCCGAAGACGGAGCCTTCGACGCTGACACGCTCGATCACGACGTGCGGGAGCCGTGCGTAAGGGCTCAGATTCAGCAGGGCACGGACGACTTCGGCACAGTCTTCCGGACGGATCATCTGCTCGGGCGGGACCGGAGCCCACGACGTCATCGGCGTGTCCACGAAGCCGGGGCTCAGCGCGGTCGCGCGCACACCGTGCTTCTCCTCTCCCTTGTTGAGGGCGCTCGTGAAGTTGATCACCGCCGCCTTCGTCGCGCCGTAGACGGGCAGCTGGTGGGATGGGGCCGTCCCCGCAATCGAGGCGAGGTTCACGATCAGTCCGTGGCTCTCGCGCAACATCGGTAGCGCCGCAGCAGTCACAAGCAGCGTTCCGCGCAGGTTGACGTTCAACTGCAAGTCGATGTGCTTCGTTTCGAGCTCGTCGATCGGCCCTGCGATCCCTACGCCGGCGGAGTTCACGAGCAGGTCGAGCCGCCTGTGCCGTGCGCGATGCTCCTCGACCAGGCGCCGGCAGTCATCCGCGTTCGCAACGTCAGCCGTGACGGCATATGCGTCGAGCGTCTCGGCCGCAGCTTCGACCTTCGTCCGGGTCCTGGCGGCGAGCGTCAGGGCGAAGCCGTTCTCGCGCAACATGCTTGCGATCGCGAAGCCGATACCCGAGGAACCCCCTGTGACGAGCGCTGCCCGTTCCATCGAGCCATCCTCTCAACTCGGGAAGGTTCGACGCCCGCCCTGCAGAATTGGAGCGCGGGGGAACCGAAAGGCTCCTCCTCTCCCCTGAAAGCCACGGGGGAACCGCCTGGTTCCTCCGTGGCCTTTTCCCCCTGGCAGGCGGGAATAGAACCGGTCACCACGTCGTAACAACGGTGAACCGAGCGGAGTCTGTAGACGAAAGGCCCACAGACCCCTACATTTTGCGGTTCAACCCTCGGGAGGGCTGTTTTGGACATCGACACCGGGCGCGTCAAGTTGACAGACCTCGCCTCGTGCGGCGGCTGCGCCGCGAAGTATTCGGCGGCCCGTCTCGAGCAGTTGCTCGCGGGCTTCGTCCCCGCGGAGGCGGAGGACCTGCTCGTTGGGCTCGCCCCCGCCGACGACGCAGCCGTCTACCGGTTGGACGACGAGCGCGCGCTCATCTTCACGCTCGACTTCTTCCCGCCTGTTGTCGACGATCCCGGCGACTACGGTGCCATCGCAGCAACGAATGCGCTCAATGACGTCTTCGCGATGGGCGGCACTCCGTTGCTTGCGCTCTCGATCGCTGCGTTCCCCGAGGAGCTGCCGATGGAGATGCTCGCCGAGATCTTCGCCGCGGCGGACGCGCAGGTGCGTGCTGCCGGCGGATTGCTCGCAGGCGGTCACACCATTCGCGATGCTGAGCCGAAGTACGGGCTCGCCGTCGTCGGCACGGTTCGTCCCGACGGGATCTGGCCGAAGAACGGCGCGAAGCCGGGCGACGCGCTCTTCCTGACGAAGCCGCTCGGGACCGGTTTGATCATGACCGGCTACAAGAAGGGACGGGCCGGCGACATGCAGCTCGAGCGCGCGATCCGGTGGATGCGGACGTTGAACAAGGACGCGGCCGAGGTCCTACGCAGGCTCGAGCCGAACGCCGTCACGGACGTCACAGGTTTCGGTCTGTTCGGCCATGCCCACGAGGTGGCCGACCGCAGCGGCGTCTGCATCCGCCTCGAGTCTGAGCGGTTCCCGGCCATCGATGGAGCTCTCGACGTCGCCCGCCAGGGGGTGCGAACGAGCGGCGATCCACGCAACCGTGACTTCGCCGCCGCGCACGTGACGACGAACGGCCTCTCGGACACGCTTGCGGCGCTCGGCTATGACCCGCAGACCGCCGGCGGCCTGCTCGTCTCCCTGCCCGCAGAACAGGGCGCCGCCCTCGAGGCCGAGTTCGCGGGGCGCAAGCTCTTCGTTCGCAGGATCGGTCGCGTGGAGGAGGGCGCCGGCGTCGTCGTCGAGTGAGCGCGGGAATGATCCACGGGCGGTTCCAGCCCTTTCACAACGGACACCTCGAATACCTGCGCGGAGCGGCCGCCCAGTCCGGCGAGGTGTTCGTCGGGATCACGAATCCCGATCCGCAGCGCATCAGGGAAGAGCCGAGCGATCCGTTCCGCCACCTGCCCGAATCGAATCCGTTCACCTACGTCGAGCGGCTGCTGATGATCGAGGCTGTCGCCGAGGATGAGGGAATTCGCGCGCACGTGATTCCCTTTCCGGTGAACGAGCCCGAGCTGTGGTCCGCGTATGTGCCCTCAGGCGTGACCCAGTACTTGCGGCTGTTCTCGGAGTGGGGCGACACGAAGCTCGAGCGGATGCGTGACGCCGGCTATCGGGTCGTCGTGCTCGACGAGGGCGTCGACAAAGAGATCTCCGGAACCGAGGTGCGCGCGGCGCTCCGCTCCGGCGCCGGCTGGGAATCACTCGTGCCGCCTGGCGTCGCCCGCGTGATCCGGTCGCTCGAGCGCGTCCCCGTCTGAATGCATCCGATCGTCGTCTTCCTGCTGGACGGGCTTGCCGACCGTGCTCACGAGTCGCTTGGTGGAAGCAGCGGGCTCGAGGCCGCTACGACGCCAAATCTCGACCGCCTCTGCTCCGGGGGTTCCTGCGGAGTCCTGTACGCGATCGGCCCTGGGCGCGCGCCTTCCAGCGAGGTCGCACACTGGTCGATGTTCGGCTACCGGTCCGACGAGTTCCCCGGCCGCGCTGTCTTCGAGGCACTCGGCCGCGGGCAGACGGTGAGCCCAGACCACGTCTTCGCCTACGCGGCACTCCGGCCGGCCGAGCGCCGGGAGGACGGCTGGTGGCTCACCGGGCGACCAGATCCGGATCGGGACGCGGCGGAGGCGGAGCGACTCGTCGAGGCATGCGACGGCATCACGATCGACGGTCTCACCTTCTCGCTCGTCCACGTGTGGCGCGGCGAAGCCGTTCTCAGGGTTGCGGGTGGTGGGGCGGACGAGCGCGTAACCGATAGCGACGCGTTCTTCCGTGACCGCCATCCCGTGTTGCGTCCGCAGGCGCTCGCTCCTGAAGCAGAGCGAACCGCGCGTGCGGCCGAAGAGTGGACTCGTGAGGTGATGCGACGGCTCGAAGGCGAGCGCTTCAACGTGATCACGCTGAAGTGGTGGGGCAGGCCGCACGACGTCCCGACGTTCGAGCAGCGGCACGGGCTGCGTGGAACCTTCATTGCGAGCTCCGCGTTCCTCCGTGGGCTTGCGCGTGCGGTCGGCCTCGATGCGCGGGCGGAGGCCGAGACGGATGATGCGGCAGCCGATCTGCGCGGCCGCGTCGCGCTCGCACGGGAGCGGCTCGATGCGGGCGACACGTTCGTCTTCTGTCACGTCAAGAGCGCGGATGCCGCGGGGCATACGAAGGATCCTCGGCTGAAGCAGGCGATGATCGAGACGCTCGACACGGCACTCGGTGACTTGCCGGCGGACCGCGCCGTCGTTTGCCTGACCGGCGATCACGCGACCCCTGCGTCTCCGGACGTGATTCATTCGGGCGATCCGGTTCCGTTCGTCGTCGCGGGTCCGGGCGTACGTGCGGACCGCGTCCGCGAGTTCGGCGAGTCGACATGCGCGGAGGGAATCCTCGGCCAACTGCGTGGGCCGGACATGATGCCGGTGCTGCTGAACGCTGCGGACCGTCCGCTGTTCATGGGCTCGCGCCCGACCCCGTTCGACGGCGCTGACGGGTACCCGGCGATTCTCGATCCTCTCTGAATAGACTCGAGACCGTGCACGCCCAGCCCACGGCGCTCGCTCGGCTTCGGGCGCTCGCTCTCAGTCCCGCGCAGATCTATCCGCTCGTGCTCGTACAGCTCGGAGCACTGTGGCTCATCGTCGGCACCGGCGCTGCGGTGCGGCTCACCGACTCCGGACTCGGTTGCCGGCACTGGCCGGGCTGCGAAGCGGGCCATCCCCTGCCGGCCAAGAACGCGCACGCCTTCGTCGAGTTCGGCAATCGTCTGGTCGGCGGAGTGACGATCGCGGTGGCGCTGCTCGCGTGGCTCGCGGTGCGGCGGGTGCCGGGGCTCCCACGCTTCGTTCGGCGGGTCGCGCTTGCCATCTTCCTCGGCACGCTGGCGCAGGCCCCGATCGGTTTGCTCGCAATTGCGACCGACCTTCGCTGGCCGATCGTCATGGTCCATCTGCTCCTGTCGATCGCATTGCTCGCGGGCGCGACGATCCTCGTCCTCGAAATCCGTGCTGCGGTCGTCGGCCGAATCGACCCGCTCGTCCCACCGGAGCTGCGCCGGCTCGGGCTCGCGTTCGCAGCCGCCGGCTTCGTGCTCATAGTGAGCGGATCGCTCGCAACCGCCTCCGGGCCCCACTCCGGCGGCGGGGCCGCTAACAAGATCGGTCGGCTGGGACGGTTGGCGCCGTTCGTCTACGCCCACGCGATGATCGTCGGGATCTTTCTGCTGACCTTCCTCTTCAGCCTCGGTTACCTCGCCGCGCGCCGCGATCGCGCGCCGCGTCTCTTCAAGCTCGGCGCGGCAGTTTTCGTGCTGTTGCTGGTCCAGATGGGGCTGGGGGAGCTGCAGTGGCGGACGCATCTCCCCTGGGGGCTCGTACTGGCACACGTCTTCCTGGCCGCGACCGTCTGGGTCGGCACGGTCGCCCTTGCGACGCTGTTCTTCCGGCCGAACGTAGACTTCGCCGATCGCTGAAGAACTTCGCATCGTCGACCGGCCGAGCCTCCGTGAGCCGGTTCTGATCGCAGCTTTTCGCGGTTGGAACGACGGCGGCCAGGGCGCGTCGCTCGCCGGTGGCTATCTCGCCAAGATCTGGGAGGCGGACCGGTTCGCCGACATCGAGCCGGAGAGCTTCTTCGACTTCCAGGCGACCCGCCCGCACGTTTCGCTCGTCGATGGTCAGACGCGGCACATCGACTGGCCCGAGAACGCCTTCTACCATGCGCCGATCCCGGATCTCGATCGCGATGCCGTTCTGCTACTGGGGATCGAGCCGAACCTTCGCTGGCAGACCTTCACCGGCATGATCGTCGACCTTGCACGGGAGCTCGGTGTCGAGATGCTCATCACGCTCGGCTCGTTGCTCGCGGACGTGCCGCACACACGGCCGTCACCGGTGACCGGCGGTGCGACCGATCCGGAACTGGTCGAGCGTCTGGGTCTGCAGCGCTCACGCTACGAAGGCCCGACGGGCGTCGTCGGTGTGCTCCACGACGCGTGCAACCACGCAAGCATTCCTTCGGTCAGTCTTTGGGCCGCCGTCCCGCACTACGTCTCGCTCGCGCCGAGCCCCCGTGCCGCGCTCGCGCTCTGTCAGCGCCTCGGCGACATACTCGGGACACAGATCGACACGGCCGAGCTCCAGGAGGCCTCGGAGCGCTACAGCGAGCAGGTGACGGAGGCGGTCGCGTCGGACGAAGAGACCCAGGCATACGTGGAAGAGCTCGAGCAGCGCGCCGAGCTACTCGAGGACGAGGAGGACATACCTTCCGGCGAATCGCTTGCGGCCGAGCTCACGCGTTTCCTGCGCGAGCGCGAGCGCGGCAACGGCGGGCCCGAGCGTGGCCCGTCGGAACAGCCTTAGCTCTCAGGAAGAGCTAGTCGCCGGCGACGTCGCGTCGCAGGAAGACGACGTAGGCGGTCGCGAGAGGTGCTGCGATGTAAAGCGCGCACACCCACAGTGCCCGGATCACCGGTGTCCAATCGGCCGGAATTCGCAGGAAGCCGTGCCAGGCTTCGAACTGCGTGCCGAGAAGGTACGGGCGAATGGCCTCCGTTCCGGGGAGCACGCCGAGGAGCTGCATCAGCAGTGCCCACATCAACGCACCGACCACGGCGGCCGCGCTGTTGCGCGTTACGGTCGAAAGGAGCACGGCGAAGGCGGCGATGCCGGCGAGGGGGAGCACGTACAACGCGAGGCTCCCGGCAAGCAGGGCGACTCCGTGCGCGGCCGAGACCTGCGTGCCGGAGAGAGAGGTGAGCGGGTGGAAGCCCCACGCGATGCTCCCGGCGACGGCGCCCACGATCCCCATCGCGAAAACGATGACGAGGGTGTAGGTGATCGACGCCAGAATCTTGCCGACGAAGATCTCGCCACGACTGCGCGAGCGCGTGAGGATCGTCTTCAACGTTCCGTTCTGGCTCTCGGACGCGACGATGTCACCGGCGACGAGCGCGGTGATGAGCGGGAAGCCCCAGATCGACATGAAGAACAGGACCACGAACGGCGTCGCCAGGCCCGTGTCGCGGATGTAGCGGCCGAGCGGAACGTCGTTCGGCCCACCAGACTGGAGCACGAGGACGACGACGAAGATGAGTGGCACGGCCATCGCACTGACGAGACCGAGGTAGGTGCGCTTCTGCGCGAGGAGCTTCGCGATCTCCCAGCGGTACACCTTTGCGACGGCAGCCGTCATGCGACGATCGCTTCACGGTCGTGATCCGACGATTCTCCGCCGGTCAGCCCGAGGAAGAGCTCTTCCAGGCTCGCCGTCTCCGGAATCAGCGCCGTGATGCCGATGCGTGCCTGCCCCAGCGCAATCGCTGCACGCCCGACCGCTTCCTCGTCCGCCGTGAAGCGAAGCTGTCCTTCGACGAGCGAGACTCCGTCGACGCCGCCCTGGGAGAGAAGGACGACCCGTGCCCGCTCCGGGTCGGTGGCCCGCAGCCGATAACCCGTCGCGGCCGTCGCCAGGAGCTCGTTCAGCGGTCCCTCGTAGACGATCCCGCCCTTGCGGATGATCGCGACGCGGTTGCAGAGGTCCTCGACCTCGTTGAGGAGATGGCTCGAGAGCAGAATCGTGATGCCCTCGCCCGCCAGTCGGCGGACGAGATCGCGCATGTCGCGCATGCCGGCCGGGTCCAGCCCCGTGGTCGGCTCGTCGAGGAGGAGCAATCTCGGCTGGCGTAGGAGCGACGAAGCGATTCCGAGCCGCTGGCGCATGCCGTGCGAATAGCCGCCGACGCGGTCCTTCGCCCGGTCGCGCAGCTCGACGAGCTCGAGGACGCTGTCGATCCTCGAACGTGCGCCGTCACCGTCGTAGTCGGCGAGCAGCTCCAGGTTCTTTCGCCCCGAGAGATAGGAGTAGAAGCGCGGGCCCTCGACGAAACCGGCGACTCCGTCGAGTGCACGAACACCGTCCACGAGCGGATCGCGGCCGAAGAGCTTCGCGGAGCCGGACGTCGGCCGGATCAGGCCGAGCAGGATCCGCAGCAGGGTCGTCTTGCCCGCGCCGTTCGGTCCGAGGTATCCGAACACGTCGCCACGCTCGACCGTGAGGTCGACGCCGTTCACTGCGGCGATGTCGCCGTAACGCTTGACGAGCCCCGTCGTCGAGATCGGAAGACTCTCGCTCATTTGAGCGCGCGCGCGGCCGATTCCGCGGCGGCCGGCGGCAGTGAGCCGGCAAGGACGAACGAGACGCCGTTTCGCTGCCACTCGATTGCGGTGCCCAGCTGCGTTGCCAGCTCGTGCCCCGTCAGCCCGTCGAGCGACACGGACGGCAGAGCCGACATCGGGCCGCTCTGTTGAGTCCCGGTGGCGTCTGCTTTGCGCTCGACGACGACGATCGCGCCGAGCCCTTGTCCGTAGATCACGAGCGCATTGTTGCCCTTGACCGTACGGACGTCCTTGCGCGGCAATCCGACGAGCGTGTCGGGAGCGACCACCGGAAAGTCGACCGCTGCTTGGACAGCGGCGAGGCCGGTCGCGGCGTTTGTCTTGTCGGAGCCGTTCTGAGGCGTGGCCGCCGAGCTCAGGTCCACGGTCTTCGCGCCGGCGGGCGGTGACACGTCGACGGCGCTCGCAGGCACGGAGCCGTACGAGATGTCCGTCGCGGCGAGCTCGAGCACGGGCTTCGAGCTTCCCTGCGCGTAGACCGCGACCCGGAGCGGCACGCCTTGCTCCGCATCCCAGGCGAGCTCGGCGGAGCCGAGCAGCCCGCCGTCGTGCTTCGGCGAGATCCTCACGTTGTAGGCCGGCCGACCCGCGATGTCCGTGGGCTGCGCGGCGGAGACGTCCGCGCGCTCACCGAGATTCGACAGGAAATCGCCGATCTGGGTGAGCGACGGAGCTGCGCCGTTGGTCGGTGAAGTCGACTCCGTCGCCGAGGCGGGCAGGTTGAGCGTGTAAACGGTGTTCGAGGACGCGTCGTACGCCGTGACCCTGTCCTTGTTCCAAACGATCTGAACGTCCCCGGCATCGGACTGCAACTCGAGGCGCCCGCGACCGTCGTTGGTCAACCAAAGCCGGCCGGTTGCGCCGGACATCAGCGCCGAGGCGTTGCCACCGAGGAGGGAACCCGACGGGAACAGTCGGTTCGTGAAGCGGACGTTGGCCGTGATCCCTGCTGAGTCCGGCGCGGCAAGCGCGTCGTGAATGACCTGCGCGAGTGGCTTCGGCTGCGGCGTCGCGCCGCTTCCTCCACCCGCAGCGACGGCGATTGCGGTTCCTCCTACTGCCACTGCCAGCACCGCTAAGGCGAGGACGATCAGACGACGGGTCGAGAGCGTGCGCAGAAGTTTCACGGCGATCCTTTCTCGGGCGTTTCCTCCTTCGTTGTAGCGTCGAACTCTGAGAGATCTCTGAGAACGGGCAGCTCGATCGTGAAGCGTGCGCCTTCCGCGAACGCCCGGCCCCCGTGCCGCTCGGCCGTGGCTCGCACGATCGCCAGCCCGAGCCCTGAACCGGATTTGCCGTGGTGGCCCCGCCAGAAGCGCTCGAAGGCCAGGTCGGCCTCGTAGGGCTGAAGCCCCGGGCCCTCGTCGGTCACCGTCACCGTGGCCAGACCGTCGTTCCTTTCGACATCGATCGTGATCCGACCTTCGGCCGGACCGTAGCGCCGCCCGTTCTGGACGAGATTTTCGAGGGCGCGTTCCAGCGCGGCTCGATCCCCGCGCACGACGACCGGCTCCGGAGCGACGACCTCGATTCTCCCATCCCCTTCCGCGACGGCCGTCGCGAGCTCGTCGAGATGCACGTGCTCTCCGGGCGCGGCGGCGTCCGTTTCCTCGCGCGAGAGGACGAGCAGGTCGTCTGCGAGCCGAGCCAATCGCTCCGCATCCTGTTCGAGCTCGGCGATCACCGCAGCCGTCGCACCGTGGCGGGCGATGTACGCAACGTTGCCGCGCAGGGCCGTCAGCGGCGTTCTGAGCTCGTGCGATGCGTCGGCGACGAAGCGGCGCTCCCCTTCGCGCGCGCGTTCGAGGCTCGCGAGCATGGCGTTCAGGGTTCCGGCAAGCTGCCCGACCTCGTCGACGGAGGAAGGCTGAGGCAGCCTTCGCCGCGAATCTCCCGTGCGCTCGATCTCCGTTGCAGCGGTCGCGAGCCGGCCGAGCGGCCGCAATGCGCGCCGCATGAGGAGGGCGACGACGCCGGCTCCGAGCGCGGCCGCGAGGATCCCCGCGAGGAGCACGAAGAAGTGCAGGCTCGCAAGCGTCTCTCTCAGGTCGTGCGTCGAAGCCGCGACGACCACTGCGCCGCCGGCGGCCGGACCACCGAGCTCGGCCAGTGGCGCGGCATAGACCCGTATTCGCTCGTTGCCGAGCCCCGCGTTGGAGTAGCCGGCGCGGCCGCTGCCGATCGCGCTGCGGGCAGTTGCATCGGTCGGGAGGACCCGACCGCCGAGTGACAGCGAGCGCGCCACGATCCGGCCGCGCGCGTCGAGGACCTCGACGATCAGCTGTGTTCCGCCGACGGGAGAATCCAGCGCACCGGGTGTCGTCAACAGCGCCGGGGCAGACGCGTTCAGCTGGGCGATCTCCACGGCCCGTTGCCTCAACGTGCGATCGAGGGAATGATGGAGGTGGCGTGACACGAGCACGCTGATCGCGGCACCGACGACGACGAGCGCGATCAGGATTCCGAGCGCGGCAGCGAAGACCGACCGAAGCTGAAGTGAGCGCCCACTCACCGGCCGAGCACGAAGCCGACCCCGCGCACGGTCTCGATCAGCGGCGGCTCGCCGAGCTTGCGCCGAAGGTACGAGACGTAGCGATCGACCGCGTTGAAGCTTGCGACGGTTCTGCTACCCCAGACACGTTCGAGCGCGAGCTCGCGGCTGACGACTTGTCCGGGATTCCGCAACAGGAGCTCCAGCAGGTCGCCTTCGCGCGAGCTCAGCCCGAGCTCGCGGCCGTTACGGTGCGCGCGGCGCGAGCCGAGGTCGAAGACGACGTCGCCGTAAGCGAGGATCTCGTTCGGCTCGCGGCCGCGCCTTTGCAGAGCTCGCACGCGGGCGAGCAACTCTTCGGGTGCGAACGGCTTGACGAGATAGTCGTCGGCGCCGGCATCGAGCCCGTCAACGCGATCGGCGACCGAGTCGCGCGCAGTCAGCAGCAGGATCGGCAGGGCGAGGCCCTTGGCACGCAACCGGCGGCAGACGGCGAGGCCGTCGAGCCCGGGCATTGCGACGTCCAGGACGATCAAGTCGGGCACCGATCGCTCGACTGCAGCGAGCGCCTCCCCACCATCCGCGGCGCCCGCGACGTCGTAACCCTCGGCGCTGAGGGTCCGCTCGAGCATCCGGCGGATCGGCCCGTCGTCGTCGACGACGAGAACGGCAGGACTACTCACGTTCCGACTGTAGCTTCCGGTCCTGCGTCCTAGCCGAACGTGAAGGCATAGGCAGCGAGGCCGGGTGTGAAACCGAGGTCGAGCACACCGTCCGCCGCGGCCTTCTGCGTGACGAGCGTGTAGAGCCGGGCACCATCGACCCGAACCGTCGGCCGCGCCTTCCCGTTCACCTTGACCCCGACGAAGCCCCGCCCGGTGAGCACGAGATGAACGGTGCGCGCCCGGAAGTGCAAGCGGAGACCCGCCTTGTCGCCGGCGACGATGCGCTCGCCCTCGACCTTCCACCCGCCCGCGTAGGCGAATGAGTCTTGCGTGAGCGACGTCGGGAAGCGGTACGTGGCCAATCGATCGGTTTGTAGGGGCGAGCCCGCGTAGTTGCCGATGCGCAGGTAGCCGAGATACGACTCCGGCGTCCGCAGCTCGAGCGGTGTCCGGTCGGTGTCACGTCCGGACGGCGGAAGCGGCCCTGCGTTGCCGGCCGCAAGGAGGAGGCGGATGTCCCGCTCCGTTTGTGCGTAATTCCCTTCGCCGAAATGAACGTCACGTACGTGTCCGGCCTGGTCGACCAGATAGTCCGCCGGCCAGTAGTTGTTCGAGTACGCCTTCCAGGTCCCGTAACTGTTGTCGAGGGCGACTGGATAGCGGACGGCGAGACGTTTGACGGCTGCACGGACGTTGCCAAGATCGTGCTCGAATGCGAACTCGGGCGTGTGGACGCCCAGGATGACGAGGCCCTTCGAGCGGTAGCGCGCATCCCACGCCTTCAGGTACGGAAGCGTGCGCAAGCAGTTGATGCAGGAGTACGTCCAGAAGTCGACGAGCACCACTTTGCCGCGGAGCTTGGGAATGCTGAGCGGGCGCGAGTTGATCCATGCCGAGACGTCGCGGACGTCGGGCGCGGCGCCGTAGTCCTTCAGGGGCACCTTGCCGAGTTGTGAACCGAGCGGTTGTCCACGCGCGACGAAGGCCGGGTTGGCCTTGCCGGCGAGGCGGTCGAGTCGGTTCTTCGCGGTCGATGTGCCCTCGATCGCGTTCTGCAGCCGCTGCGCATAGCCGGGCACCTTTGTCTGGAGGCTCTCCGCCCAGCCCTGGTAGATCACGACCGCGGCTGCGGCCATGAGCACACCCCCCGCGATGCGAACGGCCTGCGCCCGCTGCCGGAACCGGATGGCAACGCCGCGACTGCCGCGCGCGATCGCGAGCAAAGGCAGCGCGGCCCCGGCCGCGTATGCAATCGCGATGGCGACGATCCAGCCGCCGACGCGATCCGTCGCGACGTTCGCCGTCAGCGATGCGAGGACCGGTCCACCGCACGGGACGAACACGAGGCCGAGGCTCGCGCCGAGGAAGAACCCTCCGCCGAGGTCACCAGCGCGCCGACGGGTCAGCAGGACGAACGGCCGTTCCACCAGCTCGCCGAGCTTCGGCACGATCAGCGTCACCGCCAGTACGAGCAAGAGGGCCGCGCCGATCTGGATCTGATGCTTCGCGCTGATCCCGAGCAGTCCCCACAGCCACGCGCCCGCGAGCAGGAACGCCGTGAAGGTGGTGACGAGACCGGCCGCGATGGCGTACGGCCGCCGCTTCGTTCCTCCGCCGGCGCCGCCGGCCAGCACGATCGGCAGCACGGGAAGGATGCAGGGCGTGAACGCGGTGATGAGGCCCGCCGCGAACGCGATCGGGACGAGGATGAGCACTCTGGTTAGTCCTTCTCAGGCGGCCGGCGTTTCAGCGGATGCGGGCTCGGCCTTCGGGCCGGGCTGCTTCCGAGGCCGCCGCTTCGGCTGCTTCGCCTCCGCATTCTCGACCTGCTGCTCGGGCCCCTCTGGGGCCTTTGCCTGCTGCTGGGCCTGCTGTTGTTGCTGCGCCTGCGACTGGTGCGCGCCGCTCTTCTTGCGCTTGCGACGCTTACGTCTTCGAGAGCGCCCGGACGTCAGCTTCGGCTGCGGAAGATTCTCCGCCAGGGCGCCCGCGACCTCGTGAACCGTGCCGAGCCGCTCGCGCGCCGCGTCGATGAGTTGGGTTGCCCGCGGCGTGTATCCCTCGGCCGATGCGAGCAGCGCGGCGCCGACCGGAGCAGGCAGCTCGAGCGCTGCGTTGACGAGCTTCGCGGCGTTCTCCTCGTGGCGGTGTCCGCGCGAGTTCGCGAGCGCGCCGAGCAGCCGCTTCGCCTCCGGGAACTCGGCACTCGCACGGCGGTCCTGCAACTTGCGCGAGGCGCGCGCGAGACGCCAGGTCCAGCGCGCCAGGATCTGCTCCGGCGCGTCGGCTTTTCCTTCTGCGATCGCCCGCAAGAGAACGCGGACGCCGCCCATGCGATCCTTCTCCCAGGTCGGCGCCTGGGTCACGAGCGTGACGAGATCGTCGAAGTCGGCGCGCTCGACCGTCATCGACACGCGGTCGGAGAGGGCGATGATGCGCAGGCGCCGGTTCGGGTTCTCGGCGGCGCACGTCGCGAGGAACTGCTCGAGACACGCTTTCGATGCGCCGCGCGCCGTCAGCTTCTCCACGAACGCCGCGCGCTCGTCGAAGCGAATCTGGCGTCCGGCGATCGTCGCCCAGTAGCGTTGCTCGTCCTCGTCGAGATACTTCGGATCGACACGCTGCCACTCTCGCGTGATCACGGCGAGACGGCGGCGCACGTCAGGGGTGACCGGAACGAGCCACGGCGCCGGAGTGAGCTTGCGGCGGGCGCGCCTCTGGACTCTGCGGCGCGGTGCGGGGGTGACGCGGGCGCCCTCGCGGTAGAAGTCGGCGTCGAGCAGCGAGTGAAGCGAGATCACGCGCTCGTTGTGCGTCGCCGCCTTCGGGACGAAGTCGACGACGATACCGGCCTCCTTGCGCGGATGCGTGCGCATGATCCGGCCGATCCGCTGCTGATACACCCGACGTGACGCTGTCGGCGCGAGGTGCATGCAGATCGTCGCACGCGGTGAGTTCCAGCCTTCGGCGAGCAGCATCGCGTTGATGAGGACGTTGATCTCGCCGCGCTCGTACGCGGCCAGCGTCTCGGCGAGCCGCACGGGCGGTGTCCGCCCGGACACGGCCTCCGCTTTCAGGCCGACGGCGCGAAATTCTTTCGCGAGGTTGTATGCGTGATCGACGCCGGCGGCGTAGACGATGCCCGGCGTGTTGTCGAAGCGCTCGCGATACAGCGATGCGGCCGCCTGGTTCAGAGCCTGGTGGTCGAGCGTCTTTGCCAGGATCTCCTGGTCGAAATCGCCGCCGATGATCGGCACCTGATTGATAGCGGCGACGGGGGGGACGCGCAGGTCGCGCAAGGGCGCGATCAGTCCGCGCCGTGCCGCATCCTGCAACGGCAGATCGTCGACCGACGCAGGGAACACGTCGGACACCTGCTTCGCGATGAGCTGTTCCGTCGCCGTCATGCCGATGTAGATCGGCTCCGGGAACGCGCGGATCGCCGCGCTCGTCTTCTCGCCCAACGCGGTGTGCGCCTCGTCGCAGATGATGAGCTGGTAGGCCTCGCGGGAAATCGTCTCCTGGTGGCGCGCGAACCACGCGTACGTCTGGATCGTCAGCGGGTTGCCGTTTCGAAGTGATTCCTTGCCGCGTTCGACCGCCGGCGTGAACCGGTCGCCGTAACCCTCGTCCGTGAGATCGCGCTGGAACTGCGAGACGAGCAGGCGACGGTGCGTGAGGATCAGGACGCCGAGTGTGCGTGCGGCTTCCACGAAGCCCGCTGCGGCGATCGTCTTGCCCGATGCCGTCGGGTGACGGAACCGGTAGCGGCGTACCGCACCCGGGTCGGGGCCCGTGTACAGCTCGTCCTCTACCTCTTCGTCGAGGACGTCCTCCACGGACTCCTCTGCAGGTTCGTCTTCGTCTTCCACTTCAGCCTCGACTTCGACGACCTCGGCGACGCCGTTGCCGTTTCCGTTCGGTTCGGCTTCCTTCTCGTGCGACGCGATCAACTCCGTCAACATCCCGGCGAGCGCGTCGATCTGGTGGCGGCGCAACTCGGTGCCCGACGCGAGGTGGGGCTTTTCTTCCGCGAGCACTCGCTCGAGACCGAGCATGAGGCCGTACTCGACCTTCCACCCGGACGAGGGCGTGCGCTGTCCTCCCTCGATCTCGGCGAGGGCGTCGTCGAGTGCGCGCCGGCGGGAAGTGCCGGGCGCCAGGACCTTGGCGGGATCCTCGCCCTCACGAATGAAGGGCTCGCCCGCCCAGGCTTCTGCTCGGAGGGCGTCGGCCATCAGGCCGTCCGGCGCCTCCGACGCTGTGGTCGGCTGCTCTTTGATCTCCTGCATGGACGCAGCGTCTAAAAGCGCTGCACTGTGTAAGAAAAGGCGACCCCGCGAATCCCCAAGGCGGGCGTCGTCCAATCAGTATATCGACTACTGGCCTAGGTGCCGAGACCCCCGAAGACGGCAAACGGGTTCTGGGGCTGCACCTCGTAGACCAGCTCGCCTCCGGGCTCGACCTCGCCGTGGATCCTGCGTGCGAGCTCCACGGCCTCCTCGCGGCTCCCGGCGCCCGCGATCACGTAGGTGAACGTCCGGGAGACGTCGTAGCCCTCGGAGCGGAGCTGCTCGGCCAGGTCGTGAGCCTCCCGGAGGCTGCCTGCCTCGACCCGGACCTCCCAGGGCGCATAGCCGCGCTGGAGGAGCTCCTCCTCCACGTCCGGCTGCTCCGGGTCGTCGTTCCAGCGTTCCTCGTCACGGAGCCAGCGCTCGGTCACGAACCGGGTCGGCGTCAATCCCAGGTCGTCGAGCTCGCTCTCGACGATGCGCGCCGCCTGCTCGGCCTGCATTCCGGTGGCGGCGTAGACGAACACGGTGTCGCCGTCCTGGGACACGGCAAGCCGATGCTCCCGCAGCTCGTCGGCGAGCTCCTCCGCGTCACTCTGCCTGAGCCCGAGCCGGGCGAGAAGATCCTGCGCCACCTCCTCGTCGGGCAACTCGATCCGGATTCGCCAGTCGTCGTGGGCCATGCCGGGGAGCCTACTTTCGCGCGACTCTCGTCACAGGGTCGTACCGGTGCCTGGCACCGGTACGTTCTGCGCGAGCCCGCCTGCTCCGCGGCGTTGCCGGCTTCTGCGAGGAACTCGTCACGCTTGCGTACCCGTGCCTGGCACCGGTACGTGTCGGGTTAGGCGGGGGCTACGACCGTCATGTCGGCGAACGTGTGCCCGAAGAGGCGGTCCGACACGCCGCTTTGGTCGAGATGCTTCGTGATCCCGCCGAGGAAGAGCGGCCAGCCGGCGCCGAGGAGGAGGCCCGTGTCGACGTCCGCAGCCTCGGCGACGACGCCTTCCTCGAGAAGGAGATGGATCTCGTCGGCCACCGCTTCGAGGACCTCCTCGACGATCTGCTCCCCGGTGCGCGGCGCATCTTCCAGCACTACGGGCTCGCCGCCGTCGGCCATCGCGGCCAGTGCGGGCGAGAGTAGGAAGCGCTCCGGGAACGCGTCGTGCATGCGTTCGAGGACGTGATTCGCCACGCGCGGGCCGACCATCTGCAGCAGCACGGACGGCGCCATCGGCATCCCGAGTGACATCACCGCCTGATCCACTTCTTCGACTGGAGTCCCGTGCTCGAGCGCGTCCATGATCACCCGCGTCATCCGCGTCAGCACGCGGTTGACGACAAAGCCTGGCGCATCGTTGACGAGGATGGGCCGCTTGCGCAGCTTTTCGCCGACGTCCCAGACGGTCGCGAGGGCAACGTCATCCGTCTCCGCCGCGCGCACGACCTCGAGCAGTGGCATCAATGCGACGGGATTGAAGAAGTGCATGCCGGTAACCCGTTCGGGCCGGCGTAGGTCTGCGGCCATGTCGGTGATGGAAAGGGCTGAGGTGTTCGTCGCGAGCACACAGTCGTCGCGAACCACCAGCTCCAGCTCCGCGAATACCTGCTTCTTCACCTCGAGCTCCTCGAACACCGCCTCGAGCACGAGGTCGCAGTCTGCGAAATCCGCGTAGTCCGTGCTGCCCGAGACGAGCGACGACAGGAAACGCCCCTTGCCTTCGTCGTACCGGCCCTTCGCGACCTGACTATCGATGTCCGCGCGGATGTCCGCGAGCGCCTCGTCGACGATCTCCTGCTTCACGTCTCGGATCACGATCGGCACCTCGAGCCTGCGCAGGAACAGCGTGGCGACCTGCCGGGCCATGAGCCCGGCGCCGACGATGCCGACCTTGGTCACCTTGATCGGCGGCGCGGTCGGACGAGCGGGATGCCTCTTCGCTCGTAGCTCGACGAGCTGGAACGCGTACAGCGACGCTTGCGCCTGCGGACCTGGGAGGAGCTCGCCGATTGCTTCCTGCTCGCGCTCGTAACCCTCCTCGATCGTCCAATGCTGCGCTCCTTCGATCAGGTCGAGAGCGGCGTACGGCGCCGGCGCTGCGCCGTGCACGGTGTCGTCCACGGACGTGCGCGCCCGGCGGAAGATCGTCTCTGCGTTGGACCAGTCGGGCTCGAGTCGGTCGAGTGGCTCCTTGGCTAGCTCGAGTGCGAATGCGAGCGACTCGTCGACGAACTCCCCCGGCTCGAGCAGCCTGTCGGCGATGCCGAGCTCGGCGACCTGCGGGGCCGTCAGCATCCGGTTCTGCCGCAGCGGATTCGACACGATCACCTTGATCGCCGTCTCCGGCCCGACGAGTCGCGGCAGGAGCTGCGTTCCGCCCCACGCGGGGAACAGCCCGAGGAACACCTCCGGAAACGCGAAGTGGCGCACCGCGGTCGAGACCGTCCGTGCCGTGCAATGCAGTGCGAGCTCGACGCCGCCGCCGAGGCACGCGCCGTTGATCGCGGCCACGGTCGGGAACGGCAATGCACGGAGTCGCCCGAACAGCTCGTGTCCTGCGCGCGCGCCCTCGATCGCACGTTCGCGTGTGATCTCCGGAAACTCCGTGATGTCCGCGCCCGCGGCGAAGACGAAGGGCTTGCCGGTGACGACGGCGGCGCGAAAGTCGCCCCCCTCGAGCCGGCCGAGCAGGCGATCCAACGACTCGAGCGCCTCTCGCCCGAAGAACGTGGGCTTCGTCCAGTCCTCGCCGTTGTCGATCGTCACGAGCGCGACGTCGCCCGCGCGGGTGAGCTTGAACTCAGTGACCGGCATCGCTGGTCCGAGCCGGGGGAACCTCCCGGTTCCCCCGGACACCCTCCCCTGGTCCGCTCGCGCGGACAGGCGGCTTCACCGCCTCCCACAACAGCGCCGCACCCATTCCCATCCCGACGCACAGCGCGCTCAGGCCGTAACGCACGTCCGGCCGCTCGCGGAACCCGTACGCGAGCTGCGCCAGCAAGCGCACGCCTGTCGCAGCAAGCGGGTGTCCACAGGCGATTGCGCCGCCGTACGGATTGAGGCGGGGATCCTTCGGATCGACGCCCAGTCCGTCGCACCAGGTCAGCACCTGCACGGCGAAGGGCTCGTTCAGCTCGAAGAGCCCTACGTCGTCGAGCGTCAGGCCTGCCTGGGCGAGCACCCGCTGCGTCGCCGGGATCGGGCCGATTCCCATCAGCTCCGGCTCGACGCCCGCGTACGCGAACGCGACAAGGCGCATCTTGGGCTCGAGCCCGAGCTCGGCAGCGGTCTCCTCCGCGGCCAGAAAGCACGCGGTCGCGCCGTCCGTCAAGCCGGCGGAGTTGCCTGCGGTTACGCGGCCGCCCGCTCGGAACGGCGTGCGCAGCGCGGCGAGCCCTTCGAGCGTTGTGTCCGGGCGCAGAAACTCGTCACTGTCGGCGAGCTTCCAGCCGTCGTCCGTGAACACGCTCATCGGCACGACCGTCTCGCGCATGACGCCGTTGGACCACGCCGCCGCCGCACGTTGCTGGGATCGGACGGCGAACGCGTCCGCATCGGACTTCGCGATCTGCGGGAAGCGGTCGTGCAAGTTCTCCGCGGTCGCGCCCATCGTCACCGCGGACATGTCTACGAGCCGCTCGGAGACGAAGCGCGGGTTGAAGTCGACGTCGTCGCCCATCGGATGGTGTCCCATGTGCTCGACGCCCCCGGCGAGCACGATGTCACATGCGCCGTAGGCGATCTCACCCGCACCGGCGGTCACAGCCGTGAGCGCGCCGGCGCACATTCGGTCGACCGCAAAACCTGGAACCGACTGCGGGATCCCCGCGAGTAGCGCGACGTCGCGGCCGAGTGTCAGTCCCTGGTCACCGACCTGCGCAGTGGCTGCGTAGATGATGTCGCCGATCCGCTCCGGTGCGATCTTCGGGTTCCGCCGCATCAGCTCGCGCACGACCTTGACCGCCATGTCGTCGGCGCGCGTCTTCCAGAAAATGCCTTGTGGACCAGCGCGGCCGAAAGCCGTGCGCACGCCGTCGACGAACACGACCTCCCGACGCTCCATCAGGCGAGTTTACGCCGAGGCTTCGAGGCGCTCGCGGAGCTCCTCGAGCTCCCAGCAATTCGCCACCAGCGCCTCCCGGTGGAACTGGATCAGGAGCGCACCTCCTGTTTCGAGCTTGCCGTCGCGGCAAGCATTCAGAAGGCGCCGGTACGGATCCAGTCCGTCGCCGGGCGCGTAGACGGCCTCGGGCGGCTCGTCGTCGTAACGTGGGTCCCGGTCCTGCTCGGCGAGGTACGGCAGGTTCGCGACGACGAGGTCGACCGGTTCGGTGAGCGGCTCGAGCAGGTCTCCCTGAAGCACGTGCACTCGATCCGCGACGCCGTGGAGCTCGGCGTTTCGCCGCGCGAGCTCGACAGCGGCCGCGCTCGTGTCGGTTGCCCAGACCTCGACCTCCGGGCGGTTGACCGCCAGCGCAATCGCCACGGCGCCGCTGCCGGTGCCGATGTCGGCGACGCGCACCGGAACTCCGTCTATTCGCTCGAGGGCCCGGTCGACGAGTCGCTCCGTCGCCGGTCGAGGAGTGAAAACCTGTCCGGGCGCGGTCAGCAGTGGGAGGTCGTAGAAGGACGTTTTCATAAGCTCTTGCGGTGGTGGAATGGGCGGAGCACGCACGGCGTGAGCAATCACGCTACAGGGACGGCGAGGCTCGACTGCCGGAGGCTGACGATAGGGATGCACGCCAGCGCCAGTTGACCCGGATGGGCAACGCGGCTGCAGGCGCCGGTCTGGCGCGGCTCATGGCCGGTGATACGGAAGACGCGCGTGAATGGTTCGCAAGAGCCGTCGAGCGTTACCGGGAAAGCTACGAGCTCGCGCCACCCGAAAGCTGGGGCAGGCCGATCGCGATCCTCAAGGCGAGGATCCTCGGCGACGACTTGAACGGCGGAAAGCTCGACGCGCTCTGGACGCTCGAGCAAGATGCCGCCGAGGCGGAGTCGTCGATCGGGCGGTACGCCGCCGTGCTCGCGCTCCTCGTGCTCGGGCGCGACGGGGAGGCGCGCGCCCTCGCCGACGATCTGCGAATCCGCGGCGACTTCCCGGCGCCCGTCGGGGACGCGCTCGCGTTCATCGCCGCCCAGGACCCGCTCGGCTACGTGGAGGCTGTCGAGGCAGTGCTCGAGTCCTTCGAGACGCGGGAGGAATACCTCGAAGACCTTCCCGTCGCCGACACGGTGATCGTGTTGCAGGCGCTGGCCGGACGCCGCAACATGCAGGCCGAGCTGAGCTCGCCTTTGCTGCCCTAGTCCCGCTGCGCGGGCGGGTGGGCGAACATCGTCATGACGATCTTGTCGGCACTGGCGTCCTCGAGGTCGCGCGCCTCTTCCAGGAACGCTCCCATCAGTTCGAGCGCACGTTCCACGGTCAGCTTCACCTCGAGCTGCGCGCTTCGAAACGTGCCGTCGCCCGAATAGACCGCGTGTGCACGCTGGACCTGGTCGATCATCGCTGCCTGGATGTCACGGGCGCCTCCCGCCGCGAGGAGCTCGGGCGAAACGCGGAAGACCTTCGCGACGGCGCGGTACGGCTTTTCGCGTCCGCGTCCGTTCTCATCGGCCAGTTCGATCAGTCCTGCCTTGAGCAGCATGCGCACATGGAAGTGGAGGTGGCCGGGATCGACTCCCAGTCGCTGGGCGAGCTCGCGGTTCGTGAGCTGCCATTCACCCTCCTGGCCGAGCATCTCCAGCACACGGACGCGCAGCGGATGGCCGAGCGCTTTTAGTTGCTCAGGCTTGTCCAGTACCAGCGTCTCTTGCAAAAAACCGCCCGCCCTTTGGTCTGCCCCGGGGCACTTCTACATATAGAGGCAGCCCTGTCAAGCGCGCAGCTTGGCTGCAGCAGCGCGATCGAGGATTGCAGTGGTTCTGCCGCTCCGGGATCGGACGAGGCTGGCCGGGATGTCGGGGCTTGGTTCAGAAGCAAAGGCGCGGCGCACGGCCTCTGCCTTGTCGGCGCCGGAGACCGCGAAGACGATCGCCTTCGCGCTGTTCAAGGCGGGAATGCTCAGCGTGACCCGGTCGACGAACGGCTCCAGGCCGGCCTCCGCGGGGAGCACGCGTCGCCGTTCCCGCAGGGTCGGAGCGTTCGGGAACAGGGAGGCGACGTGACCATCCCTGCCGAGGCCGAGGAGCTCCAGATCGAACACGGTGTCGCCGAGCTCTCGCTCGTAGTCGTCGGCGGCCCCCTCCTTTCCGAGCTCGCCCTTGATTCGGTGGACGGCGCGCGGATCGCGCTCGAGCCGGTCGAGCAGCGTGCGTTTCGCGAGCGCGTAGTTCGAGAGGTCGTCGTCGGGGGGGACGCAGCGTTCGTCGCTCCACCAGATCTCCGTCTTGCTCCAGTCGGGCTCGCGCTGCGCCGCTTCCTCGTATGCGAGCTCGGGGGTGGTGCCGCCCGTGAGTGCGACGTGCCCGCCTGCGCGTGCCGCCTGTGCCAGTCGATCGGCAACGGCGGCGGCCACGTCGCTCGGGTCCTCGACGATGACGAGCTCGATGCCGGCCGTCACGGATCGCCCGCGGCGAGCCCCTTCGAACGTTCCATTGCCGCCTTCCTCCGCGACCGCCATAGGCGGTCGCTCCGTCGCGTGGGGGAAACCATGTTTCCCCCACGAGCCCCCTTCCTCGGCCGACGCCTCCCAACATGCGTCGCTTCGCGCCGCGTGTTAGGAGGAGAAAGGGCGGGGGAACCTCCCGGTTCCCCCCGTCCCCCTCCACGCTGCGATAGAGCGCTCGTCACGGATCGCCCGCCGCCAGCTCTTTGGAGCGCTCCATCGCCGCCTGTATCGCGTTGAGGAACGCGGCGCGCACGCCGGCCTGCTCGAGCTCGCGGATGGCGTGGATCGTGGTGCCGCCGGGTGACGTCACGGCTTCGCGCAGCTCGACCGGGTGCATCTCCTCGTCGCGCAGGAGCTTCGCCGTCCCGAGCATCGTCTGGACGACGAGCTGCGTCGACGTTTCGCGTCCGAGCCCGAGCAGGATTCCCGCGTCGATCATCGCTTCGGCGAGAAGCGCGAAATACGCGGGCCCGGAGCCCGAGACGGCCGTGACGGCGTCCATGTAGCGCTCAGGCACGCGCACGACCCTCCCCAGGTGCGCGAGCACTTCCTCCGAGACGTCGAGGTGCTCGTCACTTGCGTGCGCGCCGGCGCAGATCCCCGCAATGCCTTCGTGTACGAGCGCAGGCGCGTTCGGCATCGCGCGCACGACCGGCACGCCGGGGGCCAGCCTTGCTTCGATCTGTGTCGTCGGGATCGCCGCGGCGACCGAGAGAACGGTCTGCTCGGGAGTGAGCAGCCCACCGATCTCGCCGAGGAGGACGTCGAAGTCCTGGGGCTTCACTGCGATCACGATCAGCCCCGCGTCGGCAACCGCTTCGGCGTTGGAGAGTGTCGCTTTGACCCCGTGGCGCTCGGCGAGCTCCTTCAGCAGCTGCTCGCGCCGCCCGGTGACGATGATGTCGCCCGGCTTCCGCCAGCCCGAGCTGAGCAAGCCGGCGAGCAAAGACTCGCCGATCCGGCCGGCGCCGAGAATTGCGATCTTGCGATTCGCAGCCATGAGCGCAGTCTAAGCCGGGTCTCCCAAACGGCTGGGGTCAGACCCTTGCTTTTCGATACGTGTCTAGTGTCGCCTCCTCTCGAAAGACAAAGCGCGCGAGTTCGACAGCCGGATGCGCCGCCAGGGCCGCCGTCGTGGCCGCAATCGCGACCGGGGCGGCGAGCTCCACCGGATAGCCGTACGCACCGATCGAGATCGCCGGGAACGCAACCGACAAGCAGCCGAGCTCGTCTGCGAGCTCGACAGCACGCCGATGGCACGATGCGAGCACCGCGGCCTCTCCCTCGCTCCCACCGCGCCAGATCGGGCCGACAGCGTGAAGCACGTGCTTCGCAGCAAGCGCGCCGCCCGAGGTGGCCTTCACGTCTCCGGGGTCGCAGCCCCCGAGACGTCGGCACTCCTCGAGGATCGACGGCCCACCCGCAGCGTGGATCGCGCCGTCCACACCGCCGCCGCCGAGGAGCCCCGGATTCGGGGCGTTGACGATCGCGTCGACCTCCTGCTCGGTGATGTCACCCAGGACGAGCTCGATCACGCGTACGACGGCCGCGGAAAACGCACGGGCCGTTCCTCGGGCAGCGGAATCAACCCGTGCGCGAAGCCCGTCGTGAGGTACAGGCCGGCCAGGCCGCCCCATTCGCCGTAGGGTGCGAGCAACTCGGCCGTCTCGTGGGCCTCCACCCAGCGGCCGCGCAGACGCGACATGAGCTTGACGAGCGAGAGGTCTCCCACCAGGCCGCGCTCGTAGCGTCCGAGCCCTTCGAAGCAGACGACACCGGCGGACCAGGCGCCGAGCCCTCGCTGGCGCTCGATGAAGGCCGCGGCAGTCTCCGTCGACACCGAGTGCAACTTCTCCAGGTCGGTTGAGCGGCAGATCCGGACAAGGGCAGCCGCCCGGCCGGCGTGTAACCCGAGCTGCCGGAGGCGCACCGGCGCGAAGCGCGCGAGCGACTTCGACGTCGGCGGCATATGGAGGTCGGTCCCCTCGACCGCCGGTTCGGCGGCCCGCACGATGATGCGCTCGAGCTGCCGCGCGCGGCGCGAGTCGATCAACTGTCCGCAGAACGCGCGCAAGAGCGCTTGCGCCACGGTCGGCATACGTAGATGTCGCATGCCCTGGAATCGCGATGCCGTCTCACCGATGAGCGGATCGCGTGCGAACCGCCGCAAAAACTCACTGTGGTCGGCATCGACCGCGAGGACGAACCGCAACCGTTCCAAGCCTTCTTCGCTTTCCACCCGTAGCACGAGGCGTCCGTCGAGCGTCTGTCTGGCAGACGCGAGCTCCACGCGCTCGCCGACGCGCAGGGCCATCGTCAGGGTCCCGTCACGGACCTGGCGTGTCGCATCGCTCGCATGCTTGGCGCTGAGAGCGAGCGTGTACGGGCCGGCGGGGCGAACGACCCGCTCGAGGATCAACTCTCGCGGGTTGCGATCTCGGCATCCACACCGAGATCGTACGCGCGGCGGAGGATCGGCTCCGCATCTGCCTCGCGTCCACTTTCCTGCAGGAAGGTCGCCCATTCGAGAGCGGTCTCGCCCGCCTCCGCTCTGCGGCCGTGCACCGTCAGCAGGTCGACCGCGCGCCGGAAGGCATCCTCGGCGCCTCGATCGTCGCCTTCGAGTGCAAGTCCGGTCGCGAGTGCGTGGACCGCCGAACCCTGTTCCCCACCGTGGAAGTCTCCGAGGAGGGCGAGAGCATCTCTCGCCCGCTCGACCGCGACCGTCGCGTCCTTTTGCAGTGCTGCGAGCCGGGACTGGCCGATCCGCAGCATGCCCATGTCCTCTGACTGCCCCGAAGCTCCGAGGAGGCGTTCGGCCAGCTGGAGGTTCTCGGTTGCATCTGCGGCGTCGCCCCGGCGCAATTCGGCTCCGGCGGCGAGGAGATAGGCGCGAGCGAGCGTCAACGTGTCGTCGGTCGCCTTGAGCAGAGCGATTGCACTGCGGATGTACTCGAGCGCCTCCGTGGACCGACCGTTCACCACGTTGAGCCTGGCAAGTGACCAATAGAGACGAACACGCGTGTAGGGATCTGTCTGGTCATTCGCACCGGACAGAGCCTCCCGGACGACTGCGGCGGCTCGCTCGAATTCGTTCGCGTCCGTCAGGGCGTAGCTCAGGAACGTCGCGTAGCGGATCTGTACCGAGACATCCTCTGGGACCTCCGCGCGGACGCGCGCCAGGCAGTCGTCGAAGATCCGAACGGCGCGGTCCGGAGCCCCGAGCACCGCATAGGACTGTCCGAGCGTCGTGTAGAGGTCGGGTCGGAGATGCGGTGGCGGTCCGCCCTCGCCGGTGACCGCAGCCTCGAGGCGCTCAACGGCCTCGAGGTGATTGCCGCGCTGCGCGGCTGCCAGCCCGAGTGCAACACGAGCGCGCACCGCGGAAGCCGTGTCGCCTGCAGCGAGAGCCTCCGTGAGGATCTTCTCGAGCTTGCTCCCGGTTGCGGCGAAATCGTCGGTCAGGCGAAGTTCGAGCTCGGCGTCGGCGAGGCGAAGCTCACGATCGTCGACGTCGCGGATGTCGCGACCGGTCTCCAGGTACTCGACAGAGACTCCCAGCTTCTGAGCCAGTTTGCGGAGCGCCTTGACCGACGGCGTGCGTGCGCCGGCCTCGATGCGTGAGATGTACGCGTAGGAGACACCGGGCGACGAAAGGTCTCGTTGCGAAAACCCTCGCGCCACGCGCAAACGCTTGAGGCGCTGGCCGACGCCCTCTCTGCTGCTCACCTCAGACACGCTGTCCCCGATCATCAGGAGTTCTCATACATAAGTCAAATCCTCTTTTGGCCTCATGCCCTGTCAATCGGCGCTTCCTCATGACAACATAAGCCCCCATCTGCGGATCTTTGTGGGGGAAGGAGGGAACTCATGGCGCCCTGGGGCTGCTAATTGAGACGCTTTAGGCGGGGACGCCTCGCGTCCCCGCCTCCGTTTACTGTCGCCTGATGTCTTCAGGCCTTGCGATCGCGGTCTATGCGGTCCTGCTCGTGCCCGCCGCGATCCTTGTCTGGCGCCGGCCGGTCTTCGCGCTGTACGCGTGGATCGTCGGCCTGGCCGCGCACAACGCGGTCATGGCGGCGCTGTACGGCGCCGGTATTCGCGGCGGCGCTCTTACAGCTCTCCAGGCCTGGAAGGAGCTTTTGCTCGGCGTCGCCCTCGCTCGAGTCGCTCGCGAGGTACTGCGTACCCGCCGGCTCGCCTTTCGGACTCACGTCGCCGACGTCTTCGCCGTTGTCTTCGCCGCGGTCGTGTGCGTGTACGCGGTTCTCCCGCAAGATTGGCTCGGGGGGACTGCCGACCGGTCCGCGATCGGGCTCGCGCTGAAGCACGATCTCGTTCCGGTCGGGGCGTACTTTCTCGGCCGTTCCGTGATCTTGCGGCGCGAGGAGCTCGTCCGGCTCGTCTGGACCGTCGTCGGCACGGCAGCCGCGGTCGCCGTGGTCGGCCTCCTCGACGATTTCTTCGTGCCGATCTCGTGGTGGCGCAAGTCCGCGGTCGTCGCCTACTTCCACAAACACCTCGGCTACGACTACCACGGCACAGGCGGGCTCCCGGAGAACTTCGTGTTCAACAACGGCGGCGACACCCATGGGTTCTACCGCCGGTTGGTATCGACCTTCCTCGGGCCGCTGGCGAGCGCGTACATGTTCGTCGTGGCGTTACTGCTCGGCGCAGCGTTCCTGCGCAGGCCGCGCATCCTCGTCCCGTTGAGCGCCTTGATCTTGGCGGGACTGCTCTTCACGTTCTCGCGTTCGTCGTTGCTCGCGCTCTCCGCGGGTTTGATCGTGCTCGCTTTCGTCATGCGGCGCTGGTGGCCGCTCGCCGCGGCGATCGCAACACTTGCCGTCAGCGTTGCCTGGGTTCATGTGTTCCCTCACGTCGCACCGACCGGCAAGTGGACGCAGCAGGATCTCGTGCAGCAGCGCAATCACGCGAGGGCGCAACCGGGAGCGAGCGGTAGCGCCGGCAGCATCGACGAGCCGTCGATTCACAGCCACTGGATCAGTCTGCGCGAGGGTGTGCGGACGGTCGTTCACCATCCGCAGGGGTACGGCCTTGGCAACGCCGGCCAAACGGCCTCGCGCACCGGTACGCCAGTCAAAGCAGGTGAGTCGAACTACACCGAGATCGGCGCCGAGACCGGCTTGTTCGGAGCGCTTCTCTGGATCGCGTGGGGGCTCACGCTCTTTGCCGGTCTCGTCACCATTTCGCTGCAGACACGGTGGTGGGCGGCGGCTGGCGTCGCGGCCGCGTTCGGAGCGGCTCTCGTGCTCGCTGTGCAGACGGACGTGATCGGCGATCCCTGGATGGCGTACTGCCTCTGGGCTTTCGCCGGCATCGCGCTGAGACCGCTGCCTATCCTCCGAGAGTGAGCTCGACCGCGCAGACGCCTGAGGCGCAGCAACAGCGCGTGCGTGTGATCTTCGGCGCGCTGATCCTGGTCTTCCTGCTCGCGTCGCTCGACCAGACCATCGTGTCGACTGCGCTGCCGACGATCGTCGGCGAGCTCGGCGGCCTGCAGCATCTCTCGTGGGTCGTCACCGCATACCTACTCGCTTCGACCGTGTCGGGGCCGCTCTACGGGAAGTTCGGCGACCTCTACGGGCGGAAGGTCGTCTTGCAGGCTGCGATCGTCATCTTCCTCGTCGGCTCGGCCCTGTGCGGACTGAGCCAGAACATGACGGAGCTGATCGCCTTCCGCGCGCTGCAGGGCCTCGGCGCCGGCGGTCTCATCGTGACGGCGATAGCCGTGATCGGCGACGTGATCCCGCCGCGCGACCGTGGCCGCTACCAGGGGATCTTCGGCGGTGTCTTCGGTGTGTCGACGATCATCGGGCCGCTGCTCGGCGGCTTCTTCGTCGACAACCTCTCGTGGCGTTGGATCTTCTACGTCAACCTGCCGATCGGTGCGGTGGCGTTCGTCGTGATCGGCGCCGTCTTCCGCGTTCGCCCCGAGCCGAAGCAGCACACGATCGACTACTTCGGTGCGGCGCTACTGGCCGGCGGCCTCTCGGCGGTCGTCCTCTTCACGAGCCTGGGAGGGACGACGTGGGCTTGGAGCTCGCCGCAGATCATCGCACTGATCGTGATCGGCGTCGTTGCGATTGCGGGATTCGTGTTCGTCGAGTCGCGCGTCCCGGAGCCGATCCTGCCACTGGCCTTGTTCCGAAACCGCACGTTTGCGGTCACGAGCGCAGTGGGCTTCATCGTGGGGCTCTCGCTCTTCGGTGCGGTGACGTACCTGCCGCTCTATCTGCAGATCGTCAAAGGCGTGAGCCCGACGAGGTCCGGTCTCCAGTTAACGCCCTTGATGCTCGGCTTGCTCGTCACTTCCATCCTCAGCGGTCAGTTGATCAGCCGCTGGGGTCGGTACCGGATCTTTCCGATCGCCGGAACGGCGGTCGTGACGGTCGGAATGATCCTGCTCTCGCGCCTCGGGGTCGGCACGAGCCTCTGGATGGCCGCGCTCGCAATGGTCGTCCTTGGGCTCGGTCTCGGGATGGTGATGCAGGTCCTCGTGCTCGCGGTCCAGAACGCCGTCGATTACGCATACCTCGGCGTTGCCACCTCCGGCTCGACGATGTTCCGGTCGATCGGCGGCTCGATCGGCGTGTCCCTGTTCGGCGCGATCTTTTCCAACCGTCTGCACACCGAACTGGCGCAGCGGCTTGGCCCGAGCGTGCACCTGCCTTCGACCACGTCACCCGCGGCGATCCGCGCGCTGGCGGCGCCCGTGCGAGACCTGTACGCGCACGCGCTTACGGCTGCGCTCTCGCCGGTCTTCCTCGTCGCCGCCGTCATCAGCTCGCTCGCATTCGTGCTGTCGCTACTCCTCCCGGACATTCCGTTGCGGCAGACGAGTGCGGCGGAAGGAATCGGCGAGACCTTCGCGACGCCGAGTCATGCCGAGTCCGATCGGGAGCTGGAGCGAGTGCTGAGCGTCATCACGCGTCGAGACGAGCGTTGGCGCGCCTACGAGGAGTGGGTGAACCGCGCGGGTGTCGATCTGGACCCGACGGAGGCGTGGCTGCTGGCGCGCACGGGCGAGCAGGCGCCCGCGTCCGTCGAGCAGATAGCCGAGGCCACTGGCGTCGACGCGGAGGCCGTGCGCGAAACGATGGAACGTCTGGAGCAACGTGGCCTTGTCGCCGGCAGGCAACGGAACTATGACCTCACCGCAGACGGTCGCCGCGTCTTCGAGGCGCTTGTCGACGTCCGGCGTGCCACGCTCGAGGAGCTTGTCCGCGACTGGTCTCCCGACGACCACGCGCAGCTCGCGCCTGTGCTCGACCGGCTCGCCCGCTCGCTTGCCAGCGAGATGCCGACTCCGGCCTGACGACCCGCTGTACCCTCAAGCGCATGGCAATCGACCCGCGCGTCGACATCGGCCACGTCCACCTGAAGGTGAGCGACATCGATCGCGCCCTCGCGTTCTATCGTGACGTCCTCGGCTTCGAGGAGATGCAGCGCTACGGCGACCAAGCTGCGTTCATCTCGGCCGGCGGGTACCACCACCACATCGGCCTCAACACGTGGGAGTCGAAGGGCGGGTCGCCACCGCCGCCCGGTACGACCGGGCTCTACCACGTCGCGATCCGCTACCCGGACCGAAAAGCACTCGCGCAGGCGCTGAAGCAGCTCGTCGAGGCGCGCATCCCACTGAGCGGCGCGACCGACCACGGCGTCAGCGAAGCGATCTACCTCCGCGATCCCGACGAGAACGGCATCGAGCTCTACCGGGACCGGCCGCAGGAGGAGTGGCCGCGTGCCGAGGACGGCACCATGGAGATGGTCTCCGAGCCGCTCGATCTCCAGGCGCTTCTTGCCGAAGCAGAGTGACGATGCGTTCATCTCGCCGTCGACTCGCGACCATCCTGGCGCTCTTCGCCGCGTCTCTCTTCTGCGTCGCGCTCGTCGTCGTGCGCAACGTGCACACGGGCAACGTCGACCTGCGCTACCTGATCTGGAATCTCTTCCTCGCTTGGATTCCATTCGCGCTCGCGGTCTTCGTCTACGACCGCTGGCGCCGGTGTCGCGCCGGGCCGTTGCTATTCGTGCTCGGCGTGCTCTGGCTCCTCTTCTTTCCCAATGCTCCGTACATCGCAACCGACTTCGTCCACCTGGAGCACGATCCGCTGATCCCTTACTGGTACGACGCGGTCACGATCGCGGCGTTCGCGTGGATTGGAGTGCTGTTGGGGTTTGCGTCGCTGTACCTGATGCAAACCGTTGTCCGGCAATGGCGCGGCGCGGTTGCCGGCTGGATCTTTGCCTTCGCCGCGATCGGTCTCGGCTCGCTCGGGATCTACCTCGGCCGCTTCCTCCGACTCAACAGCTGGGACGCGGTCGAACACCCGAGTGTCCTGCCGCGGATCCTCCATGCGGTCGCTCGTGACCCGTTCGCGTATCAGGAGGCGATCGCGGTGACGGTGCTCTTCACGGCGGCTCTCAGCTTTGCGTACTTCCTGCTCTACAACGTCGCGGCGGGCGGGCTGGATCTCGACGCGGAGCGCTGACCCGGACAGTCCCGACGGACCTGTTGCCGCCGGGCGCTTGCGCTACAACTAGGACGTGGCCTCCAAGCCAGTGGAGCAGCTCGATTCGGTCGTGATCCGGTTCGCCGGGGACTCGGGCGACGGGATGCAGTTGACAGGCGGCCGCTTCACCTCCGAGACCGCGTTGATCGGCAACGACCTGGCCACGTATCCGGACTTTCCGGCCGAGATCCGCGCGCCGGCGGGCTCGCTGCCCGGGGTCTCGGGCTTCCAGCTTCACTTCGCCGACCACGACATCCTGACGCCCGGCGACCAGCCGAACGTCCTCGTCGCGATGAACCCGGCAGCGCTGAAGACCAACCTCAACGACCTGCCTCCGAGCGGGATCCTCGTCGTGGACAAGGACGCGTTCACCGACCGCAACCTGACCAAGGCGGGCTACGGCGGCAACCCGATCGAAGACGGCACACTCGAGTCCTACGAGGTCCACGCGATCCCGCTCACCTCGATGACAATCGAGGCGCTGAAGGACATCGAGGGCATCACGAAGCGCGAGGCGGAACGGGCCAAGAACATGTTCGCGCTCGGTCTCATGTCGTGGCTCTACGGGCGCCCTACCGAAGGGACGATCGCCTTTCTCGAATCGAAGTTCGCCAGGCGTCCCGAGATCGCCGCGGCGAACGTGAAGGCCTTCCAGACCGGCTATGCGTTCGGCGAGACGACGGAGGCGTTCGCGGTGCAATACGAGGTCAAGCCGGCGACGATGAAGCCGGGCCTGTACCGGAACATCACCGGCAACCAAGCGCTCGCCTACGGCCTCATTGCGGCGTCCGTGAAGTCGGGCCTGCCGCTCTTCCTCGGTGCGTACCCGATCACGCCCGCGTCCTCGGTGCTCGAGGAGCTCGCGCGCCACAAGAACTTCGGCGTGCGGACGTTCCAGGCGGAGGACGAGATCGCCGCCGTCGGCGCGGCGCTCGGCGCGAGCTTCGGCGGTTCGCTCGGCGTCTCCACCTCGAGCGGTCCAGGCATCGTGCTGAAACAGGAGACGATCGGGCTCGGCATCACGCTCGAGCTCCCGCTCGTGATCGTCGACGTCCAGCGCGCGGGCCCGTCGACGGGGATGCCGACGAAGCCGGAGCAAGCGGATCTGCTCGGTGTCATGTTCGGCCGTAACTCCGAGTCGCCCGTGCCCGTGATCGCCGCCGCGACCCCGTCGGATTGCTTCGACGCCGCGCTCGAGGCTGCGAGGATCGCGGTCAAGTACCGCACCCCGGTGTTCCTGCTCTCGGACGCGTATCTCGCGAACGGCTCGGAGCCGTGGCTCCTCCCGGACGTCGACGCAATCCCGCCGATCGAGCCGGGCTTCGCCGAGGCGAACGGCGAGGACTTCCAGCCCTACCGGCGCGACGAGCAGACACTCGCGCGCCCATGGGCGATCCCCGGCACGCCCGGCCTCGAGCATCGCATCGGCGGGCTCGAGAAGCAGGACGTCACGGGCAACGTCAGCTACGACCCCGACAACCACGACCTGATGGTGCGGCTACGGGCGCAGAAGGTCGCCGGGATCGCCCAGGACATCCCCGAGCTCGAGGTCGACGACCCTGACGGCGCCGAGATGCTGGTCCTGAGCTGGGGCGGCACCTACGGCTCGGTCGCAGCAGCCGTGCGGCGCGTCCGCGGGGCCGGCAAGAAGGTTGCGCACGCCCACCTGCGCTACCTCAACCCATTTCCGCGCAACACGGGTGAGATCCTGCGTGCCTACGACAAGGTGCTCGTCCCGGAGATCAACCTCGGCCAGCTGCAGAAGCTGGTTCGCGCAGAGTTCCTCGTCGATGCGACCGGCTTCAACCTGGTGCGGGGGATTCCGTTCCGTGCCGGCGAAGTGGCCGATGCGATCGGCGCAATGGTGGACTCATAAACACTCTTCATCTCGAGGGGAGGTGGCTCTGGGCCGCGATCGTCGTCGGCGCGGGCGCGGGCATGGTGGCATTCGGCCTCGCCAAGGACTGGACGGCCTTCAGCCTGTTCGTCGCGGCCACACTCCTGGCTCTCGTCCAGCTCGTCCGCATCCTGCTCAGGAAGAGAGTGGGCGGCGGCGGCGCCGGCGGCGGCATGCGCCGTTGGTAAGAGCGTTCGGTGGCCGACCGACTGAGATCGCTCTGGGACTTCGATGATCTGGATGCGACCGAGCAGCGACTGCACGCGCAGCTGAAGGAAGAGTCAGGCGATGTGGGCCGGGCCGAGGTGCTCACCCAACTCGCCCGAGTCGCAGGACTGCGCGGCGACTTCGACGCCTGCGAGCGCCTGCTTCAGAACGCCGAAGGGCTTGGCGTTTCGAGTGCGATCGTGAAGGTGCGCGTAGGCCTCGAGCGTGGACGGAAGCTGCGCTCGTACGGCGATCCCGCGGGCGCTTTGCCGCTCTTCGAAGGAGCTTTCGCGCAGGCGTGTGATTCCGACGAGTACTACCTGGCAGGCGACGCCGCTCACATGTGCGCGCTCGCAGTCTCGGCTGACAGCGCGGCGATGGAGGACTGGACTCAGCGCGGCCTCGACCTCGGCGAGCGTGAGCCCGGCGCCGCCTACTGGGCGGGGCCGCTGCTCAACAATCTCGGCTGGGCCTACTTCGACACCGGTGACCATGAGCGGGCGCTCGAGCTCTTCGAGCGTGCTCTACAGGTTCGCAAGCGCGATCCCGGGAATCACGACGCGATCGCGTTCGCCGAGGAGGCGGTGCAGGCCGCGCGTGCGGCGATGAGCTAGCCGGAGGTCGTCTCGAAGCGGTCGAGCCCGTCGTCGGGGAGCGTCTCCCAGGCCGCGACGGAACGGACGTAGATGTGCACGCTCGGACGCGCCTCGAACGGATCGTCCAGCGCAGTCGCCCGGACGCTCGCGATCTCCGACTCCGGCCAGCCGCCGCCGAAGAGGTTCGAGCCGCAGGTGCGGCAGAACGTCTTCGCGCTCCCTTCGGCGGGCTGGAACGTCTGCAGCAGTTCCTCGCCTTCGAGAATCCGGATCGCCTTCGACGACACGCGCCCGTTCACGGTTCCGGTGCCGCCCGAGAGCTTCTTGCAGCTTTCGCAGTGGCACCACCTGAGCGTCGCCGGCGGCTCTGCCACCTCGAACGCGACGCCCCCGCAGAGACAACTCCCACGTAGCGCGCCCATCCCCCGAGCCTATCCGCGACAGACGTGAACCCTTCGGAACGGACCTGGCGACCGCGCCCCTATCCGCCGCCGTACCCTGGCCTGCGGGGCAGGCCCTCGTCCCGCGGCGGGCGCTCGCCGCAGTGCGCCCCGCGGCTCCCCGCGAGGGCCTCCCCTTAGGACAAGACGCGCAGTCAGAGGAAAACTTGTCCCTTGGCGCCAAGGCTCTCCAGTACGGCACGACGCCGGTCATCCGACGCGGGGCCCGCGGACTATCATCGAGACGTGGCCACGAACGGCAAGCTGAGCGCGAAGGACTACAAGACCGACCAGGAAGTTCGCTGGTGTCCGGGCTGCGGGGACTACGCGATCCTGGCAGCGCTCCAGTCGTTCATGCCCGAGCTCGAAGTCCCGAAGGAGAAGATCGTCTTCGTCTCCGGCATCGGCTGCGCCGCGCGTTTCCCGTACTACATGGAGACGTACGGGATGCACTCGATCCACGGCCGTGCGCCGGCGATCGCGACAGGGTTGGCAACATCGCGGCCCGACCTGAGCGTCTGGGTCGTCACCGGCGACGGCGATTCGTTGTCGATCGGAGGCAATCACCTGATCCACGCGCTGCGCCGGAACGTGAACATCAAGATTCTCATGTTCAACAACGAGATCTACGGCCTGACGAAGGGCCAGTACTCCCCGACCAGCCCGCTCGGCACCCGAACGAAGTCGACGCCGATGGGCTCGCTCGACTGGCCGTTCAATCCGCTGTCGCTGGCGATCGGCGCGGAGGCCTCGTTCGTCGCGCGCGCGATCGACACCGATCGTGCACATCTAACGCAGACCTTGCGAGCCGCCGCCGCGCATCGTGGAAGCTCGTTCGTCGAGATCTTCCAGAACTGCAACATCTACAACGACGGAGCGTTCGACTTCGTGCGTGAGGACAAGGAGAACCGGATCTACCTGGAGCACGGGAAGCCGATCCGCTTCGGAGCGGAGGGGAAGAAAGGCGTGCGGCAACGGACCGACGGCAGCGTAGAGCTCGTCGACGTGACCGACGAGTCCGAGTTGCTCGTCCATAACGCACACCATGTCGAGCCGAGCGCGGCGTTCGCGCTCAGCCGATTGACCCAGTCGACGGCAAATGCGACCCCGATCGGCATCTTCCGAGACGTCGAGCGGCCGGTCTACGACGACCTGATGGCCCAGCAGATCGCGACGGCGCACGCCGAGCAGGCGGGCGACATCGGAGCACTCCTCCAGGCCGGCGACACCTGGACGATCTAAGGACGGCCGCGCGTTACGCCGCTGCTGCCGCGTCGGTCTGCCAGAGGCCGATCGGATTCCCCTCGGTGTCGGTCGCGGTGGCGAACCAGCCCATTCCGGGCACCGGCTGGGGGTCGTCGGCCTTCCCGCCCAGCTCTTTCACCCGCGCGACGCCGGCGTTGACGTCGTCGACGTCGAAATAGATGCGGATCGCACCCGGGTCTCCCGGAAACACTGCGCCACCCGTGTCCTCGCTGAACCGGGTCATGTGGTACTCAACCGGGCCTTCCATCGAGTCGAACTGCCAGCCGAGCAGGTTGCTGTAAAACTCGCGCGCACGGCTGGTGTCCTTCGCCGGCACCTCGAAGTGGACGGGCTTTCCAGCCATGTGGTCTCTCCTTCCGGACGCAGGGTCTAGACCGACGATATCCGTTTCCCTGACCTAGATGGGTCACCTCGCGGTGCTCGCACGCCGCCGCGGGCGCGTCGCGAGGTACTTGGCCTTTGCGCGAGGAAAGAAGTCCGCATCCCGACCGTGCTCGCCGACCAGCCAGTCCACGAACGCGTCGCTGTACTGAGGCGACCCGAACTTCGGAACATGCACGAACTCGGGTCGCGTCTCCTCCGAGATCGCATGCACGCGCCGCGCGCTGAGAACATCGAACGCATTGACGACCGCGCCGCCCAGGCGAGCGTTCACCTCTCGGATCACTTCCTTCTGCCGGTACGGATGCGAGCGGTCCGGATCGACCTGGCCATAGAGAGGCGCGTGCGGATCCGTCGTCAGCCGGATCAGCGTCGGCCGCCCCTCGTCGTCGCGCTCGGCCGTCTCGATCACCGCGACCTCGGCGCCGTCGGGCGCATGCATGACCTGACGGATGTTGGCGAGCCATTGGGTCCGCGTCGCGTCGAGTTGCCGCTTGATGAAGTCCCGCACGTCGGCGCCGGTTGCGGGCTCACTCCTCGCGCCGTGTCTGAAGTACAAGCCGCCGCGTGCAAAGGCGACGTGCTCGTCCCCGTTGGCGCTGCCATATCGCCCCGTCCGCGTGAACACGAGAGGTGTGTTCGCGACTCCGTCGACGACGATGGCCGTCGTCGGCCGGCCCGCTCGGTTGATGTCGTGCAGCTCGAAGGCTTCGAACTCCGGCTCGGCGTAGCGCGCCAACTCCTCGTGCAGCTGCTCCTCCTCGACGTCGCCGCCGAGGACGACGACGCCGCCGCCGGAATTCGCCAAAGCCGCGACGTCTCGGACGAGGTCGAGCCAGGCTCCAGGCGCCCGCGGGTCGAATCGCTCGACCAATTCGACCCGCTTCGAGCTTCGCTTGGCCTCCGCGGCGCGGTTCAGGAATCTGTTCGGATCCGCCGCCACACTCCAAATCTAAAGAGTGCGGGCCTCTCGAGGGCAGAAACCCCGGCGATCAGACCTTGACTCGCGTCTCCATCATCTCGTGCAGTTGGTGGGCTGCACGCTCGATGTCCGGGTACTCGAACACGTACGTCCCGCCTCCGAACGCGACGATGGCGCCGTTGGCCGCGATTCAGTTCCTTGACGCGGTCGCAGAGCTTTGGATGCGTCGACAGCGAGTAGCCGTCGACGACCCAGGCACTGTTCGTATCAGGCGGCGCAACCCGCTCGACCTCCAGGTAGCGGAGCACCGCTTCATTCCGCGGACCCACCCGATCGACCTTGACACATCCGGCGGCTACGGCAACCCTGCCGGGCGGGTCATGGGGTCCTGGAGCAGAGCTCTCGTCGGCGTGTGCGCCGCTGCCGTCATTGTCGGCGTTCTCGTCGTTCGCGTCACCAACGCGTCGGCCGCCGTCGCCCAGGTCTGCGACAGGTCGGGCTACAAGCTCTCGCTGCAGTCGCTGACAGGGCCACCGCGCACGGATCTCATCATCCGCGTCAGCGCAAAGGCTGCCGGCTGCGAGCTGCCAGACACGCTGATCCGGGTCCAGGTCGCGGTGCTCCCCTTCAAGAAGCTGCCGGCGCGGAAGGTCATCCTCAGCAATGTTCTGGCCCCCGGCGGGACGGCCACGCTCGACCTCGGGCGCGTCCAGCGACTGCGCCTCGTTCGCGCGACCGTTTCGTTCGGCTCGCAGGTCGTGCTGGCGGCACAGACCAAGACGCGGCTCAAGCCGGATCTCGTGCTTGCGCGCGCGTACGCCGGCCGATCGGCGGTCATCGGTCGTCCGTTCTTCGTCGTGGCAATCGTGCGGAACCGGACGAAGGACGTCGGTCTTGGCGCGCTCGTGTCCGTCACGTCGGGCGGCGCGCCGTTGGCGACGAAGCAGTTGAAGGTCGGTCCGCGCGGGCGTGTCGTGCTGCAGATCCCGGTGACGCTGACGCAGCTCGGCACGACGCAGCTGACCGTGACGGTGACCCCGGCGAGCCCGATCGAGACGACGCTCAAGAACAACACGCGGGGACTGGCGGTCGAGGCGACCGAGTTCAAGGTGCAGGAGTCGGCGACGCTTGCGCAGAGTTTCGCCGGCTACGGAGGGCAGTTCAATCATCACGTCTACGCGGCGATCAGCCGTGCGGCCGGGGTCACCGACGACAACGCGAAGGACATGGAGCGGAAGATGCGCGAGCTGCAGCCCCAGTTCTCGCGGGTCTTCTTCAACAACACGGCGTTCACCGATCCAGACCGCATGCAGTCCTTCGTGCGCACGGTGCAGCTCGCCCAGAGCACGGGCACGACGATCGACATCACGTGGCAGGGTGGGACGCTGAGCGTGGCCAACGGGACGATTCCCAGGTTCGCGGCCGTGCTGATCGATCTCGTCCGCGCTCGTGGGATCACGAACCTCCGCTGGTTGACGCTCCAGAACGAGCCGAACCGGACGAAGATCACGATGGCACAGTACGAGGCGCAGTACCGCGCCCTCGATCCGTACATCCAGAGCATCCGCGGACAGGTGCGCTACATGGGCGGCGACCTCGTTCGCGGTCCTGATGTCGGCGCTCCGAATCAGCAGGCGTGGCTCCAGTACATGGCGACCAAGATGGCTGACATCCTCGACGCCTATTCGATCCACGTCTTCTGGGATTACTTCGACACGCAAAAGCTCGTCGACCGGCTAACCGAGGTGCGCGCGATCGTCGACGCTTTGCCGAAGGCGGGCCGCAAGCCGCTCTATGTCTCCGAATACGGCGTGCGGGGGCTGCGGACCTTCAACGGTGCGCCGGCAGGCGACCCGGGAGTCTGGGAAGACGGCACGCCGATGACGAAGACCAACGTCAACGCCTTCCAGCAAGCCTGGTTCGACGTCTTGGCCGCGCGGCTCGGGTACGTCGGAACGAGCAAATGGGATTCCTATTTCGGCAAGTACGACAACGGCACGCAGGCCTACTACATGATCGGGAGCCCGGCCGAAGGCTGGCCGCTCTATCCGACCTACAACTCGGTGCGCCTGCTGACGTCCACGGTGGGGCGGGGGTGGAGAACAGTGAACGTCGACTCGGTGGCGAACGACTCGCGTCTGCTCGCCGCCTACGTCGGGAAGGCAGGCGAGCACGCGGTCGTCGGCCTCGACACGGCCGGTGCGCAGCTCAACACCGTCTCACCCACGGTGGTGGCGTACACGATCGGAGGTCTCCCGCCGGCCACGAACTTCGAGCTGACCCTCTGGAACGAGGCGGGCGACGGGCTCGTCGGCGCGCCCAAGCCCGCTACCAGCGACGCGGCGGGCGTCGTCACGATCTCAGTGCCGCAGCAAGCGGTCTTCGCGCTGAGGCGCGTCTAGCCGACGCCGAAGGTCACGTTCACGACCGCCGTAACGTCTTTGTCGAGCGTGGACGTGTCATAGACGCCGTAGTCCTGGACCTCGGTCGAGTTCGGCGAGGTCACCTGGAAGACACCGACGTCGACGCCGCGCAGGTTGCCGAGACTGGCTCCGGTTGCCTTGACGATCACCTTGGCGCGGTTCTGGGCGTCTTTGGTCGCTTCTGCCAGAAGCTGCGGGCGTAGTGAGGAGAGCTTCGTGTACACGTATTGGGGCGAGTCCGCCGACAGCGGGATCCCCTGTGCGAGGAGCGTGGCGCTGTGATCGGCAACGCCGGTCACCTCGCGCACGCGGGCCGAACGGATCTCGAATCGCCGCGTGAGCCGGTACGCGCGCACCTGGCCGCCTTTCGAGATCGCTTCGGTCGAGATCGGCTGAACCGTCAGCTCGGCCGGTTTCACGCCTTGGCCGCTGAGGAACGATCGGATCTTGCCGGTCCAGCCGCTGAGCTCCGTTGCGGCGGCTGTCGCCGACGCCTGCGTGCTCGTCACGGAGAGGGTCCAGATGACGTAATCGGACGTGATCCGCTTCTTCGCAGAGCCGGTCACGACGATCACGTTGTTCTGGTTGCGGTCACGGATGCCGTGGCCGATCGCGATCGAGCCGATCACGAACGCGATCGCAATCAGGCCCAATCCGCCCAGCAACGGCATGCGGTCACGCACGGGCCGAAGGTTACCCGGCGGTGTCCGGAGGAAGTTCTGTCACCCTGAACCCGCGGCTATAACGGACTTCATGGCCGATACAACGAGATTCTCCCGATGTTCCACGAGCACGGTGCGCAGATCGTCGGCATCTCGGTGGACAGCGCATGGTGTCACGCTGCTTTCGCGCAGCACCGCAACCTGCCGGTGGTTACGACCTGGGGCAGACCAGAGTGTCGCCCGCCGGCGTCCGTAAGACGCGGGCGGGCGACGTTCGCTACGTGCCTGACGAGCTCGCGTTGTCGTGATCGCAGTGTGACGAGCTCGAAGGCGTCGTGCTCGTTGTCGTCGTCTTCGTCGTGGCGGTCGTAGCCGCGTTCGACGAGTTGGAGCTCGAGCTGCCGCCGCCGGCGGCGATCGCGACTCCCGCTCCGCCGAGCGCCAGCGTCGTGACGACGCCGGCGAGCAGGGCGGTGTGCTTGGGTCGGAACACGTGAACCTCCTTTCGGTCGGGTGTTCCGTCCATGGAACCGCTGTCGCCTAAGAGCAGCTCGAGACGCGATTAAGAAATCGGTGAGACTTCTGCGGGGCGCGTGAGAAGCACGTAACTCACGACCTCGCGGAAGCCGAGGCGGCGATACACCGATTCGCCGATTGCGCTCGACTGCAGGTAGGCGAGGTCGGCTCCGGCCGCGAAACCCGCGAGCACCGCCTGTTGCGTGATGGACGCCCCGTACCCGCGACCACGGTACTCGGAAGGTGTCGCGACGTTGAAGATTCCGACGTCTCCGTCGACGACGTAGCTCGCGGCGGTGGTCACGTCCCGACCTTCAATCCGGCCGAGGTAGACGTCGAACCCGTCCAGGCCTGTGACTTCGAGCATGTACAGCGGTGCGAGAAGATCAGCCGGCAGGCCGAATCCCTCTGCCGCGAGCGCCAGTGCTTGAGCGAATCCGTCCGCAGTCTCGACGCGGACGACCTCGAGCTCTGTCGTCGCGGGTCGGTCGAGGTCGCCGGCGTTCACCACCATTCCGGGAATGCGTTCCGCCGCGGTCAGCCCGAGCACGCGTGCTGCCTCTTCGACCGCAGGCATCTTGCCGCTCCGAGCAAGGACGCCCGCCCCGATTCCCGTCGCCTCGATCTCCGTGATCGTGTCGCGGAGCGCGCCCGCGGCCGAGTCGTCCTCGGGCCAGACGCCGTTGAACGAGGGAATCGGCAGGGTCGGAAACGTCATCAGCACGTAGCCGTCCCGCCGCTCGAGGCGCGCTCCTTCCATCACCCCGGCCAAACGCTCGGCCACCTTGCAAAGCGCAAGGTGCAGCCGCAGGCCCTCGTCCATGCGACGACCTTAGTCTGTGGCCTCCGTTGTCGAGACGACGAGGCGTTCCCGGCGGCGGAGCCGTGGCGGCGTGATGAAGACCGCGATGCCTGCACCGATCAGCGCGACCCCCCCGGCAATCGTGAATGCGATCTTGAACCCGTCGACCGAGGGAAGGTTCGTCCCGGGAATCGTGTGAGCGGTGAGCAGCGCCGCGCCGACCTGGCCACCGATGACGCCGCCGACCGTGCGCATGACGGTGTTCATCCCCGTCGCGACGCCGGTCTCCGTCGGCCGCACGGCCTCGGTGATGAGCGTCGCCATGGCGGCGAAAGCGAAGCCGACCCCGATGCCGAGCACAGGCATCGCCGCGAGGATCTGCCACGGCTTGGCGTGCCAGGCGGCCAGCGAGCCCGCCGAAGCCGCGACGAGCAGCATTCCCGACGCCAGCGGCCACTTGAAACCGACTCGTTTCCCGATGAGCCCTGCGAGTGGCCCGGCGAAGAGCAGGGTGACCGAGCTTGGCAGGAGGTACAGGCCCGCTTTCGTCGCGCTGGCGCCGAAGCCGTAATGCACCGCGTGCTGCAGCGACGTGGAGAGGCCGTGTGGCATCTCCACGAAGTTCGGCACGAGCACGAAGGTCCCGAACATCGCGAAGCCGGAGATCATCGCGGTGATGTTCGTGAAGAGAATCTCGCGTCTCGCCAGCATGCGCATGTCCACCATCGGCTCGTCGACACGCAGCTCCGCCATCCCCCAGGCGACCAGCAGCACGACTGCTGCTGCGGCGAGCCCGAGTGTGCGCCCCGACGTCCAGCCCCAGGTCTCGCCCTCCGTCAGTGCAACGAGCATCGCGATCAGACCGCCGGACATGAGGGTCGCGCCGATGTAGTCGACACGCGAAGGCGTCTTGATCGGCGACTCCGGAATGAAGCGGTGGACGAGCACCAAGGCCGCGCCGATTCCCACGGCTCCTACGATGAACAGCCAGCGCCAGGACACGTTGTCCACGATCACGCCCGAGAGCACGATCCCAAAGCCGCCGCCGATCCCGAACACCGCCGAGACGAGCCCGATCGCCACACCGACCTTCTCCCGAGGAAACTCGTCACGGATGATCCCGTAGCTCAGCGGGAACACCGCCGCACCTGCGCCCTGGACAGCCCGCCAGCCGATCAGCGCCCAGATGTTCCAGGCGGCAGCAGCGCCGATCGAACCGACGAGGAAGAGCGCGAGGGAGATCACGAGCAGCCGCTCTTTGCCGTACTGGTCGCCGAGCTTGCCGAGGATCGGGGTCGAGACCGAGGCCACGAGCAGAAAGACCGTCAGTACCCAAGTGACCCAGGTCGTGGTCGTGTGCAGGTCCCGCTGCAGGGTCGGCAGAGCAGGGATCACCATCGTCTGCTGGAGTGCGAACGCGATCCCGGCGAGCGTGAGAATCGCGAGCGTCACGTTGTGATGCTGGCGCTCGACTTCCACTGGGCCGTTTCAGCCTAGCGACGGCCCTTAGGATCGCCGGGGTGACAAGGCTCTACGAAGACGACGCCGAGCTGTACGACATCGCGTTCGACTGGGACATCTCCGCCGAGGCGGATTGGCTTGTCGAGAGATTGCAGGCCACCACCGTCCTCGAGCCCGGCTGCGGCGGCGGGCGGATGCTCGAGGCACTGGCCGACCGCGGCTGTCAAGTCGTCGGCATCGACCGCTCGCCGCGGATGGTCGAGATCTCGCGCCGCCGGCTCGGGGCGAGGGGCGAGGTCTTCGAAGCGGACATGACTCATTTTGATCTGGGGCGGACCTTCGACGGCGCGGTGTGTCCGATCAACACGCTGCTCCACCTCAGTCCGGCCGAGCTCGGGCGTCATCTCCACTGGACGGCGCGCCATCTCGAACGTCGTGCGCGCTACCTCGTCCAGGTCGGGCTCGTCGAAGCGGGTCAGGAGCCGTTTGCCGGCTCACATTGGGAAGCGAGCCGCGGTGAGACGAGTGTGAAGGTCGACTGGGTCGACGAGGAGCTCGACGTGGTGCAAGGCGTTTCGCGGCAGCGATCCCGGATCGAAGTCCTGGCGGGGCCACGTGCCGGCGAGATTGTCGAGGAGGTGCACGAGATGACGGCGTGGACCCCTGCTACCTGGGCCGGGGCGATCGAGGCGTCTCCCTTCGAGCTGGTCGCTACGTACGACGGTGGCACGAGCGGAGAGTGGCCCCGCGTCGACGCGACGGCGACGGGCGGGCTCCTCTGGCACGAGCTGGCGCTCTAGCGGGAGGCACGTCCCGAACAGCTGCGGTCAGACCCTTGCCTTTCGGGACGCGCCGCTAGGGTCAGCGGCAGGCGCGCACCACACGGTCGACGCTCACGAGCCGGTCAAAGGCGAGGACAACGCGGGCGCGGACGACGGCTCGCTTCTTGAAGCGCAGCCTCGCGCGAAACGGCGCGCGGTAGTCGGTCAGGACGCGGCGTCCGTCGACGTAGAACGTCACGTTCTGCATCCCCCGGGCCGAGGCGGTGGCCGTCACCACTCCGCATCGCCCTTGCCGGGCGGCCGTGTAGCGCACTGCCGGCCTGGCCCGACAGGCTGCGCCTGCACAGCTGACGAGGTTGTGCAGCCGCGCGGCGAGCGACGCCCTCAGAGCGTCGTAGGCGGGATTGGCTTGCTGACTCTGTAGCTCGTCCGGATCCTTGCGCAGGTCGTAGAGCTCGCGGTCGCCGTTTGCGTACTCCGCGTACTTGTAGTGCAGCGTCCTGATGCCGTCGAAGTGACCGGGGCCGGGCGAGTTGTCGATCAACAGGTCGCGGCCCGCCTCCTTGCTACGGTCACGCCAGAACGGCAGCAGCGACACCCCGTCCACGGTGCGGCCGGCCCGAACTCCCGCTGCGTCGAGGATCGTCTCGGCGTCGTCGACATTCATCGTGAGCTGGCTGCGATGGACGCCACGCGGCAGCGATGTGTTCCCGGTCCAGCGCAGCAGCAGCGGAAGATGAATGGACGGTTCGTACCACAGCACCTTGCCGTTCGAGACCCGGTGCTCGCCGTGGAAGAAGCCGTTGTCAGAGGTGAAGAGGATGAAGGTGTTGTCGAGCTCGCCCGCCTGGCGCAGAGTGTCGACGATCGATGCGATCGCTTCGTCCACGGACATCAGGGTCTCGCGCCGCTGCTGCCAGTTCTCCTGGATCGCTGCGACCTGCCGAGCGTTGAGCAGCGGCCGCTGCCTGATCGCCCGCGGCTTGTCTGACACGTCCGCCTCGTTGAAGCTCGGCGGCTGCGGGAGCGGCGTGCCTTTCAGCGCGTCGTGATGGCGTGGCGCCGGAACGGGCGTGCCGGGCTGGGGCGGATCGTCGGGTTCCCGTGGCGCGCCGGAGTGGTTGCCGAGGAATGTGACCCACAGGAAGAATGGTCCCTGCGCCGCGCGGCGGCGGATGATCTCGTTCGCTTTGTCCCGGTAGACGTCGGTCTGGTAGCAGGACGGCTGCGGTGTCGCACAGAACGTGTGCAGGGTCCGGCCCTCGTTGAGCGTGTAGTTGTAGTAGCGGTAGGTCGTCGGATCGACCGCCCCGTGCCACTCGCTCCAGCCCGCCGGGATCTCCGTCGGATTCGACTGGCCGTAACCGTTGAGGAACTTCCCGAGGTGAACCGTGTAGTAGCCGCCGCGTTGGAGCCAGACGGCCAGCGTGTTCGACTTGTCGAGCGCCTGATAGCCGCCCTGTGGCGGGGCGTTCCCACGCACGCCGTTGTTGTGCGAGTACTGCCCGGTGAGGAACGTCGCGCGTGACGGGCAGCAGAGCGAGAACGAGTCGAAGTTGTTGTCGAAGGTGACCCCCTGATCGCCGATCAGGCGACGGACGTTCGGAAGGACTTCCATCTCTGCGAGCGTCTGGTCGTCGGTCTCGAGGACCAGGACGTTCGGCCGTTGCGGGGCTGATGCCGCGTGTGCGGAGCCTGCGTGCTCCCGCTCCCCGACTACGAGCCCGACGGCGAGCGCCAGCATCGCCGCGATAACAGGTGCCTGCCTGCGCTGCATCGCAATCCCCCTGGTCGCGATTCTGTTGCGCTCGTTATTCCCGCGACGTGTGTGTGCCCCGTAGAGGCGAGGCAAAGATTTCGTAAGGCGGTTAAGCGGCGAGTGGTTCTTCGGCCGGCCGCTCCTCCACGAGCGGGACGCTTCGAGAGCGAAGCCAGACGTAGAGCGATACGGAGAGGCCCGCGACGCCCGCGACTGTGAACGACAGCTCTGTTCCGCCCAGCGCCGTGAGCCAGCCCGCCATGATTCCGCCGAGGGTCCCGGTGCCGGCGAAGGCGAAGAAGTAGATGCCGACCAGCCGTCCGCGTAGGTAGTCCGGTGAGGCGAGCTGGATGAGCGAGCTCGTGTTCGACGACCACGTTGTGAAGCACACGCCCCCGAGAAAGAGGAGTAGGGCGATGACGACCGCCGTGCGGAGCGGCGCGATCAGCAGCTCGCAGAGCGCGAAGCCCGCACTGCCGGCCGCGGTGATCCCTACGGTGGCGCGGGCCAGGTGTGCCGAGACCAGCGCTCCGATCAGGGCGCCGACGCCGAAGACGGCGGAGAGGAGGCCGAAGACCTGGGGTCCCGAGTGCAGCGTTTGCTTGGCGAGCACCGGGAGCAAGACGTTGAAGTTGAGGCAGAACGTGCTCACGACAAACGTGAGGACGAGCATCAGCCGGATTTGCTCGTGGTTCCGCGCAAACGAGAGCCCTTCCTTAAGGCCGATGTAGAGCGTGCGTGACCGGGCGCGCCGCTCGACCGAATGGAACTCTTGCGGGCGCATCATCAGGAGGCCGGCGAGCACGGCGATGTAGCTCGCCGCGTTCACGGCGAAGCAGACGCCCGCACCGGCAGCGGCGATCAGCACGCCTCCCAGCGCCGGGCCGAAGATGCGGGCCCCGTTGAAGACCCCGGAGTTGAGGCTGATTGCGTTCGGTAGCTCGAGCGGCCCGACCATGCGAAACGTCAGCGTCTGGCGCGAAGGCGCATCGAGGACCTGGACGAGCCCCATCAGTGCCGCAATCACGTAGACGTGCCAAGGGCGAGCGATTCCGGCGAGTGCGACGACGGCGATTGTCGAGGCGAGCACCATTTGCGTGAGCTGGGTGCCGATGACCGTCCGCCACGCATCGAGCCGGTCGACCACGACGCCGGCGATCAGGCTGAAGAGCGTGAACGGCATGAACTGGCAGAGCGCCAGGATTCCGACGGCTACCGGCGAGTGAGTCAGCGAGAGAACGAGCCAGGCCTGCGCGACGCGTTGCATCCACGTCCCGATGTTCGAGATGACCTGCCCGGTGAAGAAGAGGCGGTAGTTGCGGTGCTTGCGAACGCTGAGGAAGGTGCGTGCGCCGGCGCGAAGTATCGCCGCCGTCAAACCTCATCCTCGGAGAGAAGGTGCGCCAGGGGCTCGATCGCCGCGTCGATCGCGTCGAGCTCGTCTGGGTCGAGCTCGCGTAGGCGCGCGGAGAGCCAGGCTGTCCGCTTCGACTTGACCGAGCGGAGGACCTTCTGGCCCGCGCGCGTCAGCGTCAGGCCGACGCGTCTCTGGTCTCCGGCGACCGGCGCCCGGTGGACGAGGCCGGCCTCCTCGAGGCGGGAGATGAACTTTGACATGCCGGGCACCGACATCCGCTCGAGCGCGGCGAGCTCCCGGATCCCGATGCCCGGGTGGTACTTGATCTGCACCAGCAGCGAGACCTGGCCGCCCGTCACTCCCAGCGAATGGATCTCGCGCCGGAGCTGCCGGTTGAGCTGCAGGAGCACAGGGCGGAGCCGGTTGGCGAGGACAGTGGCATCGGCGGCGACGGCGGTGGGCATTCGTTAACCAGGTTAACTAATCGCCCGGACTCACTGCGGACCTGAGCGTAATCCCTCGTCCTAGGGGCACACTTCAGTCCGTGGCCCGGAATCCACTAGAGGACGTCGCCCGCGGTCTCCGCGTGCTGGGCGAGCGCCTGTCCCAGACGACCGGCGCGCCGGATCCGAGCGACTGGATTTCGGACCAGCTCCGGCGGCCGGAACCCGTGCGAACGCTCTACGAGGTGCAGGCCGAGCTCGACTCTCTGATCGGCCTCGAGACGGTCAAGGAGCAGGTGCGTGCCCTCGTGGCGTTCCTGCAGGTGCAGGCCGAGCGGCAACGCCACGGCCTGCCGGAGGTCGCGACGTCGCAGCACCTCGTCTTCCTCGGCAACCCTGGGACCGGCAAGACGACGGTCGCGCGGCTGCTTGCGGAGATGTATCGCGCGATGGGGCTGCTCAAGCGCGGGCATCTCGTCGAGGTCGACCGGGCAGGTCTGGTCGGTCAATACGTCGGCATGACCGCGATCAAGACCGACCGCGCGATCCGGCGCGCACTCGACGGAGTGCTCTTCATCGACGAGGCGTATGCGCTTGCGCCGGGCGACGAGCGGCTGGACTTCGGGCCGGAGGCGATCGAGACGCTCCTCAAACGGATGGAGGACTATCGCCATCGGCTCGTCGTCATCGTCGCGGGCTATCCGCGCCTGATGCACCGTTTCCTGGAGTCGAATCCGGGACTGCGCTCGCGGTTCTCGCGCGAGATCGCATTCCCCGACTATGCGGCCGACGATCTGGTTGCAATCACGGGCAAGCTGGCGGCCGACTACGAATACTCGCTCGACGACGATGCGGTGGTCGTGCTCCGGCAGATTCTGGCCGGCGCTGCGCGCGGCGAGGGGTTCGGGAACGCGCGCTTCGCCCGCACGCTCTTCGAACAGGCGCTCAACGCACAGGCGCTAAGGCTCGCGGGAATCGGCGGCATCGAACTTGCGGACCTCGAGCGTTCGGAGCTGATGACGCTGCACGGCGACGATCTCCGTGCGGCTGCGCGAGCGCTCGGGGAAGACCCCGCGGCCGGCGAGCCAAAGGCGGGGCGCTGGCGCCGGCGGCGCTGAAGCTACTAGTTCAGCCAGGCGGCGACCAGGAACACGATCGCCGAGATGGCGGCAGCAGCCACCAGCAGCAGATTCGCGGTGAGCAGGATGATGGGCCACTTCGACCGGCCCTTCGACGCTCCGATCGGCGCCGCGTCGTCACGCCCCCACCCGACGGCACCCGCGAGGACGCTCGTGATGAACTGATTGAGACTGACGCCGTTCCGATCGGACGCGCGCGCGAGGTCCTCGTGGAGGCCCGCCGGCATCCGGAGAAGCAGCCGGCCGCTATGCCTCGCCGGGCGCGAGCGCGGCTTTGCCGCGGTCTCCTGCGGCGGTGCTTCCTCGACGGCTCGCGGAGTCGCCATGCCACGAGTGTAGGGCCTCCTGCCGGGCTGCACAACGCGACTTCCCGTCGAAATCGGCCCGAAGCTTGGCCAGGCCCGAGGCGATCAGCCTCGACGTCTGCGTTTGCGAAATGCCCAGCCGGGCCGCGATCTCCTCCTGACTGAGGTCCTCGAAGTACCGAAAACCCAGTACCAATCGCTCCCGCCGGTGCAAGGAACGCAGGCCACGCCAGATGAGCAGGCGGTCCTCGCTGGCGTCGAAAATCTCGCCAGCGCTCACCGCCGGGTCCGCCTCCGTCAGCGAGAGGGGCGTTCGGGCCTGCTCCGCGCGCATGGCCTCGTCGAGCTCGCCCTCGTTGAGGTTCGCCGCTGCGGCGAGCTCTGCAGCGGTGGGATTGCGCTGGAGGCGTGCCGCCAGCTGCCATCGCGTGCTGCGCATTCGCGCGCTCGTCTCCTGGTAGCGGCGCGGTACCCGGATCGGGCCGCAACGATCGCGAAGATGACGCTTGATCTCACCGAGGATGTTCGGCACGGCGAACGCGCTGAGCGCGACGCCCCGCTCCGGCTCGTATCGGTCGACTGCGTTGATCAGGCCGATAGTCCCGACCTGAACGAGATCCTCCATCGGCTCTCCGCGGTGTGCGTAACGCCGTGCGAGCGACTCGACGAGTGGAAGCTGTTGTTCGATCAGCCGCTCTCGTGACTCGATGTCACGCCTACTCGCGGAGTTCGCGATCATGCTGAATTTACTTTAGAGATTTTCTTTCGGATTTACAAAGTCATGGGTAGTTGGAGCTGTTCTGGGGTAGTTCTTCTCTAGGACGTTCATCAACTCGAAGGTGCGTGGAGTTCACGGGATGCCGCTCATCCGAACCAGACTCGTGAGACTCGGTGCGGTTCACTTCGTCGGCCTTGCTGCGCTGACGTTCGCAACGCCGGCACACGCAACAGACGATCCGCCGCCACCCGTACCGCCCGCCGCTGCACCTGCACTCGCGTCCGGGGCGTCGGACGAAATGGAACTGGCGCTCTCGTTCGCAGCCGATGCGGGAATTTCTCCCTTGGAGCAGGAAAGCCCTGGAAATACGCCTCCCTCTGCGCCGGCGACTGCGCAACTGGATCGCGTCCGGCAGGGTTGGAGTCAGGTGATATCACCGAGGTACGCGCAGAAGTCGCCAGAACGCGCGTCGACGGACGAACCACAGCATCTGGCGGTCGTCGCACCGCCGGACAAGCTGCAGTATCACTCTCGGCACGTGCAGTATCAGCGGCCCGCGACAGCCAGAAGGAGCACGCGTGCGCCGGTATTGCCAACGGCGTCCTTTTCGTCCTTAGAACGGACGAGAATTACGCGTTCATCGTCGCCAATCGCGTCGTCGAATCGGTGGCATAACGTCGCGCAGAACTGTCCGACGGATCCTGGTCGGAACTGGCCTTCGGACCTGCCGGCGGACGACGTGGCAAGCATTCAGTGCGTGGCGGATTCGCCGGCCGACGAAGCGACGAGCGACGATCCGTCGGATTCGGCCGGTTGCGCAGACGAAGGAGCGCAGTATCAACCCGACGAGCCGCAGTATCAGACTCCGGCTTCGACGCCCTGCGGAGGATCGGACGAGTCGGGCATACCGATCTCGGACCCAGAGGCCCAGCTGCCGGAGGCCCAGGTCCCGAGCACTTCCGGGAGCGCGGATACCCCGTCACCGCCGAGCATCGTTTCGCCGACAACCGAGCCCGTGACTGCTCCGGTTCCGCCGACAGCGGCGCCCGCGCAGTCCGGTGCGGACGCACTTCCGGTTCCGGACAATCCGCAGCCGGCTGTAACGAAGGTCGCGGCGAGCCGCCCCGTCGACAGGCCGAGTCGCCCCAGGGTGGCGAGGTCGGGCGAGGCGACGCGGACCCAGCGGGTAATTCCGGCGCAAGTCCGGCCGGAGTCGCAGAGCCTTCCGGCGCGCCCTCGGCCGGTGCGGGTCCTGAGCCCGAAGCCGAAGACCACTGTCCCCCGGAGCGAGGTCGAGGCCGCGCCGCCGCCGCCGCGGATCCTCGAGCCTGCCTCATCAGCCGTCAATCTCTTCGGAGGCTGGCTGCTCCTGGTTCTCCCGTTGTCATTCGCCTTCGGCCTGGGCTTGCTCCTCCTGACGGCAGCGATCGCCGCTCGCTCGCTTCGAGCGCGACTAGGCAGCAAAGGCTTGTCCGATCACGGTCTCGGTAGGAAAAGTCCAGACGGAATCCGGTACCGCGAGTAAGCGGAGGGCGGACTACTCCGCAGACGGGTCCGGGCTCGCGACGAGCTTGTCGATCTTGATCGGAGTGACCTTGAGATCCGTGTTACGCGCCGGCCCTACCGACTCGTTGTAGACGAGCGTGTCTCGCCGCGACCGTGTCGTTTCACCGGAAGGCGGTCCGACTCCTTCGATCAGACCGAGAGCTGTTGCCTTGCGCACTGCTTCGATGCGATTCGTCGCCTCGAGCTTGTGCATCGCATGGCTGACGTACTCCTTCACGGTATGCCGGCTCAGGTAGAGGCTTGCTCCGATCTCTGGATTCGTGAGGCCCTCGGCGACGAGTCGGAGGACTTTGAGCTCCTGGCTCGTGAGCTTCGGTTGCTGTGCACCGCCGCGAGACGAGAGCAGGGCAGCCGCCGCACGTGGATCGATCACGCTCTCACCTGCGAGTGCCCGTTCGATCGCGCGAGGCAGATCGAGGTCGTCCGAGTCTGGGAGCAAGTACGCACGAGCGCCCGCATCGAGTGCAGCGCGGACCGAGGCCTCGTCACTGTGCTCCGAGAGGAAGATGATCGCGGCGGCAGGATGCTGCTCGATGATGGCTGCGCAGACATCTGTGCCTGGGCGGTCGACAAGCTCGGAGGCGAGCACCACGACGTCGGGCCGCTGCTCGGCGGCGGCGGCGATCGCAGCTGCGCCGCTGGCTGCTTCGGTGACGACGACCCCGTCAGTGTCCGACAGCTCGGACCGGATTCCCTGTCGCACGAGCCGGTGACCCTCGACGACCAGAATGTGCGTCGGCACCTAGCGTTCATCGTAGTCCGTCTTTCGCCAAGACCGGCCTTGGGTCGGGCTTGACGGACGCGTCAGTCCGCCCAGTTGGAGGGAGTCGAACCCGTAAGCCGGGGTCTGTTCCGACGAGAGCAGGTCGGCGATCGTTGAGCTCATGGGGGAGGGGCCGAGGCGCTGCCTCGCACTACTGGTATTCACCGTCTTGTTCGCGAGCTGCGCAGCCTTCGCGCCGAGCAAGGCGGCTGCGGATTCGACCGACCCGGGTAGCAGCGCCGAGCAGACGAGCTCCTCCAGCGCGTCGTCGTCGGCGCAAAACGACAACAGCACTACCCAGAGCGCGACGGTTACGCAGAGCGGCGGCGATGGCGGCGGGGCGCAGTCGCAGACGATCGCCCAGAACGCGCCGGTGCAGCAGAGCGCGAGGGCCTCCGCGACGTCGACCCAGAATGCGACAAACCTCTCCGCCGGGGGTAGCGCAAGCCAACGAAACGATTCCGCTGCGGTCGCGTCGGAGAACAATGCGAACCACACCGATCAGAGCGCTTCGCAGCAGCAGGATTCCGGCAGCGCTCCACCCCCCGACCCGGCTCCCGCCCAGAAACAGGCGTCGAGTCAGAGCGCGCCTGTGACCCAGAATGGTGATGCAACAGCTGCCTCCACCCAGGTGACGCCGACGAACCTGAACCTTGTCATCCGGATCGACAGTCCCGGCAATGACGGGCCGGTGACTCAGACCAACACATCGGTCGCCAGCGCCGCCGGCAACAATTCGAACGCTACGGCGCAGGACGCCGCACAGAGCCAGACTGGTGGCGGTGCTTCCGGTGGCCAGTCGCAGTCGACCGATCAGACCGCCCCGACGACCCAGGGCAGCACTGCAACTCCGGCGTCGACGCAGACGGCGCCGCTGAACGCGAATATCGTCATTCGCAACAAGAGCCCTGGCGACACGGGCCCCGTCACCCAGACGAACAGCTCACAGGCAACGGCCCAGGCCGCGAACGACAACGCCGTAAACCAGTCCACGACGCAGGCACAGGCGCTTGCGGACGACGGCTCATCCAGCGGTCAATCGCAGTCGGTGACTCAGAGTGCGCCGACGGCACAGGACGCCAATGCAACGGCGATCTCGACACAGAGCGCGCCTACGAACGCGAATGTCTCCGTCCTGATCGACGGCGCCGCGCCGGATCCCGCCGGCTCGGGCGCCTTCGGGATGTTGATCCAGATCTGGATCCCCCTCGAGGACCAATACGCGGCAACGCAGGCGAACACCTCGTCCGCCACCGCCTCCGCCGTGAACTCGAACCAGGTGACCCAGTTCGCCGCCCAGTCGCAGAGCGGGGGGTCGGCTGGGGGGAGCCAGGTGGGGGGAGCGGGCCAGTCGCAGACCATCGTGCAGAGCGCCCCGACCACGCAGACCGCGAGCGCGCAGGCAATCTCCGAACAAGCCGGGACTTCGGGCAACTCGAGCGCAACTGGAACCCAGGAGAGCTCGAACCAGACCGTTCAGGTAGCGCAGCAAACCGGACCGGGGACCCAGGTCATCGAGCAGAACGAGCCTTACACGCAGTCTGCGGACGTCCTGGTGCCGGCCGGTGTCGTCACGAGGCGTTTCGGCCCTGCCGGCTGGAGCCTTGCGTCTTCCTTCGTGGCCGACGCCGCCCAATGGTTGGCGCCGGATCAGCCCAGCTCTGCGACGTCGACCTCGCCGGCAGGCCGATCGCACTCCGGCGCGCCCGGTCATCGAGCGCCGTTCCCGCATGCTCCGAACATGCCCAACGCATCGCTCGGAGGCGCGTCCCCGACGGGTGGATCGCCTGGAATCTTCGCGATGCTGTTGCTCGCCTTTGCTTTGACGGCCCCTTGGTGGGTACGTCGTCGCCTTCCATCGGCACTCCGGCGGCTGATGGCTGTCGTCTCTCGTCTCGAACGTCCGGGGTAGGGCTCGGGCTTCCGGCGAACCCTTTCGGGTTGTCGCCGACCGTGCCGCGGCGCTCCGGTGCGCCCCGGTAATCCGACGTAACGACGACAGAGGAGAAAGCAAAGCCATGAAACGCCATCTCATCGCGCTGGGCGTCGCAACGATCGCCCTCGCAGTGGGGGTTGGCACGGCAACCGCCGCCAACGATCCGCCTCCGGGCGCAGACCAGCTCCTCGGCCAGTTGGCCGGGGCGACTCAGGGTGCGCCCGCGGCGGGCACGGCGGGACAAACGGCCTCGAACGCAAGTCTGCCGGTCGGCATCAGCGGCGTCAGCGGCGTCGCGGTCGGCTCGGGCTCCGGTTCGGCGACGCAGACGGCCACCAACGCGGCCAATGCTGATGCGTCGAACACGAGCTCGACCGATCAGACGGCGAACGCGACTCAGACGGGCGGCAGCTCCAGCTGCTTGTCCGGCTGTGGCGGCGCCGGCCAGGCCCAGGCGATCGACCAGTCGGCACTGACGCAGCAGGACGCCGACGCCGAAGCCGCGGCCCAGCAGAACGCGGTCAATGCCAATGTCCCCGTGAGCATCGCGGGTGGGAACGTGTCAGGCGGCTCGAGCTCGGCGGATCAGACGGCCACGAACAAGGCCGACGCTGATGCGTCGAACAAGAGCACGACCGATCAGTCCGCCACCGCGACGCAGACCGGAGGCAGCGCGAGCTGCACGTCCGGGTGTGGCGGTGCAGGCCAATCGCAGACCGTCGACCAGTCCGCGCTCACGAAGCAGGACGCCGACGCCGAAGCGCAGGCCCAGCAGAATGCGGTCAACGCCAACGTTCCTGTCAGCATCGCGGGCGGGAACGTGTCCGGCGGTACGAGTTCGGCCAATCAGACGGCCGGCAACACCGCCGACGCCTCCGCAAACAACAAGAGCAGCACCGATCAAAACGCAACTGCCAAGCAGACGGGCGGCAGCTCTAGCTGCACGTCCGGTTGCGGTGGCAACGGCCAAGAGCAGAACGTGATCCAGGACGCGCAGACGAAGCAGTCCGCGGACGCGGATGCCATGGCCAAGCAGAACGTAGTGAACGCAAACGTTCCCGTCAGCATCGCCGGAGGCGACGTGAACGGTGGTATCAGCTCCGCAAACCAGACGGCTACGAACAAGGCCGATGCGGATGCTTCGAACAAGAGCAACACCGACCAGACGGCGAACGCGACTCAGACCGGCGGCACCAGCAGGTGCGCGTCCGGCTGTGGTGGCAACGGCCAAGAGCAGAACGTGATCCAGGACGCGCAGACGAAGCAGTCCGCGGACGCGAATGCCCTGGCTAAGCAGAACGCCGTCAACGCCAACGTTCCCGTCAGCCTTGCCGGAGGCGACGTGAACGGCGGTTCGAGCTCGGCCGATCAGAAGGCGTACAACAGCGCCGACGCTGATGCTTCGAACAGGAGCTCGACCGATCAGAGTGCCAACGCGACCCAGACGGCCGGCAAGAGCCAGTGCTGGTCGGGTTGTGGCGGCAACGGCCAAGAGCAGAACGTCGTCCAGATCGGCGAGACAAAGCAAAACGCCGACGCGGACGCAGGCGCCAAGCAAGACGCGCTGAACACGAACGCTCCGTTGCTCGTAGTCGGTGGAGATCCGGGCCGTGGTTCGAGCTCGGCGAAGCAGGACGCCGGCAATAAGGCAGATGCCGACGCGTCCAACAAGAGCAACACCGATCAGGGCGCTACGGCGACGCAGGTCGCCGGCGACAGCACGTGCTGGTCGGGTTGTGGCGGCAACGGCCAAGAGCAGAACGTCATCCAGATCGGCAAGACGAAGCAGGACGCCGACGCGGACGCGAAGGCCAAGCAGAACGCCGTGAACGCGAACGTCCCGCTGTTGGTGGTCGGCGGCGATCCGAGCCTCGGTTCGAGCTCGGCCTCGCAGGACGTCAGCAACAAGGCGGACGCCGATGCGTCCAACCGCAGCAGAACCGATCAGGACGCGACCGCCACGCAGTCCGGCGGCGGCAGCAAATGCTGGTCGGGCTGTGGCGGCAACGGCCAGGAGCAGAACGTCATCCAGATCGGCGAGACCAAGCAGGACGCCGACGCTGACGCCAAGGCCAAGCAGGACGCCGTCAACGCAAACACACCGCTGTCGGTCATCGGTGACCACCTGAGCGGTTCGGGCGCGAGCTCGGCCAAGCAGAAGGCACGAAACAACGCCGACGCCGACGCAACGAACAAGAACGACACCGACCAGGACGTGACCGTGGACCAGAAGCTGGCCGACACCAGCTGCGGTGGCGGTTGCGGCGGCAAGGGCCAGGAGCAGACCCTGGTGCAGAAGTCGAAGACGAAGCAGGACGGACGCGGGAACGCGAAGGCCAAGCAGAACCTGGTCAACGTGGACCTCCCGTTCACCCTGTCTCTCGGAAAGGAGAAGAGGGGAAAAGCCAGAGCCGAGTAGGCAAGCGCTGAATCAAAGCTGCGCCGAGAGGCGCTCAAGGACCCGGGGCGGCCCTGGCCGCAGGTGGCCGCCCCGGGTTTCCACGTCCCTGGACGGTTCCGTTTTGGGGCTCGAGAGTGGTACAAGCGCGCTAGATGGTTGAGACGACATTCGACATCCGCCTCTCTGCCGACGAGGCTTGCGTCATCCTCGGTTCAAACGCTGCAGGCGAGGTGGGCAAGCAAGCTGAGCTCGTCTGTTTCGGGCACTACGCGGCCAGGACGATGGCGTTGCTCGGCCCGGAGCACGCGCTTCCCCTCGCTCACGCTCTGAGCAGTCTCGAAGAAGCGTCGAGCGAGCACCTGGAAGACCTGGTCGAGAGCCCGGGTTTGGAGGCGGTGGGGGGGCTCTGGATCCGAGTCGTGCACGCGGATCGCTCGTTCCAGGGCGGCACTTCCTTTCGCGTTCTCGCACGGTTCCTGAATGCGCGTGCGGGACCACGGATCTTCTCGAGCGTCAAGCTCAAAGGCGCGGCGACGTCTGACGAGCGGACCCGCGACCAAGCTGTGTCGGTGCAGGTGCTGCTCCTCTGGCTGTTGCAGCGACGCGCCGCGGATACCGAGTACGTCCGTCGGCTCGCGAGCACTGCGGGCCTGATCGGACGGTTGGCTGCCGACGGGAGGATCTTGCCCGGCGATGAGGTCGACGTCTCACTGGTCTCGGCCGACATCGCGTGGGGATCGGAGCCGGCCGCCGTCGCCGAGGGCGGTGAGACCGGGCTGCAATGTCCCGTCTGCGGCAACGAGGGTTCGATCGACGCTTTCGAGCCAAGGCTCTGGCCAAGCCCGCGCGCGTCGATCCGCAAGTGCAGCCGCTGTGGCGCGGGGCTCTGGGCACGAGCGCGGCGCCGGCCTCGCACCCTTCCCCCAGGCGTGTGGGAGACGATGGAGGCGCTGCGCGACAATCTGTTACTGCAACGCGCTCGTGTGACGGAGTCTGCCGAGCACGCCGACGGAGCCGACGCAGCGGAAGAGATGGCCCTTCTCGGAGAGCTCAAGCGAGTCTTCGTCGAGAACGGCTGGCCATTCTCGGAGGTGCGCGGGGCGCAGGTTCTGGTCAGCGATCTGTCCGGGCCTCTCGGGACCTGGAAGTTCTATGCCCAAGTAGTCGACGAGCAGGACTTGATCCTCCTGTACTCCGTCTGTCCACTTCATGTGCCCGCGGAGCGCCGCCGCGAGGTTTCGCAGTTCCTCACCGGTGCGAACTATGGACTCGCGGCGGGCAACTTCGAGCTCGATCTCGAGGACGGCGAGATTCGCTACAAGACAGTGCTGCACAGCTACGGAGATGGGCTCGACGCCGAGCTCCTCAAGAAGCTGGTCCGTTCGAACGGGATGGCCATGGAGACGTACCTTCCCGGCATCGGCTCGGTGATCACGGGGACGCCGGCGTTGCCTGCGCTCGAGCGGCGCACCCCTGAGTAAGGCTGCCGTCCGGACCGTTAACAGCTTCTTGAGAAGCACCGTTGAAATTCAGGTGCGGGCGGAGTACCTTCCAGGCGAGTAACGATCGCAATGGGGAGGAGGGGCCGATTGGCTCCTCGGGGTACAAGATCGTTACTGCGGCGACCCCGGACGGGCCCTTGGGGAAGGCGAGTCACTCCGCATGGACCTTGGCGCACCTACGTGCGTCTCCAAACGCTACGGCCGAGGCTGCGCGCTCGACTCCGAGCTCAGCGATGCGGCAAGCGCCAGCTCGCGGGCGCGCGCTTCGGCCGTTGCGACCTCGCCGCTAGGACCAAGGTACTGGCCGTCTGCGGGATCGGTGCGGCCGTCCTCTGGGCCGGAGCTGCGCCGGCGCTTGCCGACTCAACGCCTCCTCCTACGACGACGACGACGTCCGACGCCCCGCCGCCGGATCCGTACAAGCCTCCGGTCCGCATTGTGAAGCCCAAGCCCGCCGCGCCCAGGCGCGCGTACACCCCTCCGGTGCGCACATACACGCCGCCGGCGTCGATTGCACCGCGACCGGCCGTACAGACTTCGCGCCCGCGGCAGCGGGCAAAGGCTGTGCGTCATCACCGCACGCAGCCGGTTCGACAGCCCGCGAAAGCGCCGCCGGTGTCCTCCTGGCTGGCACCTCTTAGGCGGGTGGTCGCTGCGGCGGGAATTCCGGTTCCAGCGGCTGACAATCGCGATCACCCGTATCTATGGCTTGGGGGGATCGCGCTTGCGGTCCTTGCGGTCGCGGGCTTGAGCCTGCACATGCTGACGATGCGCTACTTCGACCTGAGCTTCGAGTGAGATGAGCGTGGGCTGGCGTTATCCACTTGCGTTGTTCCTCGTTTGCTTGCCGCTCCTGATCCTCGTTCCTGCGGCAGGAGCCGCGCCAGTCTCAGTGACGTGCAACGGAGGTGGCTGCTCGCCTGACTGGTACAAGACGAGCGTCACGGTTGCGTTTGCGTGGGATCCCACCGGCGTCACCAATACGCAAGCCTGCGATACCAACACGGTGACAAGTGACACGGCGAATTGGTCGAGGACGTGCGTGGTCACCTACTCGAACGGCTCACAGTCACAGCTCGGAGTGACGATCAAGAAGGACGCTACGCCACCGACGGTCACAGGCGGCTCTCCTAGCCGCGGTCCCGATTCGAACGGCTGGTACAACCACCCGGTTGACATCAACTTCAACGGCTCCGACGCTACATCGGGTCTCGCCGGTTGCAACTCCACCACCTATGGTGGCCCGGACACCGCGAGCGCCTCGTTCTCAGGGACGTGCTCGGACAACGCCGGAAACGTGAGTGCGCCGGCCAGCTTCGGGCCAATTCAGTACGACGCAACGCCGCCGTCCGTGGCCATCGCCTTGTCACGGGGCCCTGACTCGGGCAGTTGGTACAACCATCCTGTCGACTTTACGGCGAGTGGGAGCGACAACCTGTCAGGGATCGCATCCTGTAATTCCGGAAGCTTCGGCGGCGGCAGCGCGGTCAGTGCCAGCTGCACCGACAGAGCCGGCAACGTCGGCGGTGCCGGCGTCGGAGTGAACTACGACTCGGGTGCGCCCTCCATCGACAGCATCACCTTCGATCGTCCACCGGACAGCAACGGCTGGTACAACCACCCGGTTCGGGTCACGTTCCACGGCAGCGACGATGGCTCCGGCATCGATGCGTGCACCGACGTCACGTATCCCGGCCCGGACACCAACAGTACGACCGTCAACGGGACCTGCACGGACAAGGCGGGCAACCGAGCCGGCGGCACGTCGCCGGCGTTCAAGTACGACGCCACGCCGCCCACGATCACCAACCTCGGCTTCGACTGGGATGACGGCACCGCCACGTTGACCTGGACGGCGTCGCCGGACACCAAGGCGATCGAGATCGACCGAACGCCGGGCACGGCCGGCCCGGATCCGTCGACCGTCTTCAAAGGCCTCGCCTCGAGCTTCGAGGACACGGGCCTGACGAACAAGGTCAAGTACGTCTACACGATCAACGGCTACGACGAGGCCGGGAACAAGGCCTCGGAGACCGTCAGCATCGTGCCGGGTGCCAAGCTCTACTCACCGGCGCGCGGGTCAATCGTCACGAGTCTCCCCCTCTTGGCCTGGCGGCCGGTAGCGGGAGCCTCCTACTACAACCTGCAGGTCTACTACGGGGTCGGAAAGGCGCTACGGCGTGTTGCGTCGCTCGGCGTGAGCGGGCGCAAGGTCATGAGCGTGTGGCCGCTGCAACCGCGCTACCGGATGAAGAAGGAGTGGAAGTACAAGGGCAAGACGCGCAAACTCGCGCTGGGTCACTACCGCTGGTACGTCTATCCCGGTATCGGCAAGCGCACGGCTCACAAGTACGGGCCCCTGATCGGGCAGAGCGACTTCTTCGTTGCAAAGCACTAGTTCACGTCGAGATGGACCTGATCTCCCACGGGCGGAGGTCCAGCCGCTGTCCCGCGAAGTGGACCGAATGTGGATCAGCGCTTTCGTTGACGATGCGCGCGCGCCCCGGTTGGAACGCTGTCAGGACCACGTTCGAGTCGCCCTCGAGGACGGCCCCCGAGTGCGAGCCGAGCTCTGCTGCCTGGGCGGTTCCCGGCCTTGTCAAAAACGGATGGCGGTAGCGCTCCGCCTGCTCGACGATCGCCTCGACGCTCGGGTGATAAGCAAACGAGAAGGTGCGCGGGCCTCGCAGCTGGGCCGCGGGGATCGGTAGCGCCGGGCCTGCGGGATCCTCCCGCCACGCGTGCTGCGTGCGGCTGATCAGACCCGTCGAACGAAGCATCGTCAGCGCGAGCTCGTCGCCGGCGACCTCGTATTCGGTGACGTGTTCGAGGAGCACCGCGACGCCGCCGGCGGCGACGAAGGCACTCGCGGGATACGTCGGGATCGCCACCTCGCCGTAACCGCCTTCCGGCTCGAGCCCGCGCTCGACGATCGCAAACTGGCCCTCGGCGTACGAGCGGTCGGCCGGTTCGCGCAGCGGGACATGCACGCGGACGCGCTGGTCGTCGCAAGGATTGTCGAAGTCGACGCGAATGCGGACGAACGGCTCGCCGGCGCGTTGCTCGAAGCGCGTCTGCGTGTCGACGCGGTTCCCCTCCCACATGTACGTGCGATGCACGACCTCGACCCGACGGAGCGGCCCGTCCTCGACGAGCTCACGCCCTTCGTCGATCGGCGTGTCGACGAGGACGTCGCCGGGAGGCGGCGCGTAGTTGTAGCTGTCGCCTGCGTCGCCACCGCGAACGATCCTTGTCAACTGGGACACGTCGGTCGAGGGCCCTGCCTTGCGCTCAGATCCGGAGGCACGCACCGGACGGACGCTGGTCCAGCCGAGCGGTGGTGCCGTCACCATCGCGATGACCGTGCGCTTCGGACGTGCGACGACGCGCAGCGTCCACTCGCCCTCGGCCGTTGCGAACGTGACCTCGCGGACGAGCTGTTCGACGTCGAGCCACTCCGGGTCCGGCTCGTCCCCGACCTCCAGCGTCGCTCGGCCGTTCTCGATTCGAAAGCCGTTGAGGACGTGCCCGAGGAGCTCGCGCCCGTGGAGTCGACGCGCGACCACGAGCGGGACATCCGCGCCGGTCAGCCTCGCCTCCCAGAGGTGCGGCTCCTGACGGTGGATCTCCTGCGTCGGGACGCGCGAACCGTCGGGAAGCTCGAGCTCGACGGCCTCCCATTCATCGGGAACGACCAGCTCGAGCTCCACGAGGTCGGAGCGTTCGCGCGGTGAGGGGTTCACGACGGTAAAGGCGTCACGAGGAACCTCCGCTGCAATGCGTGCGACTGCCCGCTCCGCCAACTCGCGCCCGATCTGCTCGGCCTCTGCGTAGCGCACGAGGACCTGCGCCGACACCTCGTCCGCCGAGCAACCGCAGATCGAGTCGTGCGCCGAGTTCTGGAACATCCGCGTCCAAGCCTGCGCGAGGAAAGGCTCGGGCCATTCGCGTCCGTACTGAGCCTGCAGCGGCTCGGCGTAGCGCTCGAGCCAGCGCTCGGCGCGCGCACACGCCGCCTTCAGGTCGATCCGTGCGGAAACGACCCCTGGGAGGAGATTCGCGCGTGCAGCCGAGCGCATCTCGCCGCGCCAGCGCAACAGGCCTTCCGACGACGCGTCGACGAGATAGTCCGCGAGCGTGCCGACCGTGGCGTGGTCCGGGATGCGCTTCTTGAAGTCACGTGGGAGCGGCATGTGGTCGGTGCCCACCATCCCGAGCACCGGCTCGCCTCGAAACCAGGGTGCGAACCGCTCCTCGAAGGGACCGAGGTCGACCGGCCCCGGAACGTCGAGGATGTACGCCGCATTGCTGTAGCCGGCCGGCAGGTACTCGGTTACGATCGTCGAGCCGTCCGGCGCCTCCCAGACGAACCGATGGAAGTCGACGGCCGACGGAACTCCCCGCCACACGACCGCCGTCTCGATGCCGGAGAGACGGAGGATCTGCGGCATCTGTGCGACGTGGCCAAACATGTCCGGCAGATAGCCGATCCGCATCGCGCTGCCGAAGTTCTCGGCGCGTCGCATGCCGGCCTCGAGGTTCCGCAACGTGGTCTCGCCGCCGATCCATCAACGTCTGCCACGGCCCGATCGCGAGGCGGCCCTCGCCGACGAGCTTCCGGATCCGCACCTCGGCCTCGGGCCGGATCTCGAGATAGTCGTCGACGGTTGCCAGTTGCCCGTCGAGTGTGAAGCGCAGTCCGGGCTCTGCTTCGAGGCGGTCGAGCACGTCGTCGACGACGTCCACGAGCGAGATGCGAAAGGACTGGAAGGGCCGGTACCACTCCCGGTCCCAGTGCGTGTGCGGGACGAGAAAGACGCTCAGGTCTTCACGGAGCCTGCGAGCAACCCCTGCACGAAGTAGCGCTGCAGCGAGAAGAACACGATTAGCGGGACGATCATCAGCAGGAACGCGGCGGCGCTCAGCAGGTTGTACTCCTGCCCGTACGTGGAGAGGAGGTA
>VAXG01000070.1 GCA_005883355.1 Actinomycetota bacterium | reverse complement strand
ATGGTTGCGTTGCCGGTTCCGAACGTGCTCGTGTCGGTCGTCTTCAACGCCTGATAGCCGACGTCGACGCGCCCGTTCGGCGCGACGTCCAGGCCCTGGAAGAACGCGTAGCCGTCGGCGGCCGGGGAGACGACGGTCGGGGTCGACCACGTGCTCCCCTGGTCGCTGCTCTTGGAGACGACGATCCTGCCCCTGCCGTTGCGGAGGTTGGCCCAGTCGACGTAGACGGCGCCTGTGCCTTGATCGACCGCGAGACTCGGGAAGCTGTCGTCGCGGAAGTTCGAGCCCGGGATTGGATCCTGGATGTCGTTCACCCGGGCGATGTCGATCGGCCGCGAGAAGCTGACGCCGCCGTCGTGCGACACGGCGACGACCTGCTTGAAGCCACCGACGTCCGAGTCCTCCCAGACGACGTAGACCGTGCCGTCGGGACCGGTCCGGACGGTCGAGCCCTGGCGTCCGCCGTGGCCGATGTTCTGCGCGGCGGAGAGCTGGCGCTCCTTCGACCACGTCTTCCCGCCGTCGTCCGAAGACGCGACCCGCACCGGCTCGCCGAAGAATGTGGTCGCGCTGCCCCGGAACTGCGTCCACGAGACGTAGACGCGTCCGAAAAACGGCGAGCTCGGGTTCCGGTCGGCCCAGATGTCCTCCTTGTCGTTGAACTTGAAGCCGTGGCCGTTCGCGGCGATGACCGGATCCGACCAGTTGACGCCGTTGTTGTCGGAGGTCGAGATCGTCAGCAGCTCCGGCGCCTGGTTGCCCTGCTGAGAGCCCGGCGCGAACTCGGCCAGGCCGCCGTAGTACGCGCGCATGCCGGTCACGAAAGCGTGCGCGGCGCGGGCGCCCGCGAAGCTGCCGTTCGCGTCCGGCCGCGGGCCGAAGACGATCCGCGGATCGCCGTCCGACTGGAGGTTGCCGCCGTTGTCCGAGAAGCCCGGCAGGAGCCCCCGGTTCGTCCAGCTCGCGCCGCCGTTGGAGCTCGTGTAGACGCCGTCAGTCCCGACGCCCGGGAAGAACGAGCAGTCGCTGCCCGGCACGGACCCCCGCACCGGGCCGGGGCCGCAGGGCGGCTGGAGCTGCTCGTCGTTCGCGCCGGCGATCAGGAAGCTCGAGTTAACCGGGTTGACCGTGATCGTCGGCTCGTTCTGCTTATTCGTCGGGAAACGAGCAGTGGTATTGCTCGTCGGGTCGCCGGCGATCTGCGGGTTGTTCGCCTGAACGTCGGTGAACGAGATCGCAAGCGCGGTGGCGGCCGTTGCAGCAAGAGCCAGGCAGACCGCGAGTGCCAAGACCAGCCTTCGTCTCATGTCATCCCTCCCCCACAAGGTGGACCGAGTTCACGCACGATACGTGAACCCCTCGGGCTTACAAGCTGAATACGCACCGCCCGAGCGAGCGGTTTCAGTCCGTCGAGTACTCGGCAGCCCTGAAGGGTTTCAAAATTCGGGTTCCGCCTGGAAAACGAACCATTCCCGGGCATGAGCCAGAGTTTTGAAACCCCTCACCCCGAAACCGGCCCCAAGGATCACGACGTGCTTCGTCACTGGCAGCAGACGATAACCCAGCGGCCGCGGCTCACCGTCGTGAGATCGGGCCAAAGAACGGCGCGAACGCTCGGTGAGCGTGTCTCATCGCGTGTCGGGGCCGAGGTTGAGGTCGAGCCAGAGGCGGTCGCGCAAGTCGATCCCGTCGAGGCGTGTCTGGGGCGAGTAGCCCGCGGCCGGCGTGAAGGCGTCGCGCTCGACCGCGCGCATGCGGAACCCGGCGCGCTGGTAGAAGCGCAGGTTGTCGATGTCGGCGGCGGCGGTGGCGACCACGAGCAGCGAGCGGTGTTGCGCGCGCGTGAGCTCGACGGCCGCCTGGATCAGGGTGCGGCCGATTCCGCGGCCGCGATATGACGCCTCGACGGCCATGTTCTTGATCTCGCTCTCGTGCGCGTCGGTGGTGTCGACGAGCTGCAGGTGCCCGATGACCCGATCGCCCGCCTGCGCGACGAGCACCTGCCCCGCGTCGAGATAGGAGTCGAGGTGCGCCGCGGAATCCTCGGCCATCGCGAACAGCGCTCGCAGCTCGCTGCGCGGGCCCGTGTGGCGCTCGACGCGAATCGGGGCTGGACCGGGACCGACGACGTCCTCGCGACGGGCCCACTGCGACCAGGGCAGGACACCAAGCTCGGGCTTGGGTGGTGAGTCGAGCATCGCCAGGTACTCGAGCAGGTGGCCGTCGGGATCGCGGAGGTACACCGAAGCCGCGGGCATCCAGCCGATGACGCTTGGCTCGCCGGTTTCCTCGCCGAAGAACGAGAGCGGTGTGACGGCGAGCGAGCGCAGCCGCTCGCACGCGCCCAGGACGTCCTCGAGCGACGTCTCGAAGGCGACGTGCAAGGAGAGCCCGATCGGTGCGGAGCCGAGCGTGAGGGGTTTCAAAACCCGGGTTCCACCGTGCAGGCGGTCGGCGGCGGCGCCATGAGAGCATCGGCGAATGCTGCTTTCCTTCGCCTACCTCGCCTTCTCGGCTGTGTTGCGGTTACTTGTTGGACGACGGGGGAGCGAGTTCGCCAAAGACGTCGAGTTGCTCGTCTTGCGCCACCAGCTCGCAGTGCTCGGACGGCAAGCGGATCGTCCTTCGTTCCGGCCAGCCGATCGCGCCTTCCTCGCTGCGCTCGTCCGGCTCCTGCCACAGCGGCGTCGGCAAGGGCTGAGCGTCACTCCCCAGACTCTTCTGCGCTGGCACCGGCAGCTGGTGCAACGCAAGTGGACGCAGCCGCGGCGACGTCCCGGCCGTCCACCCCTCGACGATCGCGTGCGACAGCTCGTGCTACGCCTCGGGCGCGAGAATCCGCGTTGGGGCTATTCGCGGATCGCGGGCGAGCTGCTGAAGCTAGGCTTGCGCGTGTCGTCGAGCACGGTGCGGCGACTGTTAATCGCGAATGGTCTTGAGCCGGCGCCGCGACGTGCAGGCCCGAGCTGGCGCGACTTCCTCCGCCAGCAAGCCGCGAGCATGCTGGCGTGTGACTTCTTCACGGTTGAGACACTCTCACTTCGTCGCTTCTACGTGCTGTTCTTCATCGAGCTCGACAGCCGCCGTGTCCATCTCGCCGGTTGCACGACCAATCCGACCGGCGACTGGGTAACTCAGCAGGCTCGCAACCTCAGCTTCACCGGCCTGCTCGAGCGGATCCGGTTCCTGATCCACGACCGCGACAGCAAGTTCACTGCTGCCTTCGACGAGATCTTTCGCAGCGAAGGAATCACTGTGATCCGCACACCGATCCGAGCCCCACAAGCAAACGCCTATGCCGAGCGCTTCGTCCGCACCGTCCGGGCCGAGTGCCTCGACTGGCTGTTGATCATTGGCCGCCGTCACCTCGAACACGTCCTACGCATCTACACCCAGCACTACAACCGCGAGCGGCCCCATCGAGCACTCGCGCTCCTCTCGCCCGAATCGGCGATCGCAGCCTGGCAACCGCCCGGCGGAGCAGTCAAGCGTCGCGACCAACTCGGGGGACTCATCCACGAATACCACCGCGCCGCAGCATGAACCCGCATTTTGAAACCCTTCAGGCTTGGCGTTCGAGCTTCCTTGTGAAAGGCTGCGCCTGGCCCAATTTGAAGAACTCAGAAAGGACAAAGAGATGGCTCTCGGCTTCTATTTCACACCCAGCTCGTTCACACCGGCGCAGTACGACGACGCGATCGGTCGGCTCGAAGCGGCTGGCGCGGGAGCCCCGGCCGGCCGGCTCTACCACGTCGCTCTCGACACCGACGGGCAGATTCAGGTGTTTGACGTCTGGGATTCGGAGGAGTCGTTCGAAGCCTTCGGCGAGACGCTCTTGCCGATCATGACGGCGCTGGGGGCCAATCCCGGCCAGCCGCGCGTCTCCCCGGTGCACAACATCATCGAGGGCTGAGCCGGCTTGCGTTGCCCAAATTAGAGCTCCTTTGACAATGACGAGTTCTTGAGTCGGCGGTAGCAGACGAGGCAGCAGGCGAGGTCGAGGAAAGTTTCGTGGATGTCGGCTCGGCGGTCGTAGCGGACGAGCAGTCGTTTGAATTGGTGGAGCCAGGCGAACGTGCGCTCGACGACCCAGCGGTTAGCGGCCCAGTCCGGAGCCGTGCGCGGTGTTGCGCCGCGCGATCTCGGGTGTGATCCCGCGCTCGCGGAGCTGGCGGCGGCGACTGTCGTAGTCGTAGGCGCGATCGGCGCTGACGCGTTTCGGTCGTCGCCGAAAGGAGCTCTTACGTCTTCTTCTCGCGCGTACGGTGAACTCGCACGTTGTGAATCGAGTGCTGGGACACCCTGCGGAGCCGATGATCGCAACGGGGCGGGCGCCGCGGCGGTCGAGGATGCGGCCTCCGGAGCGCACACGCCCCGCCTTCGGCTTTCCTCGCCTCGCTCTAGCTCTCCGCCGCGTACCGCAGCTGCTGAAGAGTTTCAAACTGCAACGGCGAGTTGCTCGCCCGAGGGCTTGTGTGGCAATCTCGCGACAGTGTCACGCGATACCCTTGGCGTTTCGATTGCTGGGATGACGGCGGTCGACGGGATGGCGCGGATCCTCCGCGAGGAAGGGACGGCGTTTGTGAGTTGTTTTCCGCACGCGCCGTTGATCGACGCTTGTGTTGGCGTGGGTATACGGCCGGTTGTCGCGCGGTCCGAGCGCGTGGTGGTGAACATCGCTGATGGTTTCAGCCGCGCTGCTGGTGGTGGTCGCGTGGGAGTCTGCATCGTTCAGCGCGAGGCCGGAATCGAGAACGCCTTTGCTGGAGTTGCGCAGGCATATGCAGACTCGATCCCGATCCTCGTGCTGCCGAGCGCCGATCCGTTGCGTCGCCACGGGGTTCCACCGGGTTTCGATGCCGTGAAGCAGTTCGCGGGCGTGACCAAGTGGGCGGCTACCGTCAACGCTGCCGACCGCGTGACGGAGTTGATGCGTCGGGCTTTTACCGCGCTTCGCTGCGGCCGGCCGGGCCCTGTGCTGCTCTCGCTGCCGAACGACGTCGCGACCGAGACGATCGAGGGCGGTGCTCGCTACCTGTGTGTCCCGCGCTGGCGGGCTGGGCCTGATCACTCTGCTGTAGGGAAGGCCATTGACCTTCTGTTCTCGGCTAAGCGGCCCGTGGTGCTGGCCGGAGCGGGTGTTCACGCCGCCGGGGCGGACGCGAACTTGCTGCGGCTAGTCGAGCGTGTTCGCCTGCCGGTAGCAACGACGATGAACGGCAAAGGGGCGATCGCCGAGAACCATCCGCTTGCACTGGGTGTGGGTGGTCTGTCCGCGACCGCGATGGTCGATCACTTCCTGCGTCGTGCCGACCTCGTTCTGGCGGTGGGGACGAGCCTGACGCGCTGGTGGATGGCGGCGCCGCTCCCGGACGGCGCGTGCATCATCCAGTGCACGGTGGACGAGCGCGACGTCGGCAAGGACTACGCGATCGATCACGCGGTGCTTGGCGATGCGGCGCTGGTCTTGGACGCTTTGGCAGAAGAAGCCGGGACCCGCCTTGAAGCAGGGCGGCGGGCGACCGCTGTGGATCCGACGGACGAGATTCGGGCGGTGCGGCGCGCGTGGCTCGCCGAGTGGGACCCGCTGCTCTCCTCCGACGAGGTGCCGATCAACCCGTATCGAGTGGTGCGCGAGTTGATGCACGGTCTCGATCGCGGGCGCGCGATCGTGACGCATGAGTCCGGTTTTCCGCGGGATCAGATGGCGCCGTTCTATGAGTCGCTCGCACCGCTTGGCTATGTCGGCTGGGGTCACTCCACCCAGCTGGGCTACTCACTCGGCCTCGCGATCGGTATGAAGCTGGCGCACCCCGACCGGCCGGTCGTGAACGTGATGGGCGACGCGAGCATCGGCATGGTGGGGATGGACCTGGAGACGGCTGTACGAGCGGGGGCGGGCATCATCACGGTCGTCCTCAACAACGGCGTTATGTCCGGCTACGAGGCCCATCTACCTCTTGCGAGCGAGCGGCACGGCGCGAAGCTCCTCGGCGGTGACTACGCCGCCGTAGGCGCAGCCCTTGGTGCGCATGCGGAGCGGATCACGCGACCGCAGGAGATTCGTCCGGCGCTCGAGCGTGCACTCAGTGAGGCAGACTCGGGACGGCCATCGCTTCTCGAGATCGTGACCCGCGAGGAGACACGGATCCCGACCTACTGGTAGAGGGTCTGCGCGAGTCGGCGGACCGCTTGGCCGACCGCCTATTGGGAATGGTCGGTGGTGAGGCCCGGGCCGGCGAGCACGTACCCCTCGACCTGGCGAATGTGCTCCCGGGCGGACGCCTCCGCGCCTTCTAGGTCATCTCGGGCCATTGCGTCGGCGATCCGGACGTGTGCGTGGCCGCATTCGACTGCCGCTTGGAGGCCGGGGAAGTCGCGCTGGCGGAGCGTGACGATGAGCGTGAGCACATCTTCGATCAGCTGTGTCAGTCGTGGATTCCCTGCCGCAGCGGCGATGGAGCGGTGAAAGGCGAAGTCGTGCTCCCGGAACCCCTCCTGATCGCCGGCGCGGGCGCACTCGAGCGAGCTTTCAGCGGCGTCGCGGATGCGCTCGAGGTCGGCTGCGCAGCGACGCGCCGTGGCACTCCGAACCGCGTGGACCTCGAGCGCCTCCCGGATCTCGTACGCCTGGCGGATCGCTGTCCGAGAGGGTCGAGCCACTCTTCCTCCGCGAACCCCGTCCGACTGGATGACGCCGATCTGCCGCAGTCGCAGCATCGCCTCACGGACGGGGGTCTTGCTGACTCCGAGCCGCTCGGCGAGTGCGTTCTCAGACACTCGCGAGCCAGGGGGAAGGGTCTTGTCCATGACCAAGCGGCGAATCGCGTCGTAGACCATGTCCGCGAGGCTCTCCGGCCGCGCCTCGATGGGTGTGAATCGAACCTCGGTCATGGCGCTCCTACCCCGACCGCGCTCTCGCGAAGGCATGGAGCGGCCTCAAGTAGGCGACGAGTGTAGTCATGGCTGGGCGCAGAGAGCACCGTCCCAACCGGTCCCGTCTCGCAGATCGAGCCCCGGTCCATGACCAGGACGGAGTCGGCGATGCAGGCAACGACGCCGAGGTTGTGGGTGATGAAAAGCATGCTGAGCCCTAGCTCGCGGCGGAGTTCCTGGAGCAGCTCCAACACCGCAGCCTGCACGGAGACGTCGAGCGCCGAGGTCACCTCGTCACAGATCAGGAGATCGGGTCTGGCTGCCAGTGCGCGTGCGATCGCCACGCGCTGCCGTTCGCCGCCGGAGAGCTCCACCGGGAACCGCTCTTCGAGCCGCTTCGGCAACCGGACGCGCTCCAACAGTTCTCCGACCTCCTGCTCGGCGGCGCTGCGCGGGAGCCGTCTAAGCACGCGCAGCGGGCGCTCGATTGACGAGCCGACGCGATGCCGCGGGTTCAGCGACTCAAACGGATTCTGGAAGACGATCTGGATGCGCCGCCTGATCTGGAGTGGGCGCGACCGGGCGTGACCTGCGAGCTCGTCGCCTTCGAAGAGGATCCGTCCGGCGGTTGGGACGTGAAGTCCGGCGATGCACCGACCGATCGTGGACTTGCCGCTGCCGGATTCGCCCACGAGTGCGACGCACCGACCCTGCTCGACCGCGAACGAGACCCACTCGACCGCCGGCCGATCCGTGCGCCCGGAGCGGTAGCGCGCCTCCAGGCCGGACACCTCGAGCAGCGGCATTGGGGGCAGTGTGGTTTCGCTGGAGCGGACGACGGCCGCGGGGTGTCCGTTGGTCGTGAGCTCCTGCCAGCGCCAGCACCGCGCCCGGTGCTGCGGAGCCGTCTCGACGAGCTCCGGCACCGCCTCCTCGCAGCGGTTGAGCCGATGCTCGCATCGCGGCGCGAACGCACAGCCGGTCGGCCACTCCCCTACGCCGACCGCGACGCCCGTGATGCCATGCAGCGCGCGAGGGTTGTGGAAGTCCGGGATAGCGGAGACGAGAGCTTTGGTGTAGGGGTGGCGGGGGAGCTCGATCACGTCGTCGGTGGGGCCGTCCTCGAGCACCCTGCCTGCGTACATGACGAGGATCCGGTCGGCGATCTTGGCCACTACCGCCAGGTCGTGGGAGACGTACACCATCGCCATTCGCTCCTCGTCTCTGAGGCGGAGCAACTCGGCGAGGACCTTTTCCTGCGTGAGCACGTCCAGCCCGGTTGTGGGCTCGTCGAGCACCGCGACCGGCGGTTCGCACACGGTCGCCATTGCGATCGTGACGCGTTGCTGCTGGCCGCCCGAGAGCTGATGCGGGTAGCTGCGGCGGAAGTCGTGACTGAGCTCGACACGCGAAAGCGCTGCTCGAACGGAATCCTCGCCGACGGTGCGAGCCTGATGCGCGCGCAGGACATCGAGGATCCCGTCGCCCACGCGGAGCGATGGATTGAGCGCGCCCCCCGGATCCTGGGGGACATAGGAGATGACCTTTCCGCGCAGGCTGCGAGGCGTGCTGGCGCCCTGACCCACGATCGTCTGCCCGCCGACATGAATGCTGCCGCCCGTGATGCTGACACCGGGCCGGGTGAAGCCGAGCAGTGCGAGCGCAACGGTCGTCTTCCCGCTACCCGACTCGCCGACGATGCCGAGGATCTCACCGGGGGCCACCTCGAAGCTCACGTCGTCGATCACGGGCTCGCCCCCGGTCAGCTCGAGGCAGAGGTTTTCGACCCGGATTGCCGCGACGCCGTCTTCCGGGGTCACGCGGCCGGGCTCCGGATACCGCGCGGGACGTACGACCTGCCGAGGCTGCGGGCAATCGCGTCTCCCACCAGGTTGACGCCGATCGTGAGGATCGCGATCATCGCGGCCGGAGCGATGACCGCAAGGATGTTCAACGAGATGTAGGCGCGATTCTCGCCGATCATGCGGGCCCAGTCGGAGCTCGGAGGCTGCAAACCGAGCCCGAGGAAGTTCACCGAGGCGATGATCAGAATCGAGAAGGTGAAACGTAGGCCTGCGTCCACCAACACGGGCGCGGAGATGTTCGGCAGGACCTCACGGGTGATCACTGCGACCGCCCGCTCGCCGCGAGCAACCGCGGCCTCCACGTATCCACGCTCGGAGACCTCCAGGGTGGCGGTGCGGACGATGCGGCTGATTCCCGGCGCCTGGATGACGGCCACACCGAGCACCAGCACGCCCACCGATGAGCCGGCGCCCGCGATCAGGACGAGCAAGAACAAGAGCGGCGGGAAGGCGAGCATCACGTCGACGGTCCGCATCAGCAGCGGGTCGACGATCGACCGGCTGTAGCCTGCGGCGAGGCCGATCGCAAGGCCCATGAGGTAGGCGAGCCCGGTGGCGGCTGCGGCGAGCCCGATAACGGAGCGGCCGCCAGAGAGGAGCCGGCTGAGGACGTCTCTGCCGAGGAAATCCGTGCCGAGTGGCGCCGACGTCGACGGGCCAGTGAAGGGAGGAGCGCCGATCGGAGCGGTGGCGGAGTGCGGCGCCACGTAGGGCCCGAGGACGGCCACGAGCAGGACGAGCACGAGGATGCCGAACCCCACGGCCCCTGACGGTGTCCGCAGAAACCTGAGACGTCCGCTCATACCGGCTCTCGCAGCTTCGGAACGAGCAGCATCACGATGAGATCCGCAACCAAGTTGATGAGCACATACACGACCGCGATCAACATCGCGACCGACTGCACGACCGTGACGTCGCGAATCTGGACCGCATTCACCAGCTGGCTCCCGATCCCGGGATAGGCGAAGACGGCCTCCACGACGATCACGCCGCCGACCAGATACTGGAGGTTCTGGGCCAGCACCTGAACGCTCGGCGCGAGCGCGTTGCGAAGCGCGTAACGCATGATCACGCGCCGCTCCGGCAGCCCGTTCAGGCGGGCCGTCTGCACGTACTCGGTCTGCAGGACCTCGAACGTCCCGGCGCGGACCATCCGGATCCCCGCGGCCATCGATGCGAACAGAAGCGTCACCACCGGGAGCACCAGTTGCTTCGGGTGGCTCAGCGGGTCGCCGCCAGGGGGCACGATCGCCACGGGCGGGAGCAGATGCAGGCCGACGAAGAACACTGCGACGAGCAACGATCCGACCACGAACTCGGGCATCGAGACCGCGGCGAGCGATCCGAGTGAGATGAGGTGGTCGGTGGGCCGGCCTGCACGGACGGCCGCCAGCGTCCCGAGCGCAACCGAAAGCGGGATCATGACCAGGGCGGTGATCGCGGCCAGGATCGCCGAGTTCTTGAGTGGGCCGGAGATCAGGTGCCAGATCGGCGCATGATTGGATCCCTGGGCGATTGCGACCGCGGAGTCGCCGAGATCGCCATGCACGAACCCCTTGAGCCAGTGCGCGTAGCGCGTAGAGGCCGGCCGGTCCAGGCCCATCTGACGGGAGAGGATTCCGACGGCCGCCGGAGATGCGTTTCGTCCCAGGACCGCACTCGCGGCGTTCCCAGGCAGTACCTGGACGGCCGTGAAAATCAGCACCGACGCCGCCAGCAAGGCGGCCGCGGCTCCGACGAGTCGCCGGAGGACGAACGCAAGCACAGGCGAAACCGCGCGACGAGCAGGCCGCGGTTCCGCCGCAGCGGTCACCTCGAGCGCAGGGCTCTCCTGCGCTGCTTACGAGCGCGCTCCGCCCTCACGACAGCCAGGCGTCCTGGTAGCGGTGGTTCCCGAGGATCCCGGCGGCGCTGGGCTTGAGTCCCTTCACCTTCTTGGAGAGCGCATCCACGAAATCGGCATTCGTCCAGCTCAGGTAGCCGCCCTGACTCCATTGGATCCGCTGCACCTGATTCCAGTACGACTGCGCCTTTCGATGGTTCGGCTCCCCGATTGCCTTGAACAAGAGCGTATTGAACGATTTGGAATGCCAGTGCGTCTCGTTGAATGGGGCGTTCGCTGCCAGAGCCTGGAGGTAGAAGAACTTCAGCGAGGATGGGGGCCACTGGGTCTCGGCGAAGGGCATCTTCAGGTACTGAAGCGAGGGGTTGAAGTACGAGCTCGCCGGCACCTGCTTCAGCTTGATGGTGACGCCGGCGGCGGTCGCCTGCTGCGCCAGCAGCGTCGCAGACTCGACGAACCCAGGAATGACGTCGGAGGTCTGCAGCACGACCTTCAGGCCTTCCCGTCCCGCGGCCTTCAGCAGTGACTTCGCTCGTGGAATGTCCCGCGTGTGTTGCGGGATCGAGTTGTCGTAGAACGTTAGGCCCTTGCCGACGATGTCGTTCCCGACTGTCCCGAAGCCGCTGATGGCGTCCCGGATGAGCGCCGGTCGATCCGCGATCAGCTTCATCGCCAGCCGCACGCGGTTGTCGTTGAAAGGCGGCTTTCTGGTGTCCATGTAGAACATCAGGACCTGGGGTGCGTGCGATACGAGGACGTTGATGTCGTGGCTGGCTTGATGAGCCTTCGCCTGCGCGTACGAGAGCTGAGCCATGGCGTCGATCTGGCCTGACAGCAGCGCGTTGAGCCTGGCGCTCGGGTCGGAGATGGAGACGATCTTCAGCGAGTCGACGTACGGTCCCCCGTGGGCCCAGTAGTGCGGGTTGCGCTTGAAGACGCTCTGCTGTCCGGGTGTGAACGACCCGAACTTGAACGGCCCGGTACCGACCGGACGCGAGAAGTTCTTCTCGCCCTTCTGAACGATCCACGTGTTGTAGTAGACGAAGTTCGCGGCCAGATTCGCGTCCGGGAACTTGAGTGGGATGCGAAGCGTCGTCTTGTTGATCGCCTTGAGGTCGCGGATCTTGATTCCGGAGACGAAGGGAAGCGCCGCGCTGGTCGGCTTGGCCATCAGATGGATCGAGTAGATCACGTCCTCTGCCGAGAAGGTCTTGCCGTTGTGGAACGTGACGCCAGGCCGGAGCTTCACCTCGTATTCGGTCGCATCCTTGTTCGGATTCCACTCGAGTGCGAGGCCGGGACTCAGGCTCAGATCGGCGTTCAGCAACACAAGCGGGTCGAAGATCGCCTGGATCCGCCCCTCGTCGATCGGAGTCACACCGACCGACGGGTTGATGGTCTCGGCCGTTCCGCCACCCACGTAGCCGACGCGCAGCGTTCCGCCGCGGCGAATCTCGGCTTCAGACACCCCCTCCGGCAGCATCGAGGCTGCGGCGTTGCCCAGCCCGCCGACGAGCGGCACCATGCCCAGCCCAACGGCGCTCGCAGCGCCTTTCTTCAGGAAGTCGGCGCGGGAGAGCGCGTGCTCGTCGTCGCCCTCCTCGTACGCCCCCGGATCTGCTTGCCGGCCGTCGGTCACCGTCGCCCTCCCATCGCTCGCAGTCCCCCAGCGCTCCTTTGCTTCCGGCCCTCTCGACCGAGGCGCGCGACCCTGACCTTCAGCCCTGGGCAAGCGTCGATCCGCTCGCGAACCGGCGGCATCCTATCGTACCTCTGCTCGGCGCTCCAAGCCTCCGGTCATGGTTTTGGCGAAGGGCGCATCGTCTCCGCTGAAGGCGAAGTCGGCTTCTGCGCTGACAGTTCCCGGCCGGCTTTGACCGGAAGGACGGCCGCCTGGGCGGCTTCCGCGTCACCGCGTGCCAGCGCGGCGAAGACCCGGCGGTGGGCCTCCAAGACACCGGCCCGTTCGCTCCCGTCGACATCGCCCATCTCCGAGTGATCGAGGCCGGGCGCCTCGCGCAGACAGTCGAGAAGGTCAACGAGGAGCTCGTTGTGGGTGGCGGACGCGACTGCCCGCCGGAACTCGAGATCAGCCAGGGCTGCCTTCTCGGCATCGTCGAGCGAGCGCGCCAGTTGATCGACCGCCAGTTCGAGCCGCGTGATGTCTTCGGCCGTCGCGCGCTCAGCTGCGAGTCGGGCTGCCACGATCTCCAAGACGGCGCGAACCTCGGCGACACTCGCATGACTCCGCTCGCTCGCGTGCACGACGCGGCGAATCGACTCGCGCACTGCACTCGAATCGACGGCCGCGACCCGCATCCCGCTGCCGGGCCTCACCTCGAGTAGCCCGTTCGCCTCGAGGGCCCGGATCGCTTCGCGGATCACCGTCCGCGAGACACCGAACTGCTCGCCCAGCTCCCGCTCGGAGGGCAACAGGTCGCCGGAGCGCAGGCGGCCGGACAGGATCGTGTCCCGGATCGTTGCGGCGACCTTGTCCGACAGCCGCGGCTCTCGGCCGATTGCCTCGAACACACCCGTCGAATCCATGAGAAGTCGGCTCCTCCTCGCCGGACCTGCGGTCCGTCCAGATGATGGCATGCCGACGAACCGGAGACGATGGCGCCTGTCTTTCTGGGACGACGCCCTCGCTACCTGGCGGTGCGGGAGCTCATGCCTTCGTCGGGGGGTAGTTTTCCAACCACCAGCGGGCGATGTCGGCGCGGCGCATGAACCTCACGCCCTCGACCCGTAGCGCGTGGTCGAGGAATTCGCGTAGTGCGGCCGCGCGCGCGGCCTGGCCGGTCCATCGCGAATGCACGGCGACCGTCATCATCGTCGGCCGTTCCGAGCCCTCGCGGACAAGCTCGTCGAGACCCATGGTCAACGTGTCGAGGAAGTCGCGGGGGCTGCCGAAACCTGGGGTCACGAGGAAGCGGCTGTCGTTGTAGGTCTTCGAGTACGGGACGACCAGGAACGGCTGCCCGAGGCACTGAGTGTAAAAGGGGATGTCGTCGGCCGAACCGTCCGAGTCGTAGATGAAGCCGCCCTCCTCGACGAGGAGCTCGCGGGTGTTCTCGCTCGGCCAGCCGCGGCAGTTCCAGCCGAGCGGGCGCTGACCCAGGACTCGCTCGTAGGTCGCAATCGCACGTTGAAGATGTTCGCGTTCCTCGTCTCGCGACAGCTGCCACAGCTCGACCCAGCGCCAGCCGTGGCCTAGGAGATCATGGTCGCGCTCACGCATCCACTCAGCGACGGGCGGGTTGAGTTCGAGTGCCACCGCTGCCGCCGAGACCGTGATCGGGATCGAGGCCGCGTCGAAGATGCGCGCGAGCCGCCAAACTCCGGCACGGCTCCCGTACTCGTAGTGGGACTCGGTGCCCGGATCGCGCTGCGGCGGATTGACGCCAGGATCTGGATACTCGCCCCAGCCGTCGTTGCGATCGTCGCCCCAGAGGACGGAGTACTCCGATCCCTCCTCGTAAACGAGGACGACGTTGACGACCAGTCGGGCGCCGTCCGGC
>VAXG01000158.1 GCA_005883355.1 Actinomycetota bacterium | reverse complement strand
TGCTCGAGTTGAGCCAGCTGGCCCGCGACACCGGCATTCGCTTCGACTCGATCTCGCCGCAGGCGATCGCTCCGATCGGGAGCTACACGGTGCTGCCGGTCTCCGTCACGTTCCAGGGGAACTTCTACAACCTGGCGGACTTCCTCTACCGGTTGCGCTCGCTCGTGTCGGTGCACGCGGGGCGTCTTGACGCAACCGGGCGGTTGTTCTCGGTGGACACGCTCACGTTCAACGAGAGCACGCTGAAGTTCCCGCAGATCCAGGCCACGCTGGTCATCGACGCGTTCGTCTACGGATCGGGCGTGCCCACTCCGGTTGCGATCCCTGCGACGCCGACGACGACTGCGACGACCACGACCACCACTACCTCGACGACGACCGCGGCGGCCCCGAACGGTGCGTCGGCGACAGGAGCTCCCTGATGGCGAA
>VAXG01000157.1 GCA_005883355.1 Actinomycetota bacterium | reverse complement strand
TCGACCGTCCGCGAGCACCTCCACGACCCCGGCCGCCTCGGGCACGCCCACGCTCGCGGCACCGTCGTTGAGCGGCGCCGAACAACCGGGTGGGACGACGCCCGGCTCGACAGGCTCGCTCGCCTCGGCTCCCGCGCCCACCGTGCAGGACGGGCAGTTGGCGTCGTTCAGCAGATTCGCGAGCAAGGATCCGTTCGCCCAGCAACTCAGCGATACGAAGAGCTCCTCGCCTTCGTCGTCGGGCTCGGGCAGTTCCTCGAGCGGAGGCGCAGCCGGCCCCAGCGTGCCGACCGTCCCCGCCAACGCCCCGGCGCCGGGAAGCGCAGTCATCTCGGTCAACGGGACCCTCTATACGGTTGCGACGAAGACCGACTTCCCGCAGCCGACGTCGACCGACCCAGGCCTCGTCCCGATCTTCCACCTCGTTTCGGTGACTGCCCACTCGGCCAAGATCTCGATCGCCGGAGGCTCCTACGCCACCGGCGCGCAGACCGTGACGCTGCGCGAGAACAAGCCCGTGACACTGATGAACACGGCCGACGGCACGCGCTACACGCTGATCCTGAAGCCCCTCGGAACCGCAGTGCCGAGCGCCACGCCGGCGAGCGGCAGTGTCAGCACGAGCACCGGTACGACCACCACCACGCCGAAGACCGTCACCCTCCCGGCCGCGACTCCGTAGATCGGAGCTCTACGACCCGGTCGACGGATCGAACGTCGACGTGACGCGCGCGAACGTGCGGCTGAGATCGTCGGGGTTTCGGATGACGACCGTGATCGTCTTGAGCTGGTTCCCGTAGCTCGGCGTGTCGAAGTAGAGATAGGTGTCGACGCGATAGGAGCGATGGTCGGCGCCCGCAGTCGTATAGCTCGGATCGCACGCATTGGTCGGGACGTTCGCCGGGCACGAGGTCACGGTCGGGACAAGAGCCTTGGGCGCCACAGGGTTCAGCATGTTCTGCTGATACGTCGTGTCGGCCGTGTACGTCGAATCCGCGATGGCGGAGTTCCATTCCGAGGTGATGAAGACGATGTTGTCGTACTTCAGGCCTCGGTAGACCTCCATCTGCTTGTTCGCAACAGTCCCGGCGGTGGAGATCCGGTTCGCCCGGGACAGCGCTGTGCTGCCCGACGAGAACGCGGCGACGATGGCGAGGATGCCGACGTTCAGCATGACCATCGCCATGAGGAGCTCGAGCATGCCGAAGCCGCTCTCATCGCGCGCGCGCAGGTGCACGCCTCAGCTATCGGCATCCCTCTTAAGGGCCTGAACCCCCCTGCCGATAGCCCTTCCGAGGGACGACGACTGTGGCTGCATTCACCTATTCAGCGATCAACGCATCCGGGCTCGAGCTGACCGGCGAGCTCCATGCGCCCGATCTGGCGGGAGCACGGGAGCAACTGCGCGTTAGAGGCCTGCTGGCGAGCGCCCTGAACGAGCTTCCAGCCTCGGGCGACGAGAGTGCGCGAAACGTCTTCAAGAAGGTCAAGCCGAAGACCCTCCAGATCTTCTCGCGGCAGTTCGCGACCATGATCGAGGCCGGTCTGAACATCGTCGCCGCACTGGTGATCCTCGAGCAGCAGACCGACGACCAGTACTTCGCCCTGGTGGTGAAGGAGCTACGCGCGGACGTCGAAGGCGGCCTGCTCCTGTCCCAGGCGATGCGCCGCCATCCGAAGATCTTCGACCGCCTGTTCGTTTCGATGGTCGAGGCCGGCGAGGCGGCGGGAATTCTGGACGAGGTCCTCGACCGCGTCGCCTACCAGATCGAGAAGTCGACCCAGATCAAGCGGCGGGTCAAAGGCGCGATGCTCTACCCGACGATGGTGCTGGTTTTCGCGACCCTTGTCCTCACGGGTCTGCTCATGTTCCTCGTCCCTGTGTTCGTGAAGATCTTCGGCCAGCTCGGCGGCCAGCTCCCGACGCTGACGCAGTACGTCGTGAGCGCGTCGGACATCCTCCGAACCAAGTACTACATCATCTTCCCGGCGCTCGGGTTCCTGATCTTCGGCCTGCGGAAGTACAAGAAGACCGAGTCGGGGCGGCAGAAATGGGACAGCATCAAGCTCAAGATCCCGATGAAGATCGGCCAGGTCGTCCTGAAGGTGACCATGGCGCGCTTCTCTCGCACGCTCTCAACGCTCGTTGCGGCAGGCGTGGACATCATCCAGGCCCTCGAGATCACCGGTCAGTCTTCCGGCAACTGGGTGATCGAGGAAGCGCTCAGCGACGTCCGCACCAAGGTCGCCGAAGGTGTTCCGATCGCGCAGCCCCTCGTCGACAACCCGATCTTCCCCCCGATGGTCAGCCAGATGGTGAAGATCGGCGAGGAGACCGGAGAGCTCGAGAAGATGCTCGGCAAGATCGCCGACTTCTACGAGGACGAGGTCGACGCCGCGATCCAGTCGCTGACGTCGATCGTCGAGCCGCTGATGATGATCCTGGTCGGGCTCATGGTCGGCGTCATCGTCATCGCGATGTACCTGCCGATGTTCAAGATGCTCTCGCTCGTCAAATAGACCCGACCGTCTCGAGCTCGGTCGTCAGCACCGACCGCCCCTCTCGAGCCGCGCTCGAACCGCGCCTGCGCTCCTATTTAGCTCGGAAGCA
>VAXG01000069.1 GCA_005883355.1 Actinomycetota bacterium | reverse complement strand
AATCCGGCCGAGGCGGGACGGCGCGGGCGTGGCCGTACTCGCAGGCGCTCGCAGCGACGCTCGCCATGACGAGAGTTCCGGGGCGCGGGCGACTCTACGTGCCGGACGCAGCACGTCGTGTCTCGGGCCTTGGGGGTTACCTCCGGACGGACGGCGCCTTCGCGTCGGTGATGGGCCCGAAGGGCGACATCTACTACGACGACAACGAGTGGATCGCACTCGAGTTGTTGCGCTGGTACGACGTACGATCAGCACCGCAGCCGCTCGCCAGGGCCAAGCGCCTCTTCAAGCTCGTCATCTCGGTGTGGGACGCCGACGTGACGCACGCATGTCCGGGAGGCGTGTTCTGGACGACGGCGCCTGGGAACAGGGACCGCAACACTGTCACCACCGCTACCGGCGCGTTACTCGGGCTCGAGCTGTACGCGCGCACACACGATCCAACCCAGCTCGCCTGGGCGCAACGAATGCTGGGTTGGGTGACAACCTGCATGCTCGCGCCCGATGGGTTGCTCTGGGATCACATAGCGCTCGACGGCACGCGCGACGAGACTCATTGGAGCTACAACCAGGGCACCGCAATCGGGGCGAACGTCCTCCTGTACCGGTTGACCGGCGACAAGGGCGCGCTGGAGCGCGCCGAGGCGCTCGCGGATTCCTCGCTCGCCTATTTCGACCGAACACCCGGCGGGCGCGAGCCGGCGTTCTTCCTCGCTATCTGGTTCCGCAACCTCCTCGCGCTGGAATCCGTCGACGGAGACGCGCGCTACCGCGACGCACTTCAGGAGTACGCGGATGCCGCCTGGGACCGGCTGCGCGATCAGTCGACCGGGCTCTTCCACTTCGACGGGTCGCGGTCCGCGAAGCTGCTCGAGCAGTCGGCGATGGTGCAGATCTACGCTGCGCTTGCCGTGCCGCGCCCGTCATAACCGTCACTTACGTATGTCTGCATCGCCCGTGGAGACGGTTTCGAGATGAGCTCGATCGCACCGGACCGGTCATTTCAGACGGACGCCGGGCCGAGCCCGGCGTCCTGATGACGGCACCGCAAGCGGCGCCTCAGGGGAAGATGAGCGGGATCGTCGCCGTTGCGCCGATAAGCAGGACCGCTGAGAGCACGAGCAGACCGCGCTCCAACCAGCGGCGTCGCGCAGCAACCGCCAGTCCCCAGTAGATCGGCAGTGCGAGCAGGCCGAAGCGCGCGTCGGATTCCATCGAGCCACTCGCGAGCGGAAGCAGGACGATCGCGAGGCCGAAGACGATCCAGGGCCATCGTCTCCCCGGCCACGCGATCTTGGCTCGGGCAGCGACAGCCAGAAGGACGAGGAAGAGGACGCAGAAGAGCGCGTCGCGGAGCCCCCAATGGTTCTTTCCCAGGCCCGTGAAGAGGCGGCGAATCGAAAGGAAGAGGCCGGTTGCGTTGAACGAGCGGCCCCACGCTTGCTGGGTCTCGTTCCACGCGAACGGGTCATTCACCGCCCAGCCGAGATAGAGCATGAAGGAGAGGAGCGCCGCGGGAGCGGCGAGGACAGCAGCAACGGCCCGCCCCCTCGCCTCCGGGGAAAGCGTGCGCCAGCGATCGACCGCGATTGCGGCGAGCGGCAGGACCAGCAGCGCCCCTTCCGGGCGGGCGAGTGCGGCTGCGGCGGCGACGAGGCTGCAGCCGAGCCAGCGGTCGCGAACGGCCAGTAGCGTCGCCAGCGCCATGCACCCGAGCACCAGGCTCTCGGGATAGATCATCGAAAACACGTAGCTGGTCGGGAAGACCGCGGCGAAGATCACCGCCCTGCGCGCGTCTGCGGCCGGTAGGAGAGCGAGCCCCAGCTCGTAAAGGACGAGAAGGGCCGCCAGCAGAAGAAGGTTCGAGAGCAGAAGCCCGGCCGCATCGAGTGGCAGCCCGGTCAGGTGAACGATGCGAAGCAGGACCGGGTAGAGCGGGAAGAAGGCTGTGTCACTTTGGTGTCCGGGGACGAAGAGGTAGCCGTGAACGGCCACTCGCCGGTACCAGATGCCGTCCCACACCGCGAGGGCGGCAAACGGCTTCGCCAGCACCGCGTGCGAGTAGTACCCGTATGGGCGACCGATGGCGTGGATGACGAACGCAGTTCCGAGGACAAGAGCGCGCGCGCCCACCCACCAGATGAAGATCGGTCGTCGCTCGGCCAGCCATGACGACCACCCCAACGTCCGCGTCGCAGGCTCGACCGCTTGTGACACGCGCTCAACCACGGCGGAGCCGGTTCTGCAGCGCCATAGGGACGAGCTGCTCGATCAACTCGGCCCGGTTCCCGACGCCGGTCGGCTCGAGGTCGCTGCGCGGAGCAAACGCCCCGGGCCCCAGCGCAAGCTCGAGCGGCCGGAGGCTGGGGCGTTCCACATAGAGCTCGACGCCGAGATCGGGGCGGCCGAAATGGATGCGAAACGCTGCGACCCCGTCAGTTCGGACGTCCGTGACACGGATCTGCCGCCATTGGAGGAGAAGGCTGCCGAGCCGCTGGGCCAGGAACTCGGGACACCCAGCGAGCAGGAACCGGTTCCGCGCGACCTTGTACGCCGGCTCGCCCGCGCCCCGGAACTGGACGCCGTGACCGAGGTCGTAATAGCGCTGGCGCTTGCCGACGAGGACGAACGAGCCGAGCACGAAGGAATCGGTCTTCCTATCGAGGACACGATTCTCGAAGCAGAGACTGCGCCGTGGCCGCGTGCTCAGCTGTTCCGTGCTGTCCATGACGTGGTACCGCGCCAGCGCCTTCAGCGCGTCGACTGCAACGAGCTGTGCATTCGACGGCACGTTGAGGAGCGCGGCTTGGACACCGAAGGCGAGCCCGACCAGCACGACGAGAACAACTGCGGCTTGCACGAGCGTGCGCACGAGGGGGGAAGGTCGCACGGTGCGCAAATCTAGTCGTCTAACGGCGATCCAAGCTGCCTGAACCGTTGCCTGCAATAGTGTGGCGGTGTCGGTGAGCCTGTGGATGCACCGGCAGGCACACTTCGACCGGGCGCGCGCCGGACTCGGCATCAGCTGCGCGCTCGCCGCGCTCGTCGTCTGCGTACTCGTGGGCCCAGGGGTGCTAGTCCATCCTTCGAGTGAGGCTGTCGGCCTCAATCCGGCGTCCGATTTCCAGGTCATGACCTGGTCGCTCGAGTGGTGGCCATGGGCCGTTGGTCATGGCGTCGACCTGCTACACACACACCTGCTCTGGCCGCCCGAGGGTTTCTCCACACTCTGGATGACGACCATTCCGGTGCCGGCGCTGTTGGCAGCTCCGCTCACGCTCACCGCCGGACCGCTGGTCGCCTACAACGCCCTGATCCTCGTCTCCGTCGTACTCGCGACGGGCGCCGCCTACCTGCTTTGTCGTGAGCTAACGGATCGGCTTGCCCCGTCCCTCGTCGGGGGCCTCTTGTTCGGGCTGTCTCCGTACATGCTGGGGCACCTGCTCGCCCAGCATCTGGATCTCACGTTCGTGTTTCCAGTACCGCTGCTCGCGCTGCTCGTCGTCCGCTACGTCCGGGGTCGCACGAGCGGGCGCCGCTTCGTCGTCGGCTTTGCTCTGTTGCTGATCGTGCAACTCGGTTCGTCGTTCGAGCTCTTCGTCGATCTGACGCTCCTGCTCGCAGTCGGCCTGGCGATCGCGCTCCTCGGCAGGAGGTGGCGGCGGGCGATTCTGCGCGCGAGCGCTCTCGTCGGCATGGCGTACGCGGCCTGCCTACCGATCATCGTGCCGATCGCCGTGCTCGCGCTCTTCGGTCAGCACGCACCGCTCCGGTACTCCCCCGCCAACTTCTCGATCGACGTCTTGAACGTCGCGGTCCCGACCCCGACGCTGCTCGCAGGCAAGCTCGCCGCCGCCCGTGCCGTCTCTAAGCACTTCGTCAGCAACGTGGGAGAGCAGAACGGCTACTTGGGCATCCCGCTGCTCGTCGTCGCTGTGCTTGCCGTGCGAGCCGAGTGGCGACGCGGAGCCTGGATCGCCGGCGGATTGATGCTGGCAGGCCTTCTGCTCTCCTTCGGCCCCACACTGACGGTCGAAGGTCGGCCACTCATCAGTCTCCCCTTTGCGGTTTCCCGGCTTCCCGTCCTCCGTGACGCCCTGCCCGCGCGAATGTCCCTGTTCACAGCGCTGGCGGCCGGCTGCCTCTGTGCACTCTGGCTCGCGCGGCTGCGTAGGCACACGCTTCAGTTGGCTGTCGCTGTTCTCGTCGGAGTGTCCCTCGTTCCGAACTTCTGGCCGGCTGATCGGCTTCCAGGCGCATGGAGCATCTCCGACGCTTTCGGCTGGTCGACGCGACACGTACCGGTCGGGTTCGTCGACGACCGCGCGTGGACCCGCGTCATCGCCCCGGGCTCGACGGTCTTGGTTCTGCCCACAGGGGATCGCACCGCTGCGAGCTACTGGCAGGCCACGACGGGGATGCGCTTTCGGCTGGCCGTGTCGGCAACCCCGTTCGTGCCCGCGAGACTCGCCGGAGCCCCGACCATCAGCGGCCTCGTCGAGGACGTCATGCCGAGGCTCGCGGGGTCTGCTCTCGGGGCCGCCCGCCTGCGCGCGTTTCTGATCGCGGACCGGGTCGCTGCCGTCGTGGTCATGCCGTCAGGTGCGTCGCGTTGGCGGCGGATCGTCGCACGTGCGACGGTCGTGCGCCCCGTACGGCTCGGACGAGCACAGGTCTACCGCGTGACGCCGAAGCTCCACCCTCTGCGAGCGCTCGGTGACCTCGCCGTCGCGCACCAGCCTCACCCCGAGCCCACCCTCGCATCCGATCGCGATACGAACGCCGTCGTCTCCGCGTGGCTGACCTTCGACGGCCGCCGCGCGCGCGTCCGCGCACTGCTCCGAACGTCGCACAGGAGGAGCCGCCGCGCAGTTGTCCTGTCAGCGCCGAACGGCGACTCGGACGCCACCGCCGCTGCCGTCGACGACCACGGTCGCGTCGCGGTCGTCTTCACGGAGTGGCGCGATTACAAGCAGATGCTGCGGATCGCAACGCACGCGGACGGTCGATGGCGAGTTGACACGCTCGACCGGCAGAGAGGGCCGATCTGGTCACCACATGTCGTCATCACGCCAGGCGGTACGACGGTCGTGGCGTGGATCGACGAAACCGACCCCAGCCGAACCGTCAGGGTCGCGGTCCTGACGCCCGATGGTGACTTGCGAGGTCCGGTCACTCTCGAGAATGGAGACGGTTTCGGGAACGTCGTGCTCTCCGCCGGCCGTGGCGACCGCGTCATCGCGGCGTGGCACGTCGCGGTTGCCAATGAGTGGCGTGTCCGCGTCGCGACATACCATCGGGGTGCGTGGAGCCCGGTCGCGACGCTCGCGCGCAGCCTCTACACGCTCGACCACATCGCAGTCGGAGGGCCAGACAGAACGCTCGTACGCTGGCTCGAGAGAGACCCCCGGGGCGGACATCTCGTGCGCTTCGAAGCACGTCTTGGGCAAGCCGGCTGGATCGTGGCCAGAGCCGCCGCGCCCGGGTACGGCCGAGCCCTACACTTACGGGAGAGGCACGCGTGATCTCAGGGCACGTCTTCCTGCGAAAGCGAGAATGGGCGTTGCTCGCCAGTCTCATGACTGTCGTGTCGGCTCTCACCGCCGCCGAACGCCAGCGCCTGATTCCCCTTTCGGTTCTCGCGGCGAGCCCTCACGCGGTCGGCGAGGCTCGCCTCTGGTCGTTGCTGACGAGCGCGCTGCTGGTCCAGTCTCCCTTGTTCTGGTCGCTCGGTTCGTTTGCGCTCCTCGGTGCGCTCACCCTCAAGGTCTGCGGGACACGCGTTCTGTTGATCTCCGCCCTCGCGGGACACGTCGCTTCCACCCTCGTTGTCTATGCGCTCCTGGCCCTCGCTCGAACAGTCGATTCGCGTGCGTTCGAGGCCGTGCTGAGTGCCCCTGACTACGGCGTCTCGGCGATCTCGGCCGCATGGCTCGGCGCGATCGCCTCGGTTTCGTGGCGAGCCCGGGACAGGACGCTGCGCGGCAAGATCGCGACGGCGCTCGCCGTGGTGGCCACGGCCCTATTCGGTTGGACATTGCGCAGGCACTTGGGCTTCCTCGATCTCGAGCATGTCGTCGCGTTCGGCATCGGCGTCGTAGTCGCGGTGCGACTCTGCGGGACGGTCAGGGCGACACGAGTCGAACTCAGGGCGGTGACGAGGCGGCGACGCTTCGATGAAGGAATCGAGCGGGACTACGCCCGACGCATCTCAGCCTTGTGCGCGCGTTTCTTCGCCTGGTAGTCCTCGAGCGCCTCGATTGAGTCCACGTCGCCGAGCGTCGGATGGTTCGGCACGAGGTCCTGCGCGGCCGCGACGCCGAAGCGCTTCGCGAGGACGGCGCCGAGCGACGTCACCTTCATCTTCCCGAACCCCGGGAGAGCGCCGATGCGCCGGCGCAGGTCGTCGCCGTCGACGGCGTCGGTCCACACGCGTTCCGCACGCCCGCCGTACTCGTCGTCGATCACGGCGGCGAGCTCCTGTACACGCCTGGCCATCGAGCCCGGGAAGCGGTGGATCGCCGGCTTCTCGCGGAAGAGCGCCTCGAGGGAGCTCGGGTCCGTCTGGGCGATGTCACGCGCCTCGAGCGTCCCGAGTCGCTGTTTCAGCTTGAGAGGGCCCACGAAGGCTGTCGGCACGGTTACCTGCTGGTCGAGGGCGAAGCCGATCAGCAGCGCCAGCGGCTCCTGCGCGAGCAGCGCATCGGCTTCCTCGTTTCCCGTGAAGTGCAAGGCGTCTGCCATCTAGCTGGATCCTAGACGTGCGTAGGCGACAGCCATCCAGGGTAGGTGGGAGTCATGGCGGATCCGATCGACAAGGCGAAAGAGGTCCTCCACGACATCGAGCACCCTGTGGAGACCGTGAAGGCGCTCGAGCACGAGGCCGAGGAGGGCGTCAGCCCACGCACGCCGCTGATCGCCATCACCGGCATCACGCTCTTCCTGCTCGTGATCTTCGTGATCCTGCTCGCGATCGCGTTGAGCCTGTACTTCGCCTACGGCGGGAAGTAGCGGCTCACTCCGACGCGTACGCGAACCGGCTCGCGAACGCGCAGTTCTCCGTCAGCTCCCAGCGGAGCGGATCGTCGTGTACGAGGAGCTCGTCGGCCACGAGCTCGCGTCCCGGCTCGTCGTAGCCGGGAATGACGCAGCGCACCTCTGACTCGGACGGGGCGGGACGGTTGGCCCGCGCGCGCACCGCGTCGCCGACACGCAGCGCGTAGCCGTCGCCGTCCGCTACCAGCTCGATCGAATCCGTGCGCACTTCCAGCAAATTCCGCGCCTTCCGTACCCACGGCAGCACGCCGACCTTGGGCCCGCCGATCTCCCCGAGGAAGACGCGGGCGAGCGCGGTTCGTTGCTCCTCGTTCCCTGCAGCATCGACGTGGAGGACGATCGTCCATGGCGATCCGGGCTCGTCGTCGTCGTAGCGCACGACGAGTACCGCCGCGAGGCCGCTGACGTCGACGTCCCCCACACGTCCTTCCTCGACCAGCCAGGCGAGCGCGCCGAAGCAGACGCCGTGCGTGGAGCGCCCACCGCGAACCCCGTCGACCATCCGGCACGGACAGATCGCATCGCAATTGCAGCTCTCGAAATACGAGCCGCCGACGGAGTACGTCACTTCGCCCACCTCCGCGATCCTCTGTCTCAGAGTCCCGTCGCGCAAGTACCCTGGGGAGGTGGATCCGCTCGCCGTTTTCAGCCGCGAAACGCGGGCCTGGTTCGAGGAAGCCTTCAGCGCGCCGACGCCGGCCCAGAAGCTCGGCTGGCCGGCGATCGCGAGCGGCAGAGACACGCTGATTCAGGCACCGACGGGCTCCGGCAAGACGCTCGCCGCCTTCCTCTACGGAATCGACAAGCTCAACTCAGAAACAGGGGGGGAGGGGCTGCGCCTGATCTACGTGTCGCCGCTCAAGGCGCTGAACTACGACATCGAGCGCAACCTGCGCGGCCCGCTCGCCGGATTGCACTCCGAGCTCCGCATCGCCGTGCGCACCGGCGACACGCCGCAGAAAGAGCGAGCCGCGATGCTCCGGAATCCGCCCGACATCCTCATCACGACTCCGGAGTCGCTCTACCTGCTGCTCACCTCGCGCGCGCGCGAGAACCTGAAGGGGGTTCGAACGCTGATCCTCGACGAGGTGCATGCCGTCGCAGGCACTAAACGGGGTGCGCATTTGGCGCTTTCGGTCGAGCGCCTGCGACGGCTGACTGACGAGCCCTTTCAGCGGATCGGGCTCTCGGCGACGCAGCGGCCGATGGAGGAGATCGGGCGGTTCGTGTCCGGCGCGCGCGACATCCAGCTCGTCGACGCCGGCGTCGCCAAGGAGCTCGATCTCGAGATCGTGGTGCCGGTCGACGACATGCGTGAGCCCGGCGCCTCGCAGGACATCGGCTCGGAGGGATCGCAGAGCTCCATCTGGCCCTCGATCTATCCGGAGATCCTGAAGCTCGTCGAGGAGCATCGCTCGACGATCGTCTTCGTCAACAACCGCCGCCTTGCCGAACGGCTCGCACTGCGACTGAACGAGCTCGCGGAGAGAGAAGTTGCCCGTGCACACCATGGCTCGCTCGCCCGCGAGCAGCGCGTCGAGATCGAGGAGCTGCTGAAAGCCGGAGAGATCCCGTGCCTCGTCGCCACGTCGTCGCTCGAGCTCGGCATCGACATGGGCGCGGTCGACCTCGTCATCCAGGTCGAGTCGCCGAAGTCCGTTGCCCGCGGCCTCCAGCGCGTCGGCCGTGCCGGGCACGAGCTCGGCGCCGTCTCGAAGGGGCGCATCTTCCCGAAGTTCCGCGCCGACCTGCTCGAGTCGGCGGTCGTCGTGCAACGCATGCTCGAAGGAGCGATCGAGGAGACCGTCATCCCGCGCAATCCCCTCGACGTGCTCGCGCAGCAGATCGTCGCCATCGCGGCGGACGAAGAAATCTCGGTCGACGATCTGCACGAGCTCGTTCGCGGCGCCTACCCATTCTCCGACCTCTCGCGAACGCAGCTCGAGAATGTGCTCGACATGCTCGCCGGCCGCTATCCCTCCGACGAATTCGCCGAGCTCAGGCCGCGCATCATCTGGGATCGCACCGCAGGCGTCATCCGCGGACGCAGCGGCGTGCGCCGGCTGGCAGTGACGAACGCCGGAACGATTCCGGATCGTGGCCTCTTCGGCGTGTACCTGATCGACGGCGGCGGCCGGGTGGGCGAGCTCGATGAAGAGATGGTCTACGAGGCGCGCGCCGGCCAAACGTTCCTCCTCGGCGCGTCGACCTGGCGGATCGAGGAGATCACGCGCGATCGCGTTCTCGTCTCGCCGGCGCCGGGCGTGCCGGGCGCGGTTCCGTTCTGGAAGGGCGAGGGCGTCGGCCGGCCCTACGAGCTCGGCGAGGCGATCGGCAAGGCGTCGCGCGAGTTGGTGGCTCAAAGCCACAAGGTCGCGCAGAAGCGATTGATCGAAGAGCACCGCCTCGACGAGCGGGCCGCGAACAACCTCCTGATGTTCCTGAACGAACAGGCTGCCGCGACCGGTGCTGTGCCCTCGGACCGGACGGTCGTCGTCGAGCGCTTCCGCGACGAGATCGGCGACTGGCGGCTCTGCATCCTGACGCCGTTCGGCGCGCGCGTGCACGCTCCGTGGGCGCTTGCCCTCGCCGCCCGGTTCCGCGAGTCGCTCGGGCTCGAGGTGCAGTCGATCTGGTCGGACGACGGCATCGCGCTGCATCTGCCGGATGCCGATTCGCCGCCTCCGACCGACGAGATCCTGATCTCGCCGGACGAGATCGAGGAGCTCGTCGTGCAGGAGGTGGGGCAGAGCGCGCTTTTCGGCGCGCGTTTCCGCGAGAACGCAGCCCGCGCGTTGCTGATCCCCCGTCGCCGCCCTGACCAGCGCACGCCGTTGTGGCAGCAGCGCCTCAAGGCGCAGGGACTGCTGCAGGTCGCGCGTCGCTACGGCTCGTTCCCGGTCATCCTCGAGACCTATCGCGAGTGCCTGCAGGATGTCTTCGACCTGCCGGCGCTGAAGCGGCTGTTGCAAGGGCTGCGCACGCGTGAGCTCGACCTCGTCGACGTCGAGACCGCGTCGGCATCGCCGTATTCCGCATCGCTGCTCTTCGACTACATCGCGACCTACATGTACGAGGACGACACGCCTCCCGCCGAGCGGCGCGCACAGGCGCTGTCGCTCGACCGCGATCTCTTGCGCGAGCTGCTGGGGCAGGAAGAGCTGCGCGATCTGCTCGACGCGGATGCGGTCGAGGACGTCGAGGCTCAGTTGCGCGGCAATCCGCGCAACGCCGACCAGCTTCACGACAAGCTGCGCCTGCGCGGAGACTTGCGCGAGGGCGAATACGACGAGGGCTTCGCACAGACGCTCTTGCGCGAGCGTCGCGCGCTGCTCGTCCGCTTCGCGGGAGAGCAGCGGCTGATCGCGGCCGAGGATGCCGGCCGCTATCGCGATGCCGTCGGCGTGATGCCGCCTGGCGGTCTGCCGGAAGTCTTCCTCGAGGGCGGCCCCGAATCGCTCGAGCAGCTCCTCTCGCGTTACGCGCGCGGACGCGGTCCGTTCACGACCGCCCAGGCGAACGAGCGGTTCGGCCGCGACGTCGAGCCCCTGCTCCATCAGCTCGAGCGGCAGGAGAAGCTTCTGCGTGGAGAACTACGTCCCGGAGGAACCGAGCGCGAGTGGTGTGACCCGGACGTTCTGCGCCGTCTGCGCCGCGCGTCACTCGCGGCCCTGCGCAAGGAGGTCGAGCCCGCCGAGCAGGCGGCGTTCGGCCGGTTCTTGCCGCACTGGCACGGGGTCGACCGCCGAGCGACCCTCCGGGAGGCACTCGTACCCTTGCAGGGACTGTCGTTGCCGGTGTCGTTGTGGGAGTCCGACGTGCTGCCGCGCCGAGTCCCCGGCTTCAATCCCGGTCAGCTGGATCAGCTCTGCGCGTCAGGCGAGATCGTGTGGGTCGGCGCCGGCCTCGACCGGGTTGCCCTGTTCTTCCGCGAGGATGCGCCGGCACTCGGCCTTCCGGCCGCTGCGCCGCGGCCCGAAGACGACGCACACGACAGGATCCGTGCAGAGCTCGGGCGCAGTGCGGAGTTCTGGTACGACCTCGTCGCAGCGACGGGGCTCGAGCCCGAGGTCGCGCTGCCCGCGCTGTGGGATCTCGTCTGGGCCGGCGAGGTGACGAACGACGCTTGGACGCCGCTCCGCGCCGGCCGCCGCTATGAGACACGGCTGAAGCAGCGTGGACGGCCGCGCCGCTTCTCACGTCAGCGCTCGGCGGGAATCACGGCGACGCAGGGACGGTGGTCGCTGACCGACAAGCTCTTCGCCGGACGGCCGGATTCGCGTGCGCTTGCAGAGTTGCTCCTGGAGCGTCAGGGCATCGTCACACGCGATGGTGTGCGCGGCGAGGGGATCCCCGGCGGTTACGGCGCTGTGTACGGCGAGCTACGCGCGCTCGAGACGCTCGGCGTCTGTCGACGCGGCTACTTCGTCGAGGGTCTCGGCGGCGCTCAGTTCGCGGTGCCCGGTGCGGTCGAGCGATTGCGTGAACTGCGTCCGCGCGAGGACGAGGAACCGGAGGCGCTCGTCCTACCGGCCGCGGACCCGGCGCAGCCGTACGGCGCTGCGCTGCCGTGGCCGAAGCGAGCCGACGGGCGTGCAGCGCGCGTGGCGGGTGCGCAGGTCGTGTTGCTCGGCGGCGAGCCCGCACTGTTCGTCGAGCGTGGGGGACGGTCGCTCGTGCCGCTTCGAGATCCCGAGGAGCGTTGGCTGCGCGTTGCCCTGGCTGCGCTCGTCGAGCACGTCAAGAAGGGCGGCTCGCAGAAGCGACTCGCGGTCGAGCGCTTCGACAGCGAGCCCGTCGCCGAGACGGAGATCATGCCGCTCCTGCTCGAGGCCGGCTTCCTCGCGGGCCCGCGCCGCGCTGTCCTCCGGCCTTAGGCGAGCCGGCTCAGCACCAGCCCGAAGAGCGCATGGCGATACGTCGCCTGCGCGAATGCTCGCGGGCTTGTGACGAGGCGGCGATCGACAAGGCTGATGAACGGCCACAACGCAACGTGCTCTCCGAGCGCCAACGCGAGCGCGAGGCGCCGCTCATCGATGTCGGCACGTCTCCGCACTGCGTCGAATGCGACCCCGAAGAGCGCGCCGTTTGCCATGTGCGCCGCGAACCCGAGCGATCGCCGTCCGCGACCCAGAAACAAGACGTCCGAGTAGTCGCAGCCGAACAGCCGCTGGTCCAACGGTTCCTGCAGCCCCCAGACGACCGCTGCGACGGCGCCGGCTGCTGCGGCACGAACACGAGGCGACATACCCTTCCAGCATGCCCGAAGGCGACGCCCTTCACCGCGCCGCGCGCCGTCTGCAGGTGCTCGTCGGCCAACAGCTCCAGGTCGAGACGCCGCATCCCCGCGCGGCTGTGAAGCAGCTGGCTCCGCGCCTCGACGGCCGCCGGCTCGAGAACGTCGAGGCGATCGGGAAGAACCTCCTGCTTCGTTTCGAGGGCGGGCTTTTATTGCGCAGCCACCTGCGCATGAAAGGACGGTGGCTCGTGTTCCGGCGCGACGCCCCGATTCTCGGCAGGCCGTGGCTCGTACTGCGCGGCGACGAATACGTCGGAGCTATGTTCAACGGTGCGGTGCTCGAGCTCGACCGCGGCGTCGCCCGGCGCCTCGGCCCCGACATCCTGGCCGACCCGCCTGACTTCGACGGCATGCTCGCGAGGCTGAGACAGCCGGATCAGCAACGCGAGGTCGGCGACGCGCTGCTCGACCAGAGACTCGTCGCCGGAATCGGCAACCTCTGGAAGGCGGAGTCCCTCTGGCTGTCGCGCGTCTCACCGTGGCGGCGGCTCGCCGAGGTCTCCGACGAGGAGCTGCGCGCGACGCTCGAAGAGGCACATCGGCTCATGCACGGCCGCCTCGAAGGCGTCCCTGGGCACGCGCAGGTGTACCGCCGCAAGGGGCGACCGTGCCCGCGCTGCGGCGCCGGGATTCGGTCCTGGCCGCAAGGCGACGACGCTCGCATGGCGTACTGGTGCCCCGAGTGTCAGAAAGGAGAGGAACCGGGGACGGCGTAAGCGCAGTTGTGATCGTGCGCGCTCCTCAGCTCTTCGACTGTCTCCGGGCCTTTTGCCTCGGCTCCTTTCGCGCCCTGCTTCAGGAGCTGGGGGCCGGGGCGGACCTGCCCTTCGCCTTCGAGGAGCACACCTCTTACGACCGGCCCGCGCTCTACGAATACCGGCCGCTCGTCAAACCGTTCATCGAAACCCGCGCGCACACGCTCCGAAGACGTCCCGACGCCGAGCTTGCGGTCGACGAGCTCCGTCGCGAGCCCGCAGCGGCGATCTTCGCGCGGGCGCACGCGGGCCCACGCGCCGACGAGCACGAAGCCCTCTTCGCCAGCGTGTTGCTGCCGCTGCTGATGAGCACGGCTGAGATGTGCGGCGGCTTCGACTGGGACGACGATGCGTACGCGCGCGCCTATGCGGAGCTCGAGGCCGCGCTCTTCGGCGAGGGCCACCGGTACGGCGCCGTCGCACCGCTGATCGGGATCACGACCGGCGGGGCCACGATCGAGCTCGGCGCCGACATCCGCATCCGTCTCGCTGCGACCGGCGAGCTCGCCAAGCTCTGGCCCGAGGCCAACGGCCTGCTCCCCACGGACTTCGGCCGGGAGGCCGACCGCCTCTGCGTCCTCGAGCTCGAGCGGGGACTGGAACCCGGGGCGACCGAGCCGCCCGATGCGCAGGGCGAGTTCGCAGATGCGATCACCGCGATCCGACTCGCGACCGCCGCGCCAGTCGCCGCGGGGCCGGTGCTCTTCGAGCGCCTCGACTGGAGACCGTACGGAGTTCGCCCCGTCGTGCCGATCGCCGCCACCCAGCCTGCCGGAGAACCGACGCGTCTCGACTCGTTCCGTGCCGGACTCGCGTCCGACCTGCTCCCGCGGCTCGCGCTCGCGGACGACGACCCGGAGCTCGGCGAAGCGCTCGACCGCTGGGAGCTGTCGCTCTTCCAGGACGGGCCGTTCCAGGCGGAGCAGCTGAGAGAGTCGCTCGCCGCGTTGCTCGGCGGCAATGACGGACTTTGGGCCGCCGCGGTCCGCGGCGCGATCCTTCTCGGCGATACGCCGCGTGCCCGTGCAGAGCTGCAAGACCGGCTCGCAGGCGATCCGGAAGCCGATGTCATTCGGCGCGCGCTCGTCGAGACTTTGATGCACGGTGATCGTGCGAAGCTCGTCGCAACGCTCGATGAATCGATTCTCGGGCTTCGCCCGCGGCCGGTAAGCAGCACATATTTGGACGCGGCCGAGGCTGAGGTTGGCTAGGCGCTGACGCTCGTGGCGTGGGTCAGCGCCTCGTCGACGGCGCTGACCGAGGGCGCTGCTCCGAGATCCTGATAGAGCGTGCGCGCCCCTTGCAGGCGCGCCGTCGCTTCCTGCGGTCGCCCGAGTCCCAGCAGCGACCGGCCCGCTCCGAACAAGGCATCCGCGCGTCGGACGACCGATCCGTACTCGTCCCACCTGGCCGCGGCATCGTCCCAAAGCTCGAGCGCCTCGCCGTGCTTGCCGCTTGCCTCCGCGACCACCGCCTGCGCCGCTACCGCCGCAGTTGCTGGACGCCCCGTCTCGAAGTAGTTCGTGTCGAGAAAACGACGAACTGTGTCGGAGGCGCCCGCGGCGACCGCGATCGACATCAGCTCGGGGAGATGGCGGGCGCGGTACACCACACCTTCCCGTGTGATCTCCTCCACTTCGCGCGCGAACGGCGCGGCGGAATCGGGTTGGCCTTTCGCGACGGCCAGCGTCGCCGCCGCGGCGAGCGCGGGCACGAGCGCTTGCAGGTCCTTCGCTTCATGTGCTCGCGGGAGAAATTCTTCGACGAGCTGAGCGGCTTCTTCGGTCTGCCCCCGCTTGATGAGAACGAATGCCTTCTGCGTCAGTGCCAAAATCATGAGATATCCGCTTCCGCGTCCCGTCCATTCGACAAGCATGTCGACGTCGTCGACGAGCTCGTCCCAGCTGCCTAGCTCGTACAGCGCCCACGTGCGCTCGGCGGTCAGCCACATGGCGTTTCCGGTCATGCCTCGGGCTTTGGCGAAGGCAATCCCCTCGCGGTACGCCTCTGCACTCTCTTGAGCCGACCGGAAAAGAAGGACGCTCCCGAGATTGCTGTAGCCGATTCCCACCGTCCAGAGATCTCCGATCTCACGGCCCAACTCGAGTCCCGCGCGGACATCCTGAATGCCCTCGACGGCGTCGCCGAGATCGTGTCGCGCAATCCCCCGGTATTGCAACAACCTGGCCCGGAACTGCGCTAGATCGAGCTCGTCGACAACGCGAAGGGCAGCTTCGATAGAGACCAGCGCTTCATGCGGCTGTGTGGCTACCGCGAAGGTGCCAACGCGGCGCGTGAGGGCCCATGCGAGCTCTTCTCCGGGGGGATGTCGTTCGAGCAATGCAATCGCGTCCGAGAGGAGTTGCCGATTGCTCTCTCCATCGCCCTGGAGGTACGCCCGATGAGCTAGCTGAACCAGAGCAGCCCCCTCTCGAACCTCATTCCCGTGGGCGCGGAACAGAGCAAGTGCTTCCTTCACCCCGGCCACCGCCTCTTCAATTGAGCCCTGGCGGGTGTCGGCCCACTTGATCAGGACGTTTCCACGTTCGAATTCGTCGAGCGCGAAGAGCTCGAGGGCCCTGCTGTAGTACGACTCCGCCTTCACTAGGTCGAGCGACGTCGCCCGATCACCCGCGAGGACGAGGAAGCGCCGCGTGGCTCGCTCGAGCTCCACACCGACGGTCGCTCCAGCCGCCCGCGTCAGGTCAAGTGCCTGCGTGTAGTGATACGCCAGCAGCTCGGCATGGTCGGTGACGCGCTCCCCGGCCATTTGCTCGATCCACTCAGCCGCCGCAATGTGCTTCTGTGCCCGTTCCGCGCGTGGGATCTGCGAGTACGCGACATCGCGCACGAGCGCATGCCAGAAGGAGTACTCGGCCTGGTCCTTAACAGACGACGTTCGGGCCGCGCGGACGAGTTCTTTGCGTGCGAGCTCGTGCAATCCCGAGCGAACCATCGAATCGTCCCGATCGCCCATCGCAGCGATCACGCCGGTCCAGAAGACCTTTCCCACGACGGACGCGTCGTGGAGCAGTGCCTTTCGTTCCGGCGCCAGGGTGTCGAGACGCGCGGCGATCAAGGCCTGAACCGTGTCGGGCACGCGGATGTCTCCTTCTGCCAGTTCGCCTCCGTCGGTAATGACACCCTGGTCGGTCAGCATTCGGACGAACTCCTCGGCATAGAGTGGATTGCCTCCGGCTTGTTCGAGGAGCCGCTCTTGCGTGTTGGCGGGCAGAACGGTTCTGCGCAGAAGCGCGGCCAGCAGCCGCGCAGTGTCGACGGCTGCAAGTGGCGACAGCGAGATCGTGTTCGAGTTTCGCTTGCCGCCGCCCCAGCCCGGGTGCCCCTCGTATAGCTCGGGACGCGCGGTGCAGAGCACGAGCAGCGGCACATCGGTCGACCAGTCCACGAGGTGCTCGACGAAGGCGAGGAGTGCGTCATCAGCCCAGTGCAGATCCTCGAACACGAGGATCAGCGGCCGCTGGGCTGCGACGCCCTCTACGAAGCGGCGCCAGGCGGCGAACGCCTCTTCCCGGTCGGACGCGGCGCCTGTCTCTCCGGCGCCTACAAGCGGGGCGAGGCTGGTCCTCAGCCAGTCCCTTTCTGCGTCGTCGGTCGCTGCTTCGTCGACGGCGAGGGCCAGCTTCGCGCCGGCCTCCTCGGGACCGTCCGACTCGAGGATCCCGGCCTGCGCCTTGACCATCTCGCCGAGCGCCCAGTAGGTGATGCCTTCGCCGTACGGGAGGGAGCGGCCCTGCCGCCAGAAGACGATCTCGGGCCGGTCGTCCACCCACCGTCGGAACTCTGCAGTGAGCCGAGTCTTGCCGACGCCGGGCTCACCGGTAATCGTCACGAGCTGCGTCGACGCGTCGCGCAGCGTGCGCGTGTACGTGGACTGGAGCAACGAGAGGTCGTCGTCCCGGCCGATCAACGGCGTTTGGACTATCGGCTCTACGTCGACACCGAAACGCCTGCGCGGCGCCTTCGCGCGCCAAAGGGAGATGGCCTCCGCCTTGCCCTTCGCCATTACGGCATCGAGCGGCTCGTACTCGAAGAGGTCGCGCGTCGCGCGGAACGTTCCCTCCCCGACGACGAATCCTCCAGTGGGTGCGTGTTGCTGCATGCGCGCTGCAGTGTTCACGACGTCGCCGGCAACCAAGCCTTCGCCTTCTGCGGGACGTGCATTCATCGTCACCATCGCCTCGCCGGTGTTCACTGCTCCCCGCACTGCGAGCTCGAGGCCTGCGTGTTCCTGGTTCAGGTCGTCGATCGCTGCCAGGATCCGGAGTGCGGCGCTCACTGCCCGCTCCGGATCGTCCTCATGGGAGACCGGCGCGCCGAAGACTGCCATGACCGCATCGCCGACGAACTTCTCGACCGTCCCACCGAAGCGCTCGATCTCCTGCTTCACACGCGCGTGATACGGACGCAATCTCGCGCGCACGTCCTCTGGGTCGGCCTTCTCGGACGCCGCCGTGAAACCGACCAGGTCGACGAAAAGGACCGAGACGATCTTGCGCTCTTCCGCTCCAGACCGTGGCGCCTCGGCGATCGCGGCACCGCAAGACCAGCAGAACCGCGCCCGCTCCGGGTTCTCTTCCCCGCAGGTGGGACATGCAGGCATTCACAGAGTCTAAGAAGGCACGGTCACGGCGCAAAGCCGCGCGCTTTCGACCGCTAGCTTCATCGGTATGGACGAGGCCCGCGCGGTGCTGGCCCGGCTCGACCGGATCGAGGAGCTCGAATGCGAGGGCGCACCCCCCGGCGTCCTGCTCGAGGAGCTGCGCGGGCTCGTCCAGGAGGCCGAGGTCTGGGCAAGACTGGAAGGAGACGAGCGTGCACGCACAGCCGTAGAACGCTGCGAGGCTGCTCTCGCCCAACCCGTCGCATAAAGTCGCGGCGTGGGCATCACGCACTGGGACGACGTCGAGAAGATCCGCCGCGAACGCGGCCAGATGTCGTGCATGTGGACGCCGCTCGGCGGTGCGGCCGGCAGCTGGAAGGCGGGCGCGACCCGCATCGAGCTCGCGCCCGGCGAGCAGCCGACGCCGCCTCATATCCACGGTGACGCCGAGGAGATCTTCTACGTGCTCGGCGGCTCGGGACTGACGCTTCTGGACGAGGACGCGTACGAGATTCGCGAGGGCGACTGCATCGTCTACAAGAGCTCCCACGAGGCGCACACGATTCGCGCCGGAGACGACGGCCTCGACGTGATCGCGTTCGGCGCCCGCGAGTATTTGCCGACCAGCGAACTGCCGCGCGGTGGCTCGATGTGGTCGATCACCGGCTTCATCGAGCTGCAGGAAGGACATCCGTGGGACCGCGAGCCGCACCTGTTCTGGCCGGACCCGCTGCCGGGGCGCCCGCAGACGATCGTGAACACCAGCGACGTCGAGCCGCAGATCCGCGGTGGCCGTCGCAGGCGCGATCTCGCGGTCGAAGCAGGTTCACGCTGGACCGGCCTGAAGCACATCGAGATGGATCCCGGCGTGTTGTCCGGTCCGCCTCACGTGCACTCAGCCGAAGAGGAGATCTTCGTCGTGCTCGCAGGCGACGGCACGCTCGAGCTGACGGGGCCGGGGATCGACGCCGAGCCGGAAGCTCATCCCGTACGCCGAGGCTCCGTCGTCGCGCGCCCGCCGGGCACGCAGGTTGCGCATACGTTCCGAGCAGGCGACTCCGGGCTGACCCTGATTGCATGGGGCACGCGTGACCCAAACGACATCTGCTGGTATCCACGTTCGAAGAAAATCTTTTGGCGTGGCGTCGGCGTCGTCGGCCGCATCGAGCCCCTCGACTACTGGGAGGGCGAAGAGCTCGAGTGATCGTCCGCCGGGATACAGGGCTGGAGGCATTGGGCTACCATCAAGGGGAGCCCGAGGACTGACGTCCCTCCCGCAGAACTCAGTTCGTTCTGGCGTCCGGTCCCGGTTTTCGACCTAAGGCAGTCCCCCATTCGCGTCTTCAGCCTCCTAGCCGAGTTCCCGATATCTCCCCGCATGGGGAGAGCGCGTCGCCTTGCAGGCTCTCGGAGAATTCGGATCGGCCTCAACGCCGTCTTCGTCTCCGGTGCTCTGGCTGCCGCCGTACTGACCATCCTCCACTTCGTGCACGCGGGCTGGCCGCTCGCGAACGCCGACCCGCTCCTCGTGGTCGCCGCGGGGATCCTCTTTCTCTTCGCCTACGCCTTCAAGGCGTGGGGCTGGCAGCGCCTCTTTCCCGAAGGACAGCGCCCTGAGGCCCTGACGCTGGCCGCTGCAGGCGGAGCCGCGTCGGTCGGCGGCGTCGCGCTGCCGGGACGCTTCGACGAGGCGATCCGGATCGCGGTCGTCCGCCGGGGCCCCGGCAAGAAAACAGCAGGACTCGGCGCGATCTGCCTGACGCTGATCATCGTCGGCCTGCTCGACAGCGCGGCCCTCGCGCCGATGGCGTCGATCGCGGCCGCCGCCTCGCATCACGGTGGAGTCCAGGCGGGCTTCGCCCTCGTCGCCGCCGCGGGAGTTGCGGCAGCAGTGCTCGTCCTCTTCCTGCCGAAGATCGCCAAGATGAATTTCGTCAGCCGCTGGAAGGTCGGCCGCTGGCTGAAGGATCACACCGCCTGCCCGCGCTCCGCCTCGCAGGCGTGGTTCCTGATCTCCATCTCCTGGGCCCTCCGAGGGCTCGCGGTCTTCGTCCTGTTCAATGCGCTTTCGGTCGGCGCCTCGTTCCCGCTTGCGCTCGCGTTCCTGTGCGCTTCCGCCGCGTCCGCGGCGTTGCCGATCGCCCCGGCCGGTGCGGCCACGCAGGCCGGTGCCGGCGCGGCGATCCTCATCATCGGCGGCATCCCCAAGGCCGACGCATTCGCGTTCGCGATCGCCGCGCAGGGGATGGTCATCATCGTCGGGGCCGCACTGGTGGGCGCCGCGGGGATCTGGATGCTCTTCACCCGTTTTCGCCCGGGCGCCCGCACCACCGCGCTTCCGGCCTAGCGTTTACCGACTCCTTACGCGGCTCTTAGGCGGCCGTGGTTCGATGACGGTCGTGCTCCGCCGCCGCGCCCTCGTCGCTGCGCTCCTCGCAGCTCTCGCTCTTGCGGGTACGACCGGCGCAAATGCGGCGATCGTCACCTCGCACGACGACCAGGGCCGGACGATCACGTTCGACGTTCGCGCGGCCACCGTCGACACCGAGTGGTACGCGAGCGTCCTCCGCGCCGCCGCACACGGCAACGAGATCAGCAACGTGACGATCACGATCGTCCCCGAGCCCCAGATCCCCGCGTTCTGCGGCGGCGAGGAGGCGGCAGCGTGCTACAGGAGGACCGCTCCGGCCACGATCTTCGTTCCCGCCGGGAAGAGCAGGCTGCTCGAGACGGTCCTCTTGCACGAGTACGGCCATCACCTCGACACGTTCTGGCACGTCTCCGGCGTGCCGGAGCTGAACGGGACGCCCGCGTGGTGGGCAGCGCGGGGGATGGCGTCGCTACTCGCCGACCATCAGGTCGCGTTCGACTACTCACTCGGCTGGAGCCACAGCATCGCCGAGGTCTTCGCCGAGGACTACGCGTACATCCACACGCACATTCGTTACGGCATCACGTGGCTGAGCCCGCCCGACGCCGCCCTCCAGTCGGCCATGTTCGCCGAGCTCGGCACGCCGGCCGAGCCGCTTCCGTTCGCGCCGGAGGTTCCGCTCGTCATCAACCGGCGTGGGACGCTCGCCCCGCTTGACCGCTTCAGCGTCCCCTTCGGCCTGCTCGGGCCGGGTCGTCGAGTGACTTTCGCCGCCACCATCTCCAAGGCGAATCGCAAAGGCGTCCGCGCCCGCGCTCAACTCGTCTGCAACAGCAAGGTCGTCGCGACCCGCGTCTTTCGCAAGGGCCAGGCCAAACGAACGCTCGACATCCCGAATCTCGGCCCGGCAACATGTGATGTCCGCCTGGTCAGCGCGGTCTCGACTTCGCTGGCCTATTCCCTGCGACTCAGCCTGGCCGTCGAGGGCGCCTAGCCTCCCGAGTCGGGGCGTGGCGTCCGAGAGGCCCGTGATCATGCGGGATATCGGCAGGAAGTCGCTATTCTGGCCCGAAAGAGCGCCCCATGGGGCTCTCACGCCTACTTCCGCGTCCCAGCACACGCGCTTCGTCCACTAAGAAGGGATCACCTTTGGGCCGGGTCATCGCGTTCGCCAACCAAAAGGGCGGCGTCGCGAAAACGACGACTACGCTGAACCTCGGAGTCGCCCTCAAGGAGAAGGGCCACGAGGTGCTGCTCGTCGACCTGGATCCTCAGGGGAATCTCACGATGAGCCAGGGCTGGAACCCTGACGAGATCGAGCGGTCGATGTTCGACGTGCTCGTCCACAAGCTCCCGATCGAGGAGATCGTCCGGGAGGCCGAGGTCGCCGTCGCGGTTTCGTCGATCGACCTTGCCGGCGCCGAGCTCGCGCTCTCGTCGATGATCGGCCGCGAGCGCGCGCTCGAGAAGGCGCTCGCGAGCGTCAAGCCGAAGTACGACTACATCCTCATCGACACGCCGCCGTCGCTCGGGCTGCTGACGATCAACGCGCTCGTCGCGTCGAACGGCGTGATCGTCCCGGTCCAGTGCGAGTACCTCTCCTTGCGCGGGCTGGTGCAATTGGAGAACACTCTCTCCATGATCCGTGAGAACCTGAACCCAGACGTCGCGATCCAGGGGATCCTCCCGACGATGTACGACAAGCGCCTGCTGCACTCGAAGGAAGCGGTCGACATCCTCAAGGAGAACTTCGGCGATCTCGTGTTCAACACGAAGATCCGCAAGACGATCCGGTATGCGGAGGCTCCCGTGAAGGGCCAATCCGTCCTCGGTTATGAGCCGCACGGCGATGCCGCCGAGCTCTACCGCGAACTCGCAAAGGAGGTGCTCAATGGCGCGAAAGCGCGCGAGCATGCGTGAGGGCCCACTCGCGGAGCTCTTCAAGGCAACCGAGGCGGCGCAGCGCCAGCAGGAACAGGGAGCAGCCGACGCGCCTCCCGAAGAGCCGCACGAGTCGACGGTCGAGCACGTTCCGACCTGGGAGGACGAGGTCGAGACGCCGGCGCCGCCGCGTCCGGATCCCGTACCGGAGCCGTCGATGCCGGAGCCCACGCCGCGGCCGCCGGCTCCTGACCCGATTCCTGAGCCGACTCCACCCCCGGCGTACATTCCCGAGCCACCGGTCACGCGTTACATCGAGCCGATGCTGGAGCCGGCGCCGCGCCTGCATCAGGCGCGCCCGGGACAGCTCGGGTCGTACCTCGCGAAGATCCAGGTCGTCGGCGTCGGTGGTGCCGGGCTCAATGCGGTCAACCGGATGATCGACGCCGGCATCAACCAGGTCGAGTTCGTCGCCGTCAACACCGACGTCCAGCAGCTGCAGATCTCGGACGCGGAGACGAAGATCCACATCGGCCGAGAGCTGACGCAAGGGCTCGGCTCCGGGTCGGAGCCGAGTGTCGGCGTGGCCGCCGCCGAGGAGAGCTACGACCAGATCAAGCATGCGCTGCGTGGCACCGACATGGTGTTCGTCACCGCAGGGGAGGGTGGCGGGACCGGCACGGGTGCTGCGCCGATCATCGCGAAGATCGCGAAGAGCCTCGGCGCGCTCACGGTCGGCATCGTCACGACGCCCTTCAAGTTCGAGGGCACGAAGCGGCGCGGCCAGGCCGAGAGCGGCGTCGATGCGCTGCGCCGCGAATGCGACACGACGATCGTGATCCCGAACGACCGCCTGCTCGAGGTGCTCGACAAGTCGACCTCGATGCTCGACGCGTTCAAGATCGCCGACGACGTCCTCCGCCAGGGCGTTCAGGGCATCTGCGACCTGATCACGCTGCCGGGACTGATCAACCTCGACTTCGCGGACGTGCGGACGGTCATGGAAGGGTCAGGGTCGGCGCTGATGGGCATCGGGTTCTCGTCGGGCACGGAATGCGCTCGCCGCTGATCGACACCGAGCTCCATGGTGCCCGCGGGATCCTGCTCTCGATCGCCGGCGGGGACGACCTGACGCTGCTCGAGGTGAACGAAGCCGCGGAGGTCATCAAGCAGACCGCGACCGACGACACCCAGATCATCTTCGGCGCCACGATCGACGACCGACTGACAGGCCAGGTCTGGGTGACGGTGATCGCGACGGGCCTAGGCGGCACCGGACGCAGCGGCCCGAGGACACCGAGTCTCGTCAGCGCGCTCACAGCAGGCGACGACGATCTCGAACCGCCCTCCTTCCTGCGGAACTAGGGCACACATGCGTTACGGGCTCGTACCCGTGCCTGGCACCGGTCCTTTCCGCGAGGAGCAGCGCCTTCCAGGCGGGGCGTCACAGTTACGTACCCGTGCCTGGCACCGGCGTGCATCTACCGACCTCGAACCGCCCTCCTTCCTGCGGAACTAAGCCACACATGCGTGACGGGCTCGTACCTGTGCCTGGCACCGGTACTTTCCGCGAGGAGCAGCGCCTTCGAGGCGGGGCGTCACAGTTACGTACCGGTGCCTGGCACCGGGACGTGCCGTAAGGGGACACGTAACTCGTTCGAGTGAACTTCGCGGGCACACCGTCAGCGGACCTTGCCACGGGCATCTACCAGGTAGGTCGGACCAGATGCGGCCTCTCGCAAGAGCCCGCGCCAGCGGCGGCGCGGGCTCTCCTGCTCACCGGATTAGACTCGCACGATGGCGGCGGACGGCAGCGTCGCGATCGCGCTCGAGGGCGTCAGCAAGGGTTTCGGCGAAACCCGAGCCGTGCGAGACGTGACGGTCGCGATCGGCGAGGGCGAGTTCTTCTCGCTCCTCGGCCCGAGCGGGTGCGGCAAGACGACGACCCTTCGCATGATCGCCGGCTTCGAGGTGCCGGACGAAGGTCGCATCGTCTTGCAGGGCCAGGACGTGACTTCGGTCTCGGCGAATCGCCGCAAGGTGAACATGGTCTTCCAGCAGTACGCGCTCTTCCCCCACATGTCGATCTACGACAACGTCGCCTTCGGGCTCAAGGTGAAGCGCGTCCCGCGGGGCGAGCACTCCGAGCGCGTGCACGAGATGCTGCGCGTCGTCGAACTCGAGGGTCTGGAGCGCCGGCGTACACGCCAGCTTTCGGGAGGTCAGCAGCAGCGTGTCGCGCTGGCGCGGGCGCTCGTCAACAAGCCCGCGGCCCTGCTGCTCGACGAGCCGCTCGGCGCGCTCGACGTGAAACTCCGCAAGCAGATGCAGTTCGAGCTCAAGCGGATTCAGGCTGAGCTCGGCACGACCTTCGTTTACGTCACGCACGACCAGGAAGAGGCGCTCGCGATGTCCGACCGGATCGCCGTCATGAACGGCGGCCGGGTGGAGCAGATCGGCAATCCGCGCGAGATCTACGAGCATCCCGAGACGGCTTTCGTCGCAGACTTCATCGGTTCGCTCAACGCGCTGGATCTGCTGATCGACGAGCGCGTCGGCGCCTACGTGGTGGCGCGCTTTGGCGAGGACGAACGAATCGTCGTCCCCGTGGATTCCAGTTACCGGGCCGGTGACGCTCTCCGTGTCGCGGTCCGACCCGAGCGAGTGCAGATCGGACAGTCGGGCGACGCGGGAGTGGACGGAGGCTCTCGACTCACCGGAACGATCGACGAGGTCGTCTATCTGGGCATGTACACCCAGTTCCACGTCGACACGCACGCCGGTCGGATCGTCTCCCACCGTCTAGCGGACGAGTCGCTCGCGCCGCTCGGGCCGGGCACGCGCGTCACCCTGTCCTGGCAGGCGGAGCAGGCCTCGATCCTGAGCGACGCGGTGTCGGCCTAGCCGGCGTTCTCGAGGGAGCCAAGACGCTCCTCGGCGACCCGTCGCCCGACTTCGGCGGCCACGACAACGATGAGCGAAAGCGTGATCACGACGACTGCCACGGCGATGACCTGCGGCAGCTGGTTCGGGAAGCGAAGCGCCGAGTACAGGTAGATCGGGAAGGTCGTGCGCGTCCCGACGACGAACGAGGCAACCGCGTACTCGTCGAACGACGTCGTGAATGCGATCAGAAACGCAGACACGACCGCCGGCACGATCAAAGGCAACGTGATCGACCGGAACGTCCTCAGTCGGCTCGCCCCGAGGTCGTACGCAGCCTCCTCGAGCGAGACGTCGATCTGCTCGAGCCTCGGCACGAGCACGAGGATCGTGTACGGGAGGCTGATGACGATGTGCCCGATCACGACCGTGAGAATCGAGCGCGGGATCCCGATCGTGTGGAAGAGGAGAAGCAGGGAGATTCCGAAGACCACGTAGGGGATCACGAGGGGGCTCAGAAGCAATGCCGAGACGGCCGCTCTTCCCCTGATGCGACGACGGGTGAGCGCGACAGACGCCAGCACGCCGAGCACGACGGCGCCGACGCTTGAGATCGCAGCGATGATCGCGCTCGTCTGCAGCGCCGCCTTCAGGTCGGCGTTGGTGAGGAACTGGTGGTACCAGTGGAGCGTGAATCCGCTGAGCGGGAACGCCGGCAGCTCGGAGTTGTTGAACGAGAAGATGAGCAGGATCGCGATCGGGAGGTAGAGGAAGAGGACGACGAGCACGAAGAGCGCCCGTAGAGCGATCCTTCCGTTCCGCGAGAGCGCGACGTCCATCAGTCCGTTGCCACCCGCCGGGGCTGCAGAAACCGCGTGAAGACGACGGTCAACACGGTCACCACGCCGAAGAGGAAGATCGCGAGCACAGAGCCGGTCTCCCAGTCGGGGAACCCGGTTCCGAAGAGGTCGACGATCTGGTTCCCGTACATGTAGCCGTTCGCTCCCCCGACGAGCGAGGGCGTGACGAACTCGCCGAGGGTCGGGATGAAGACGAAGAGGAACGCGGCCATGATCCCGGGCAGGGACAGCGGCAGCGTCACCCGCCGGAACGCCTGCAGACGGCTGGCCCCGAGGTCGCTCGCGGCTTCGAGCAGACCGCGGTCGAGGCTCTCGAGCGAAACGAAGATCGGCAGGGCGACGAAAGGGAGCCAGACGTAGCCGAGCACGAGCATGACGGCGAACCTGCTGTAGAGCAGCTGCGAGATCGGATGGCCCGGCGATCGCAGCCCCGTCCAGAACAGGAACGTGTTGATCACGCCCTGGTCGCCGAGGATCACCTTCCAGGCGAGCACCCGCAAGAGGTAGCTGGTCAAAAAGGGAGCGATCAGCACGAGTAGGAGGACGTACTTCCGCTTCGTGCCGGACAGCGCCAGGTAGTACGCCAGCGGATAGGCGAGGACGACGATGATCGCCGAGACGGTCAGCGACATCTTCACCGACTTCCAGAAGAGCTTGAGATAGATCGAGCTGTGAACGAACTCGCGCCAGGCGGCCAACGTGAAGCCGTGCTTGCCGGGGAAGAGCGAGTAGACGTCGAAGCTGTATGCCGCCACGATCGCGATCGGCACGATGAAGAAGACGACGAGCCACGCAACCGGGAGACCCAGCAGCGTGGGCGTCGTCAAGTCGAGCCGCAGCCGCTCGCGGCGCGCAGCCATGTCGTCCTCTAGAACAGTCCCGTCAGGAGGCCTTCACCTGTTCCCACGTCTTGGCGTAGAGCGCCCGGCGCGGGATGTCGCGGTCCATATACGCGTTCGGCTCCGTAACGGCCCGCAGGTTGGTCAACTGCAGCGCGCGTAGCAGGTCGCTCGACGATGGCCGCGCGAGCGTGTTCGCGTGCCCGTAGCCGTAGTTGTCCTCGAGCCACTTCGCCGACTTGGCGGAGCTCCACGCATCGACGTAAGCGTGGGCGAGATTCGGCCGCGATGTCCCTTTGAGCAGCATGAACATGCCGACCCAGGCGATCGGCTTCTCCTTCGGGCGCATGTAGACGACCTTCAGCCCTTTCTTCTTCATCTGCACCCAGTCGTTCGGCCACGCGTAGGCGATCCAGACGTCGCCGGACCCAAAGAGCTGCCACAGGTCGGTCTCGGACGACCAGATCTTCCGGACGAGGTGCTTCTTGGAGATGAGCAGCTTCTGGGTCTGCTTGAGCTGGTCGTCCGTCTGGTTCCACGTGTTCTTGAACCCGAGGTACAGGCCGGCAGCCTGGATCATCGTGATGTCGTCGTACCACGCGATCTTGCCCTTGTAGCGCTCGTCGAAAAGGAGACTCCAGGACTTCGCCTTCGGCTTCACCTTGTCGCTGCGGTAGAGGATTGCGTCGAAGCCCCAGTCGTCCGGGATCCCGTACTGCTTGCCCTGGTACTGGCCGGCCTTGACCATGTACGGGTTCAGGTGCTTGAGGTTAGAGATCAACGCCGGGTCCCACGGCTGGACGAGGCCGCTGGTCGCGAAGTACTTGACCCAGCCGACGTAGGGGCGAAAGAGATCCGGCTTGAGACCGGCGTGGATCTTCGCGAGAGCGTCCGCCTCGTTGCCCATATAGGTGAACTGCGGCTTGTTCTTTGGATGCGTCTTCACGTACTGCGCGAACATGGACCCGCCGCCGTCGTTTCCGTAGCCGGCCCAATCCAGCACCTGTAACCGTCCGCTCTCAGCCGCGAGGTGCGCGTTCGCGGCCCGAGCCAGGCCTGCAGGTCCGGCGACCAGACCCGCGCTGCCGGTTGCGGCTGCCAGCTTCAGCAGGTCTTGACGGCTGAGCCGCCGCTCCAGTACGTCTCTCTCCTCGGGCATCGCGCTCGCTTCTCCTTCCGTCGCAGGCTCAAGCCTCGACCATCAGACCCGCCTCGACGATTAGAACGCTCCGCGCCCCGATGGTCAAGCCTGGAGCAGTTGCCCGTCCCGCATCCGCACGACGCGCGGGGCTCGCTTCGCGACTCCGACATCGTGCGTGACGATGATCACGGTCTGCTTGCCCTCGCTGGCCAGCGACGCGAGTAGCTCGACGATCTCGTCGCCCGTCTCCGTGTCGAGATTCCCGGTGGGCTCGTCTGCCAGGACGACGCGCGGCGCGTTTGCAAGCGCCCTCGCGATCGCGATGCGCTGCTGTTCGCCGCCGGAGAGTTGAGACGGAAGATGATCCCGCCGGTGCGCCAGTCCCACCGACTCGAGCAGGCTCGTCGCGCGCTCGTGCCTCGCCGCCGCGCTCGGCCTGCTCGGCGCGAGCGCGACCTCGACGTTCTGCACGGCTGTCAGCGTCGGAATGAGATTGAACTGCTGGAACACGAATCCGATCGTCCCGAGCCGGAGCTCGGTCAGGTCCGAGTCGCTCGTCTTCGCGAGATCGCGGCCTTCGAAGAGCACCTCGCCCGAGCTCGCACGATCCAGTGCGCCGAGGAGTTGCAGCAATGTCGTCTTCCCCGATCCGCTCGGCCCGGCCACGACGACCAGCTCGCCCTCGTCGATGCTCAGGTTCACGTCGTGTACCGCCCGAACTACGCCCCCGCCGTTCCCGTAATTCTTCGTTGCCCCCCGGAGCTCGTAGATCACGACACCACCCTCCTAGTCGACGTGCCGAAGTGCATCGGCGGGACGAAGGCGCGCGGCGCGCAAGCCGCCGACCGCACCGGACAAGAGGCCGCCTGCTACCGCGAGCCCGACGGCAAGCAAGATCAATCCGAAGCTCACAGGCGCTCCGAGGGACACATTCGTCGAGCCGGAGCTCACACTCCCTTGCCCGAACGCGATGATCCGTGGACCCTGCGTCGCCGCCTGCGCGACCGTCGCCTGCAACGAAGGCGACACGTACGAGATGATCGCCGCGGCGCCGATGCCGAGAGCGACGCCGACGATGCCGCCGAGCACGCCCTGGACGAGCGCTTCCCCGGTGACCTGGCGGACGACGAGGCGTTGCGGCCACCCCAGTGCCTTCAGCGTCCCGAGCTCGCGCACGCGCTTCGTCACGGACGCCAGGGTCAAGAGGCAGGCGATCAGGAATGCGGCGGCCAGCCCGACGATCTCGAGCGCGAGTCCGAGCTTGCTCGTCAGGTTCTTCGCATCGACGAGCGAGCCCGAGACGCGATCAGCGAGATCCTTCGCAGTCGTCACCGAAGCGCCGCTGAACGAGCGCTTGAT
>VAXG01000068.1:11542-11947 GCA_005883355.1 Actinomycetota bacterium | reverse complement strand
CGACAGTCTTACGTCAGTTCATGGTCAAGCAAACGGGAGAGAGGTGCGGAGAGTGAGTACGTCGCTGAAGAGTGTCGGTGCCATCACGCTGTTCGTCGAGGACCCTCGACGGTCGCAGTCGTTCTACGGCGAGGTCTTCGACCTCCCGGTGATCTGGGAAGACGAGGACTCGGCGGCGTTCAGTTTCGAGAACACCATCGTCAACTTGCTCAGGGTTCCCGCCGCCCGGGAGCTGGTCGAGCCCGGAACGGTCGGCAGCCGCGAGGCTGGATCGCGGTTCCAGCTCACCGTCTGGGTGGATGATGCGGATGCGGTGAGCGCGGAGCTGGTAACGCGCGGCGTCGAGTTGCTCAACGGCCCGATGGACCGTGATTGGGGAGTGCGCACCGCCAGCTTCACCGATCC
>VAXG01000068.1:0-11417 GCA_005883355.1 Actinomycetota bacterium | reverse complement strand
TCACGGGGTTCGAGCGTCTCCGTCAGCACCTCCGCAAGCGCTTCGCGCCACCACTTCGCCGCGACGTAGTAGAGCTCGGGCGTACGAGCCGCGTCCGACGCATAGAGGAGCTTCGACACTGGCGCGAGCTCGAGCGCTTGTCGCACCATCTCGGCCGGGCGGGACACGTGCGGGATCGTCAGGGACAGGTCGAAGTAGACGTTTCCGTAGACGTGCGCGAGCCAGCCCGCCTCGCGGACGAACGGATAGCAGTGCAGGAGCACGAAGGGCGTGTCGCGGAAGCGCTCGATCAGCGGCTTGAGATAACCGGGCTGCACCCGAGGCAGGAAGAGGTCCGAGTCGCCGAACCCGGCATGCACCTGCACCGGCAACGGGGAGCCGGCCGCCTCGTTCGCCTCGAGCGCCGCCGTCACCGCGTCACGCATGGCCGCGCCTTCGACCCGTCCACCGAGCGACGAAGGATCACTTGGCCCGAATGCTTCGAAGTCGAGGCCGCCGCGGTAGGCGGCGATCGTCTTCAGGCCTACGAACCCGTTCTCGCGTGCGGCCGTGACTTCTCCGCGCAATCCGTCGAGGCTGGTCTCCTCGGCAACGCGCTCTATGCGGAGCACCGGGCGCGCGGAGCAGTTCGCGAGCTCGCCGAGCTCATCCCACGACGTGCCTTCTCCAGGCGGCGGATACCCGTCGTCCACGAGCAACCACTCCGTTCGCGTCGCACGCAGTAAGGACGAGGCGTACTCCGCAGGATCTGTCGCGAGCCGGTGTTCGTATACCGCACGTTCCGTCGGCTCGAGGTCGAAGAACGCCGCGAGCTCCCCGATCGCACGGCGATACGTCAGACCGGTGGCGACGTGCGGCCACTGCCGCGGGTCCGGGCTCTCCGAGAAGAGCCCGCGAAACTCGTCGAGCGTCGGCTCGCCGCGCAGGATGCCGTGCGCATGGTGGTCGACGAGCTCGACCGCGTTCAGTACTTCGAGAAGTGGCCCTGCTGCTCGAATGCCTCGTCCCCTTCCGAGTAGGCCGCCCACTCCGAACGACGGACGGCGAGATAGGAGTCTGCGAGCGTCGGGCCCAACGCATCGAGCAGGAGCTCGTCGGCCGCGAGGGCGTGAAGCGCGTCTTCCTGCGTCGCCGGCAGGCGATCGATGCCGCGCCGATCGCGCTCCTCCTCGTCGATCGTCGCCGGATCGACCTCGACCGGCTCGGGCGGCTCCAGGCCGCGCTCGAGACCGTCCAGCCCGGCCGCGATCAGCCCTCCGACCGCGAGGTAGGGGTTCGCGCTCGCATCCGCGGCCTTCAGCTCCGCATTGGTCGAGGCCTCCTCCATGCCCCGGAACACCGAGGGCACGCGGACGGGCGCTTCGCGGTTGTCGTGCCCCCAGCACACGAACGCGCCCGCCCAGTACTGCGGAACGATGCGGTGGTACGAGTTGAAGCTCGGGGCAGTCAAGCCGCACAGGCCCGGCAGATGAGCGAGCACGCCGGCGATGAACGCGCGCGCATCTCCGGAGAGCAGGTCCGGTGCTTTCGGGTCGTGGAAGCGATTCCAGTTCGCATCGGCGTCCCAGAGCGAGAAGTGAATGTGCCCGCCGTTGCCCGCGTTGTCCGGCCAGGGCTTCGGCGCGAGGGACGCGACGAGCCCATGGCGCGCAGCCACTCCACGGATCGTCTCGCGCACGAGGATCTGCTCGTCGGCCGCGCGTAGCGCAGGAGCGTGGCCCGTGGAGATCTCGTGCTGGCCGTGCCCGAGCTCCGAGTAGTACTGCTCGAGCACGATTCCCTGTGCGTCGAGCGCCTCGGCGAGCTCGTCGAGATAGTCCTGCGCCGCGGTCGCGCTGATGGTCGAGAAGCACAGGCCCGAGTCGATTGGGACGAATTGACCGTCGACGCGCGTCGCAAGCGAGAACTCGTTCTCGAACGCGACCTCGAGTCGCAGGTTCCGTTCGCCGAGCCGCTCCTCCATCCGTTTGAGGAACGAGCGCTGGCAGACCGGCGCAGGCGCGCCGTCGAGCGTGACGTGGTCGACGAGCATTGCGCCCGTGCGCGGCGCATAGGGGAGCACTCGGAACGTGTCGGGGTCGGGCACGAGACGAACTTCGCCGACGGGTCCCATGCCGTCGACCGGCTGCAGCTGGTCGAGCCCGTTCATCGCCTGCATGGCGACGGTGAGCCCGATGCCGCTCGCGATTCGTCCCTCGAGGCCGTTCCGCGCGCTCGACTTGGCGCGGATCGTCCCGTCGTTTCCACACCAGATGAAGCGGACGAGGCGGAGACCCGCCTCGTCCGCTTGCTTCACGACCTCATGCGCCTCCACTTACCCCGCCGGCGTCAGCGTCGGCCTCGGGGCTTCGCGGCGATGCACGTACTCGCTGATCGCATAGATCAGCAGAGCAGCGGCGATCGACACGCCGCACAACACGGCGAGCCACAGCCGCCAGTGCCCGATGGTGAACAGCGTCGTCCACTGCGAGCGGAACGTCACGTACGCGCCGAACGCGGACGCGAGGATCCCGATCACCCCTGACGCATACAGCACGTACGGGTGAGCTACGCGTACTTCCTCGAACTTCGCGGGAAATGCCCGCCTGACGAGGAAGATGTCCGCGAACAACAGCACCATCGACACGCACCAGATCACCGTGACTGCTGCCTGGAAGAGCCAGTACGCACGTTGGTTGTTGTCGCCGCTGACCCACGGGTTGAAGATCGCGACGACGAACAGCGACGAGAGGACCGTCTGGGTCAGGATCGCGTAGACGGGCACCTTCGTCTTCTCGTTCACGCGGCCGAGCTGGGCCGGCATCCGCTGCTCCAGTCCGGACACGAAGAGCAGCCGGGAGAACGAGTAGTTGTAGACGATCGTGTTCGCGACGAAGAACCAGATCAAGACGAGCCCGATGATGATCGCGAAAGCGTGCGATCCCCAGAAGCCACGCTGAACGGCGCTCAGGATGTCCGTCGTCGCGCCGACGCTCTTCGCTGCCGGAAGCGTCAGCATCGTGCCGAGCGTCGCCCACAGGTAGGCGAACATCACCACGATCGAGCCCCAGAACAAGTACTTCTTGATCGACCGCATGTTGACGATCTCGACGCCCATGTTCAGGGGAACCTCGATCCCGAGTAGAGCGAGGATCACGAACCCGAACCAGGTCCACTGGCCCGAGTGGATGCTCCAGTTGCTCGCCGTTCCCCAGCCGCCGGTCGCCGAATGCCCCGAACCGATCAGATAGAGGATCCCGGCTAGGCCGATCACGAAGATGCCCGCGCCGTAGAAGACGACGGCCCAGTTCGCATACGTCTGGCTCATCCGTAACCGCAGGGTGGCCACGAAGGCGGAGAACCAGAGCACGGCGAGGATCACCAGCCCTTGCTGCCACGCCTTCGAGAGAGCGCCCTTGTCGACGAACTGCCAGATCGTGACGACCGCGTCACCGGTGGCCACCATCACGAGAATCCCCGGCCACCACGCGCAGAAGCCGGCGAAGAAGCCCCAGAAGGGGCCGAACGCCTTCTGCGTCCAGACGTAGAGCGAGCCTTCCTGCGGGAACATCTGCCCGAGCTGGGCGGTGACGAGCGCCCCCGGAATCAAGAAGGCGAGGAACCCGAGGATCCAGTAGGTGTAGGCAGCCTGGTGCGCCTGCTGGATCGCCGAGGCGTTCACGATGAAGAGGACAATCGCGACGAAGATGATCGTCATGTCGAACGAGTTCAGAACGCGCGGCAACATGCCCGGCGCGATCCGTTCGGAGATCATCAGGCGGTCGTCCGTCTGGGAAGCCATAACCACCTCCATGGTCGAAGCCAATCCCCAGGCTGATTCTGTCCCTACAGGCCGGGGCTACGCAAGAGGCGGTCCCGTGATTCGGCGGAGGCCAGGCCTTATTCGGTTGGCTCGACGATCGTCAGCGAGTTCCCGGCCGGGTCACGGAGCCTGAACATCGGCGGTACGGGGTCACCCCAGCGAGCGACCTCTGCGTCCACGTCGACGCCGGCGGCCTTCAGACTCGCGTGGTCGGCATCGATGTCGGTGGTCGAGAGGATGATGCCGGTGTCGACGGCAGTCGGCCCGCCCTCCATCGGCGGGGTGAGCGCGATCGAGGTCGAGCCTCCTGCGGGGACGACTTCGATCCATCGCATCTTCCCGTCGGCGAACTTCACGTCGCTCCGCAGCTCGAACCCGAGGGTGCCGACGTAGAACTCGAGTGCGCGATCCTGATCGCTCGCCGGTACGGCCACGCGACCCACTTCGGTGATGTGCAGCTTGGCTGACATTGTCATCTCCTTTTCCGGTTCGTCGGTGTGTTACTGCTCAGACCGCAGGCGACTCCGAAAGTCATCGCTGATCAGCAGCTCACTGGCCCCGGCTGTTTCAAGACTCGTGTTTCGGCGGGCGGGTGCCGATGAGTTATCGATGCGGCAAAAACCCAGATTCAGGTTCGTGATGGATAGAACAAACGCACACGACGGCCGTCGTGGTCCGACGTCACGGCTTCTGCTTTGCCTGCTCGCACTCGTCGCAGCCTCCGCCTGGCTCGCACCCGCTGCCGCGGCCCGCGTCAATCCTCAGGTGGCCGGGCTGCAGGTGGCGCTCCGCGCTTACAGCGTCTACGCCGGCCCGATCGACGGGATCTCCGGCCCCGCGACTCGTCGCGGCATCAAGCGCTTCCAGCGGCGCGTCGGACTTTCGGTCGACGGCCACGCGGGGCGAGCGACGCGAAGCGCATTCGGCCCGCTCGGACGACCGCTTTTCGGAAAGCGAACGATGCACCGCGGCCTGGTTGGCTGGGACGTTTCCGTGCTGCAGTTCCTTCTCGCCCGCCGCGGCGAGCTCGTTCCGATCAGCGGCTACTTCGACGCCCGGACCGCGCGCGCGCTGCGTCACTTTCAGCAGGCGCGCCGACTCGCGATCGACGGCGTAGCGGGGACTCGGACGCTCGCCGCCCTCCGTAGCCGTGCACCGCAGGGGGTGAAGCCTGTACTCGTTAACACGACAACCTCGGCGCCGCAGGTGCGGACACTCCTCGACTCCTGGTCCGCCCATTACGGCGTCGAACGCCGCCTCGTCCGCGCCGTCGCCTGGATGGAGTCCGGGTACCAGACCGACCTCACGTCCTCGGCCGGCGCCTGGGGCGTGATGCAGATCCTGCCCGGAACGTGGAGCTACGTCGAGACGGTCCTGATCCGGCGCAAAGTCCCACGGACAGCCTCGGGGAACATCCGCGTCGGCGTCGTCTATCTGCGGCATCTTCTGCGCGAGTTCGGCAGCAACCGGCAAGCGCTCGCCGCCTGGTACCAGGGTCCGACGTCGGTCCGGAAGCGAGGCGCGATTCGCGAGACGAAGATCTTCGTCGCGAACGTGCTCGCACTCCGTCAAAGCTCGGTCTAGCCAGGAGGCTTGCTTCCCGGACCTAGGACCTGCCCGGGCAGATCGAAGATCTAGAGAAGGCGCAGAGCGATCGGGCATAGGTTGACCGAAGTGCACAGGTCAACGCTCCTCAGTCTAGTTGCCGTACTCGGCACGAGCGTCGGACTCGTGGTCTTGACCACCGGCTTCCGCGAGGGCGGCGCGAAACGTCCACAGGGTCGGATCGTTTTCGCTGCCGAGACTGACTACAAGGCAGACATCTTTGTCATCAACGCAGACGGATCCCACCGGCGGAATCTGACGCGGAGCGATGCATTCGAACAAGGTCCGGACTGGTCGCCCAACGGTAAGTCGATCGTCTACGTGAACGCCAGCGATGGGCGCGGTGGCGCCTTATACCGGATCGCCGCGAATGGAGCCCACCCACAGGTCCTCTTCAGAGAACCCGCCAACCAGATCATGGGCGACCCTGCCTGGTCACCCGACGGTCGTCGGGTTGCGTTCACCTCGGCGCGCAACGGCAATCTGGAAGTCTGGACCTACTCCATCGGCGGAGGCTTCACTCAGATTACGCGCGACGGGTTCGCCGGGAATCCCACCTGGTCTCCCAACGGAAAGCAACTCACCTACGCAGGTCTCATCAGCCCCGGACACGCAACGATCTTCGTGAGCTCGGCCGACGGGACCAACCGGCACGACGTTTCGCACGCACCATTCGATGACAGCCTTCCTGTGTGGTCACCAGACGGGCGATGGATCGCGCTGCGCAGCCTCAACGCAGACTGGCAGCAGCACGAGCAGGATTCCCTAGTGATCGTGAACCCTGCCGGAACGGCGCGGAAGACACTGGTCACCGGTGGCGGGATCTTTCCAGCGGCCTGGTCTCCACGTGGGGACGCGATCCTCTTCCAGTGGAATTCGGACCCGGAGCACCCAACGACAAGCCGTCGACAGCTCTACATCGTGCCTGTCAGCGGCGGTAAGGCACTCGCCGTTCGGGGCACACTAGGAGCGATTTCAGGGGCGTGGCATCGCTGACGTCTGCCTCGCTCCACGGCGGCGATCCCGCTCGCCGTATCGTCGCAACTAAAGAAAGCAAAGACACGCCCACCACCGCCGAACGAGGAATCCGAAGCGGCGGCCGCCATAGCGATGCCCGCGCAGGCCGCCAACAACAACGTTCCCGACAACGTTTTCACCCTGAACACTTGCACTGACGATCATCAGATCATCTATCCGCCAGCGTTTTTGACATCTCGATAGCGGTGGCTGACGGTTGTGAAGGAAGGACACGGCTGCGGCCTGTGCGCTCGTAGCCGCAACACTCGTAAAGCCTCACCGCTGCGTTGAGCTCCGGATTCACTTCCAGCTCGATTCGCGTTGCGCCAAGCTCACGCGCCCATGCCTCGACTCCCTCAACTAGCCGCCGCCCTACGCCTGCACCCCTATACGCTGGCTCCACGAACATGCCGGCGAGATACGCCACGTTCGTGCCGGCATCGTAAAACCCGGAGGCCATGCCGCCGAGACCACCGTTCGGGCCGTCTTCCACCAACGCGACACGCTCGGCGCCGGGGGCAAACCGCTGTCTCCACTCAGCCTCCGTCCTTTACCGTGCCTCGGCGAGCGTCATCTCGAAAGCTGCAGGCGCGTCGGCGAGCGCACGCAGGCGAAGGGCGAACAGCCTCCCATTCCTCGACGCGGACTGGACGTGGAATGGGAAGACACTACAGAGCGTTGAGCGACGCTGGTTCCGGAGCCGCGTACCGCGCCGGGACGTACACCCAGTAGCGGCGGTTGGTGCCGGGAAATACGCGACCCGCGGTCAATTCGGAGTCATCGATCGTCCCGCGAGGAACGCCCGATTGTCGACCGCTGCACCACACCTAGAAGACGTGATGCGCTGTCGCGGCGATCGCGCGCATCACTGGAATGCTGTGAGAATTAGCGGCGGCGATAACGATGTGCTGACCGTCCCGCGTCGCGCGGAGCTGCACGCTGTAGCCGGCCATCGTGCCGCCGTGGCCGTAGGCCGTGCCGCGTGGGTGGTCGTACGCGCGGACGCCTAGACCGCCTTCGACCATCTCTGGGTGCGCGCGGAAGAGCTGCTGGAAGAACGACGCGAGGTCGGCGACGTCGGCGGCGATCGAGCGGTCGGACCAGTACGCAGACACGTCACGCGGTGAGTCGACGGCGGGAAACGTGCCACCCTTCAATGCATAGCCGCGCGCGACGTCAGACGGCACGTCGAGCCCAGTCTGGAACGTCGTACGCCGGAGCCCGCACGGCTCGAACACGTGCTTCTGCAGTAGGTCGCCGAGCGAGTCTCCGGTTGCGCGCTCGACGATCAAATCGAGAGCGGCATAGTTCGAGCTCGAGTACGAAACCTCGCCGAAATTGCGCAATGGATACCGAAGCGCCGCGTCCAGAAACGCTTCCGGATCCGAGAGTGCAGGCGGCCCGAATGCGAGTCGCTCATAGGTTTCGCCGTCCCACATGTAGTCGAAGAGGCCGCTGCGGTGCGAGAGCAGGTGGCGCAGCGTGATCCGCTCGTCAAGCTGCGGCACCCAGCGGGCCGCCGTCACGTCGAGGTCGTCGAAGATCGTTACCGCGACGAGCGCCACGTAGGTCTTGTCGATGCTCCCGACGCGCGTGCGATGTTGCGGCGTTATCGGCTCTTGCGTCTCGAGGTTCGCGAAGCCCGCAGCCTCGGCCTCGCCATCGATCCAGACGAGGGCGCCGATCGCGCCCGCAGCGATGATCGACTCAGTCCACATCCGCCGCGGCCCCGATCAGCGTTACTCGACCATCGGCGTCGCGGCCGCAACTGCGACCGCACTCGATCCGAAGGCGGACGTCATGGCCCTCCGATGGTAACGCGGCCTCGAGCCGATTCGCCTTATGCGGTGAGCGTTGCAGTCGTTCGGATGGAGCCAATCGTGCGCTGAAGATTGGCGCCCTCCGGCTTCCGCCACCTCCCTCAGGTGGGTAAAACCTTGGGCAAAGTTCTGCGTTCGACGTCCCTCAATGTCGCGCAAATGAGTCGACCTCGCGTGCGATCGCATTGGGAGCGGCAAGCATGGAGAGGTGCCCGGCGCCCGCAAGCGGGAGAAACGGCGCCCGCAGCGCCCGCGCCGATTTGCGTCCTGAGGGAACCGAATCGACCGTGTCCTGCGTCCCCCAGAGCACTAGCGCAGGCACTCTCACGGTACGCAATTGCGACAGCTGGAACCCCTGGATCCCGTACTGCAACATCGTCCGGAAGGCATCAAGCGTTCCCTCCAGCTTGAACGGCCGCTCCCACTCCTCGAGGAACTCCCGCGTGAAGGAAGGATGGTGCGGGTACGCGCCTGCGAGAGCGCGCCGGAAGATCCAGTCGGAGCTCGTCGCGACGCGGTAGAGGCTCGTAAACCAGGGCCCGACTAGCATCTTGCCGAGCCACGACGGTGCCCCTCGGGCCGAGATAGCATCGCCGTCGATCAGAACGATGCCCTTCAGATCCGCTCGATGCCATAGCGCTTCGGCGACGACTACAGCGGCGCCAAGGGAGTGGCCAACGAGGACCGGTCGCTGCAAGCCGAAGCGCGTCTCGAAGGCGCGCACAATTTCGATCCAGCCGCGAAGCGTGTACGGGCCTTTGCGCTCCGTGTATCCGAACGGCGGCAGGTCGAGCGCGAATACGCGGTGGTCGCGTCCGAGTAGCTTGCCAACCCCGTCCCAGACGGAGCTCGGCACGAGGAAGCCGCCGAGCAAGATGATCGGCGTTCCGTGTGTCCCCCAACGTCGGTAGGCCACCGCCTTTCCGTCCACGCGTACGAACGGTCCCGCGTAGAGCGCAGTCGCCGGCTTGACGCGGTCCGCCGTGGCGGCGTTGTAGACGAGAGAGACGATTGTCAGAACGGCGAACAACTCGAGTAGCACCAGCCCGAGTCTCCTCGCCCAGTGACGCAACCGAGGCATACGCCGACGTTAGCCGCGATGAACAGACCAGGTTCGAACCTCCGCCAACAACGCCGCCGAGGCTGACCCGAGATCTCGCTTTCCCTCTATCCGTGCAGCTGCGATCGGCGAACTTGAAACCGCCGCTCGAGCTGAACGCGTGACGGCCTCCTCCTGGTAAAGCGGCTCATACAGCTTGCAGAGCAAATCGCGGGCTGTTGCAAAGGCGTCCCTTTCGATTCTGACTTGCAGATCAACGTCGCCAGTCGTCAGCACACCTAGCACGGACGTTCCGCCGGTATGGCAAACCTCGACGTTCAGACGTCGACGACGAAAAAAAGCCGCCGTTTCCAGGCCTTTCTCATAGGGGGCAGGATTTGAACCTGCGACCTTTCTCAGGAGGGCGTCACTACGAGGCGCCGGAGACGGCAGCGCTCGCGCGTGTAACACGGTCGCGCAATGTCTCGCACTTCGGTCGTCGTCTTTACGAGCGGCCGCCGTTCGCTGCGCTTCCAGTCGTCGACAAGGTCCGCCCCGTCTCCGTAGTGCTTGAGAACGTCATGGTCGTCGACAGCCTCCTCGATCAGCTGACCGGCGGCCACGGCCGCGTCGACGGCTGCCGCGGCAGCGTCCGCCTTCGCGAACAGTGGCTCTCCGTCAAGCTCGCAGATGAATCGCCCACCGACCTCGACGTGAGGGTTCGGTCTGATCACCTGGAGGTCGAGGACGACACCGCCTATCTTCACTGCGTCGACCATATGGCGTAGGACGTTCACGACGTCCTCCGGCTCTACTCATCACAACGACCAAGAGAAGACCACGAGGTCGAACGAGTGCGGCTCGACCTCGATCGCGTCGCCGGCCGCGACACGATAGGCGACCCGTTCGGCGAGCCCTGGGGGAAGCGACCCCCGCGCCTTGTCAACCGCTTCGGCATCAGGATCGAACGCGAGCACGCTCGCCGCGTCGGCAGCGATACCGACTGTGAGGCGGCCGTCTCCGCAGCCCAGCTCGAGGACGTTCTGTCCACGAAAGTCCGTGAGGCGGTGAAGCGCAGCGAGATGAGAGCCTTCTGGATCGAGGACGCGCTGCACCATCCTGCGGATTCTTCAGCGTAGGCCGCCGGATGGCAAATGTCGACGTGCTCGGCCTACGCCCCCGTCTCGATCGGGTTGTTGATCGGATCCTGGCTCCATTCGAACCAGCCGCCGTCGTAGACGGCGGCCTGCTGCCAACCCATCAGGTAGGCGTAGAACCACGTCTCGCTTGCACGCCAGCCGGTCCCGCAGTAGAAGGCGACCCGCTTGTCCGGGGTGATGCCGACCCCCTCCCAGATGGACGCGATCTCAGGATAGGCCCGCATCGTGTTGTCCACGTTGCGGTAGTGCTGCATGTGGTAGGCGTCTGAGCCACAGTTGCCCCAGATGTCACCGGCGATCCGGCCGGCCGGGTTGATGTAGTTGTAACCGCTGACCTTGCCGATGTGCTCGTTCCAGGTCCGGACGCTGACCAGAGCCGCGTGCTCCCGGTCGGCAAGGATCTGCTTCGCTTCGTCGATGTCCACGATGACCTCCGGGCGCAACGGAATCTGGACACCGAACGACGAGACCGGCGTGGGCTCGCGGACGACCGTCTCGAGCGGGTAGCCCGCCCGGACCCACCAGTCGTAGCCGCCGTCGAGCAGGCGGACATCGTCGACGCCGGAGTAGCGCAAGATCATCGCCGCCCGGCTGGCTGCGATTTGCCCGGCCCGTCGTCCCGGCCACTTCTCGTTGGCGTCGCCTTCGGTGTCGCGGCCATAGAGGACGACCGTGGTGTCGCGGGTGATTGCGAGCGAGCACAAGGCTTGCTCGAGCTCCTCCGGTGAACGGCGGTTCCAGTCGTTCGAACTCTCGAGCCGGTTGGTGTCGAGATACAGCGCTCCCGGGATGTGACTTTCCTCGTACTCCTCGGGGACGCCGAAATTGACATGGAAGAGGAGGAACGCGCCTGCAGGCGCGGCCTCCGGCCGACCGCCGTCGAGCACCTGCCGAAGCCATTCGGTGTGCACGAGCTTGTCGTAGTTGGGGAGACGCTCGACCGGCAGGGTGTCATCGGCCGCCCACTCGGCCCA
>VAXG01000106.1 GCA_005883355.1 Actinomycetota bacterium | reverse complement strand
GCGTGTCAGCTGCGCTCGCCGACCCCGGCAACGGGAACGGAGGCGGAAACGGGAACGGGAACGGTGCAACCACGACGGTTCCCGGGTCCCCGGGCGACGACTGCTCGCACGGCAACTCTGGCACTGACTGTCGTCCCGATCCGAACCCGAATGGTCAGGACTGCCTGGACCATGGGAACGCCGGGGGCAACGAGGATCACTGCTTGACGACGACGAACGAGACCACCTCGACGAACGAAACGACGTCCACGAACGAGACACGAACGAGACCGCGACTACGCACGACGGCACGACCACGTCGGCAACGATCCCGCCGACGACGACCGAGACGACCATCTCGACGAGCACGAGTGCAGCGCCGTCGGGAGGGCCGGGAGCCTCAGCGGCATCCGAGCCCGCGGTCAGCGCTCCGGCGGTTCAGGCCAAGCCGGCTCACGCCGTGAAGGGCGCCGTCCGGGCGAGCCGCGTCGCTGCGGCGCGCAGCACTCCTGGACAGCTGCCGTTCACCGGGTTCCGCGCTTGGCTGCTTGCCCTGATCGGTGCGGCGATGCTCGCAGCCGGTCTCGGGCTTCGCAAAGTCGCTTCCTAGCACGTCCATCGCGGTGGCCCACCGGGGGCCACCGCGATGTTCCGCTCTGCCCGGCAGCGACCTAGACTGACGCTGTGAAACAGACGGGCCTTCTTCTGCTTGGTCTTGCCGCCACCATCCCGCTCGCCACAGCGGGGTGTGGAGGCACGAAAACCGTCACCAAGACCGTCACCGTGTCCGCCACCGCGAAGAGCGGCGTCGGCGGGCCCCGCGAAGTCGTCGAGTACGGGTACATCAAGTCGCTCGAGAGCAAGGGCGGCAGCTTCGAGTTGCGCTTCGATCCAGCCTGGTTCCTCACGGGCAAGACTGCAAATCAAGCGGCCCTCGAGGACACGGGCTCGAGTGATGTTCCGAACGACAACTACGTGGTCAACGAGAGCACGCGTGCCTACACCTACATCGTTCCGGCGAGCGCGCACGTCCGGGTCCTGACGACGGGCGCGAACCTCAACGGCACTCCGATCACGGTGGCGCAGCTGGCACAGCTAGTCGCCGGTAAGAACCCGTTGCCGAAGCCGCTCTTCGAGTCGATCTCGACAGGCTTCTGGATGACCTTCCGGAACGACAAGGTCGAATCGCTCGAGCAGCAGTACCACCCGTGATGGAGAAGATCGTCGTCGGCATAGACGGCTCGGAGGCATCGAAGAATGCCCTTCGCTGGGCGGTCGAGGACGCGCGCGTCCGTGGCGCAGAGGTGATCGCGCTACACGCTTACGAAGAACCGATGCCGGCCTTGGACGCCGGGCCCGCCACGCCGCTCGACTTGCCCGGGCTCGTCACCGAGTTTTACGAAGGCGCTCTGAAGTTCGTCACGGACGTCGTCAACGAAGTCGTGGGCAACGCCGTGACCGTCGACGTCGTGCCGATCGCCGTCGAGGAGGGGCCTGCCAAGTCGCTGCTCGACGCCGCCCGGGACGCTGACTTGCTCGTCGTCGGCTCCCACGGTCACGGAGTGAGCGGTGTGCTCCTGGGCTCGGTCAGCCTCGAGTGCGCACAGCACGCTGCGTGTCCTGTGCTGATTTACCGAGGCTCCGCGCCTCAGTAGATCGCTTCGCCGCTCTCCGGGTCGAAGAAGTGGAGCCGTGTCGTGTCCACGACGAGCTCGACGTTCTCCTGTTCCTGCGCCCCGGTGTCACGATCGACCCGCGCCACCCAGACGTTCCCCTTGAACTGCGCCACCTCGGCAGCCTCTTCGCCGACGGCTGCCTTCACGTCGGCGCCGCGCACTGCCTTGCCGGCGACACCGAAGTGGACGAACACCTCCGAGCCCATGTCTTCCCGGATGTCCACCGTCGCCGACAGTCGCCGGCCTTCCGGCGCACCGCCGGCGAGCTCCGCGTCCTCGATGTCCTCCGGACGGACGCCGAGGATGATCCGCTTGCCGTCGAAGTGCCTGAGGCCGGGACGGCGGCCGAGTACCCGATCGTCGACCTCGAGCGCATGGTCCGAGCCCGCGAATTTCGCCACGAAGCCGCCATTCGAGCGTTTCAGGTCGACACCGATGAGATTCATCGCCGGCGAGCCGATGAACTCCGCCACGAAGAGGTTGCGCGGCCGATCGTAGAGCTCCTGCGGCTTCGCGACCTGCTGCAGCAGGCCGTCGCGCATGATCGCAACGCGATCGCCGAGCGTCATGGCCTCGACCTGGTCGTGCGTGACGTAGATCGTGGTGACATCGAGCTCGCGCTGGAGCCGGGCGATCTCGGCACGCATCTCGACCCGCAGCTTCGCGTCGAGGTTGGAGAGCGGCTCGTCCATAAGGAACGCACGGGGCTCACGCACGATCGCTCGTCCCATCGCCACGCGTTGACGCTGGCCCCCGGACAGCGTTCGCGGCTTCTTCGGGAGCACCGCGTCGAGCCCGAGCGTCTTCGCGGCACTGTTCACCCGCTCGCCGCGGCGGTCCTTCTTCATGCCGCGGAGCTTCAAGCCAAAGGCCATGTTGTCGAACGCGCTCATGTGCGGGTAGAGCGCGTAGTTCTGGAAGATCATCGCGATGTCGCGATCTTTCGGAGGTAGCGCGTTCACGACCTCGCCGCCGATGACGACGCGCCCTTCGGTGATCGGCTCGAGCCCAGCGACCATTCGGAGCGCGCTCGTCTTCCCACAGCCGCTCGGCCCGACGAGGACGACGAACTCACCGTCGCCGATCTCGAGGTCCAGCTCCGAGACCGCCCGGGTCCCGTCGCCGTAAACCTTCGTCAGCTTGTCGAGCGTGATCTCGGCCATGCGCGAATCGTTGCGAACTTTACTAAGGCGTCGACCGGGCGACGCCGCACAGAGGCCGTGCGGGCTTTGCCCCGCGCGGCCGTTTAACGCACGCTCCAGGTTGAGAAAAGCTGCCGACAAACGCAACGCTCGCACGTTAGGATCGCGGCCGGGTGGAAGCACTCGCCGCTGCACGGCCGCGGGGGAGGCGCTGGACGAACGTCCTCGAGCGCCCCAGCGTCCTTGCTTCCGTGCTCATCTCGCCGGCGGTCGTCTTCATCCTCGCGCTGGTCGGCGGCCCACTCGCGCTCGCGGTCTATCTGAGCTTCACCAACGCCATCGGTGGCTCGCTGCACGGCAAGTGGATCGGCCTCGGCAACTTCCGCCACGAATGGACGAACCCGGCGTTCAAGGACGCCGTCTGGCACACGTTCCTCTTCACGGTCATCTCCCAGGCCGTCGTGCTCGTCGTGGCAGGGCTGCTGGCGCATGCCCTGCTCAAGAAGTTCCCCGGCAAGTGGCTCCTCCGCTTCCTGATCCTCCTGCCGTGGGCGGCGCCGCTGCCGCTCAGCCTCATGGGCTGGACCTGGATCTTCGACACGACCTACTCGATCATCAACTGGACGCTGCAGCATCTACACCTTGCGAGCACGGTCTCGCCGCCGCAGTGGCTCGCGCAGCCCAGGCTGGCGATGGGCTCGGTGATCGCGGTCCATGCCTGGCGGATCATTCCCTTCGCGACCGTGATCTTCCTCGCCGGTCTGGCGTCGATTCCCAAGGAGGTGGACGACGCAGCCGCGATCGACGGCGCAACCGGGTTCCGCAAGTTCTGGTCGGTCTCGCTGCCGTTACAGCTGCCGATCGCGACCGTCGCCCTGCTGTTCGGGATCGTCTTCACCGCGACGGACATGGCGGTCGTCTACATCCTCACCAACGGCGGCCCGCCGCCTTCCAACGCGACCGAGATGGTCACCACCTGGGCGTACAAGACCGGGATCGAGTCCGGCTCGCTCGGCGCGGGCGCTGCGATCTCGCTGTTCCTCTTACCGGTCCTCGCCGTCGTCGCGATCGGGATGCTGATCTTCGCGCGCCGTGCGGAGGTGACCTAGCGATGGACGCAGTGCTCCGGGGATTCCGCGAGAAAGGACTGTCGTACCTGATCGTCGGCCCGTTCGCGATCGTGCTCGCTTTCCCGTTCTACGTGATGGTGATCACCGCGTTCAAACAGCAACGGGACTTCTACGATCTCAGCCATACGCCGTACTGGTTCCACAAGGGACCGACGCTCTCCAACGCGCGTTTCCTCTTCAACGAGACGCAGTACACGACGTGGCTGCGGAACACCGCGATCATCGGTGTCGTCGTCGTGCTGATCACGCTCGTGCTCGCGGTCCCCGCGGGTTACGCGCTCGCGCGGCTCTCGGGGAAGCTCGGCCAGAGCGTCGGCGTCGGCATCTTCCTGACGTACCTCGTGCCGCCCACGCTTCTTTTTCTGCCGCTGTTCTCGGTGATCACTCAACTGGACAGGCAGACGAGCAGCCTCCTGCACTTCCACCTGCGGGGCTCGATCTGGTCGCTCGTCTTGGTGTATCCCTCGTTCACCGTCCCGTTCGCAACGTGGCTCTTGATGGGGTTCTTCAAGACGATTCCGCGGGAGCTCGAGGATGCCGCTCTGATCGACGGCGCGTCACGTCTCGGGACGCTGGTCCGCATCGTTTTTCCCATCTCCGTTCCGGGCATCTTGACTGTCGTGATCTTTTCTTTCTCGCTCGTCGTGAACGAATTCGTGTACGCGTTCACGTTCATCTCCGCGTCGGCTCATCGCACGCTCTCGACCGGTGTCTACACGGATCTGATCCGCGGCGACCTGCCGCAATGGGGAGCGATCATGGTCGCCTCGCTCATCCCGAGCATTCCGCTCGCGCTCCTCTACAACACGTTCCTCGACCGGTTCATCGCAGGCTTCACCGGGGGTGCATTCCGGTAGGGCCGAGAAAGGAGGGGTAGTGGCAAGCTCAGACGATCCCAGTCGGCGCGAAGGGAGGTATGACCGTCGCGAGTTGATCCGCCGGGCCGGAGTGGCCGGCGTGTCGATCGGCGTTGCGGGCTCGGGCTTCGGGCAGGCGTTCTACGGGCCGCTTCGCTTCAAGGGCCGCTGGCTCAAGGGCGACCTGACGATCATCCAGTGGGCGCACTTCGTTCCTGCCTACGACAAGTGGTTCACAGACGTGTGGTCGAAGAACTGGGGGCAGAAGAACGACGTCCAGGTCAAGGTCGACCTCATCCTCAACACGCTGTTGCCTGCGCGTGCGGCCGCCGAAGCCGCCGCCGGCTCGGGTCACGACCTCTTCTTCAACCTCTCGCCCCAGGCGCAGTTCGAGGACCAGGTCATCAACCACGTCGAGATCGTCCAGGAGGTTCAGCGCAAGGTTGGCAAGATCGGAGGCCTCGGCAAGCGGGCGACATACAACCCGAAGACGAAAAAGTGGTTCGCCTTCGCGGACAACTACGTCCCGGACCCGGTGGTCTGGCGCCACGACTACTGGAACGGCGTCGGAATCGCACCCTCGACGTGGGAGAACGTGCGCAAGGCGGCGCCGAAGCTGAAGGCTGCCGGCCATCCGATCGGGATCGGCCAGTCGGCCGAGCTCGACTCGAACATGGCGCTGATCGCCTTCATGATGTGCTTCGGCGCGTACGTCCAGGATGCGAAGCACCGCGTCACGATCAAGTCGAAGCACACGATCGAGGCCGTGAAGTTCATGGCCGACATCTTCCAAAGCGGTGAGACCGACGAGATCTTCGGCTGGACGCCGGCCTCGAACAACAACTTCATCTACTCGGGCAAGGGCTCCATGATCCTCAACGCGATTTCGGCGACCCGGACGCCGGAGGATCTCGGCCTGCCGTTCGCGGATCAGCTCTACATCTATCCGATCCCGAAGGGCCCGACGCAGCGACTCGGGCTCGAGCACGTGATGGGGTCGTACTCGATCTGGAAGTTCGCACAGAACATTCCGGCCGCGAAGCAGTTCATGGCCGACCTCGAGATCAACTACAAGGACGCGTTCCTGGCGTCGAAGTTCTACAACTTCCCGACTTTCCCGGGAGCCCTCCCGTTCAAGAAGATCCAGAAGCTTGCCGCGGCCGACCCGCACAAGCCGCGCGGCAAGTACCAGGTCCTCACGACGATCGCTCAGAAGTACACGGTCAACCCCGGCTATCCGGGCTACACGAACGCAGCGTTCTCCGAAGTGTTCGGCAAGTTCCTGATCCCGAAGATGTTCGCCCAGGTCTCGCAGGGCAAGATGAGCGCTGCCGACGCGGTCAGCGCCGCGGACCATGACTTCAAGGACATCTACGCGAAATGGCGCAAGCTCGGCAAGATCTGAGCTCGCGCCAAGCGACTGCGGGCGGCCATCAACGCGGCCGCCCGCAGCCTCGTCGTTTGGAACGCGACCTGACCCGAAGAGCTGGGGTCAGACCCTTGCAGTTCGGGACGAGACTCTAAGAGCTGGGGTCAGGCCCTTGCAGTTCGGGACGTCACTCCCTTTGGGATCTCGGGCTCGACCATTAACCTAAGCGGTCATGCCGTCGAACCCGCACCGCTGGAGGATCCTCGCCGTCGTCGCGACGGCGTTTTTCATGACCATCCTCGACGTCTCGATCGTCAACGTCGCGCTCCCGTCGATCAGCCGCGCCCTTCATTTCTCGCGCGAGAACCTGCAGTGGGTCATCACGGCGTACTCGATCGCCTTCGGCGGCTTCCTCCTTCTGGCCGGGCGCGCCGCGGATCTGCTCGGCCGGCGACGGGTGTTCATGGTCGGCGTGGCGTTGTTCTCGATCGCCTCGCTCGTCTGCGGGCTCGCTTCATCCGAGGGGATGCTGATCGTGGCTCGAGCGGTGCAGGGACTCGGCGGCGCCATCATCACGCCTGCCGCGCTCTCGATCGTCATGACGAGCTTCGAGGAGGGCGCGGAGCGAAACAAGGCCCTGGGAATCTGGGGCGCACTAGGCGGCAGCGGCGCGGCTGTGGGCGTGCTCGCCGGCGGCGTGCTGACGAAGTACCTGGGCTGGGAATGGATCTTCTTCGTCAACGTGCCGGTCGGTGCGCTGGTGCTCGCCTTGACGCCTCGCATTGTCCCCGAAAGCAAGCGCGAAGGCGCCGAGCGGAGCTACGACGCCCTCGGCGCGGTCCTCGTCAGCGGGGGCCTGGCCTTGCTCGTCTACACCATCTCGAGAGCGCCCGATGTGGGCTGGGCGACCGCGAGGACGATTCTCCTGCTCGTGGCTTCGGGGGCACTGCTCGTTGGATTTCTCGTCAACGAGCGTCGTGTTCACGACCCGCTGATGCCGTTCCACATCTTCCGCGTGCGTACGGTCGCGGGCGCAAACGTCGTCGGTCTGCTTCTCGGTTCGGTGATCTTCGCCAACTTCTTCCTGCTCACCCTCTATGTGCAGAACGTCCTCGGCTATTCGGCTCTGAAGACCGGCGTCACGTTCGTCGCGACCGCGGGCACGGCCGTCGTCGCCGCGGGAGTCGCGCAGGCCTTGACGACGAGGTTCGGGCCGAGGCCGATCATCGCGATCGGCCTCGCACTGCTCACGGGCGCGATGATCTGGTACTCGCAGATCCCGGTGCACGGGAGTTTCGTCTCCAACCTCCTGCCCGGCTACGTGATGGTCGGTGTCGGGATAGCGTTCGCGTTCGTCCCTGTCTCGATCGCCGCGCTCGCCGGCGTCGTCGAGCGCGAGGCGGGATTGGCCTCCGGGCTCATCAACACGTCACAGCAGATCGGCGGCGCCCTGGGAACTGCTGTCGCGTCGACGATCTTCACGAGTCACTTCAAATCGCTTCGCCTAGACGGCAAATCGCTGCCGGTCGCCTTGACGGGTGGCTACAGCTGGGCCTTCTGGGGTTTGGCCGTGTTCGGCGTCCTCGCGTTCATCGCGGCGATCACGCTGATCCGCCGCGAAGAAATGTCACCGGCACCGTCTACGGCGCCTGCTGGTAACTAGACCTTCGCGCCGAGAGCTTCGGGGACGGTGTCGTGCACCGCGAAGAGCTTGTCGAGCCCGGAGATCTGCAGCGCGCGCCGCGTCTCGAGGCGGGGCGCCGCCAGAACGAGCCCGCCTCGGTTGTCGAGCTTCGTCCGCGCCTCGATCAGCACGCCGAGCGCGGTCGAGTCGAGGAACTCGACCTCGCCGAGGTCGACGACGATCCGCTCGGGGGCCTGGGCACAGGCCTCCACGAGCGCAGCACGGACCTGGGCCGCGTTGTACAGATCGAGCTCCCCGCCCAGGCGGACGACGTAGGCGTCGCCGACTTGCTCCACGCCCAGCACAGGGTGCTTGCGCAGCCCGTCTCCCTCTATGTTCCCCCGGTCGTCGGTCAAGCCCCCTCCTGAAAATGGCTTCATGAAGCGCCTGCGGCAGGGTCAAGGCAGACCAGCGCTACTCGATTGAAGCACCTTACGGCCATCGGTGGCAAACCGGCCGGTTGACCAGCAGGGCCGGGCAGGTGAGTCTTGTGCGGATGGATGTCGCCGTCGTAGCCCGCCGCGCGAGGACGGAGAACTTCCCCGTTGCCTCAGTGCTCTTCCCGCGCCGCCTGCGGCCGCACCTGCGCGCCGTCTACGGCTTCGCCCGCCTCGTCGACATCCTCGGCGACGAGCTCGAGGGAGATCGGCCGGCCGCGCTCGACGAGCTCGAGCACGAGCTCGCCGCCTGCTACTCCGGAGAGCCATCGTGGCCGGTCATGCGCGCCCTCGCACCGACCATCCACGAGTTCTCGCTGCCGAGAGAGCCGTTCGAGCGGCTGATCGAGGCGAACCGGATGGACCAGAGCATCGCGGGGTACGGGACCTGGGACGATCTGAAGGAGTACTGCCGCCACTCCGCCGACCCGGTCGGGCGCCTGGTGCTCGGGCTGCTGCGCCTCGACGGCGAGCCCGAGCTAGTCGCTGCGAGCGACGACGTCTGCACCGGGCTCCAGCTCGTCAACTTCCTGCAGGACGTGCCGCGCGATCTCGAGCTCGGCCGTGTGTACCTGCCATTCGAGGACCGGCGCACGTTCGGCGTAACCGTGCTCGACCGTCCAAGCCCCGAGCTGCTCGAGTTGCTCCGCTACGAGGCGGCGCGGGCGCGGGGCCTGCTCGGCGCGGGCCGTTTGCTCCAGGAGTGGATCGGCGGCCGGATGGGACGGGCAGTCGGGCTCTTCGCGCGTGGTGGCCTTGCGGCGCTCGATGCGCTCGAGTCGGCGCACTGGGATGTGTTCACCGGACGGCCGCGCCCGTCGCGCACCAGGCTCGCACTGGCAATGTTCGCAAGATGACAGCCGCGCAGGCATACGCGGAAGTCGAACGCCTGACGCGCCGGCGGGCGCGCAACTTTGCCTACGGGATCATGGTGCTGCCGCGCGAGAAGCGGCGGGCGATCGCCGCGATCTACGCGTTTGCGCGCCGCGTCGACGATGTCGCGGACGGTGAGCTGCCGGTGGACGAGAAGCGGGAGCAGCTCGAGCAGGTGCGCGCAGCGCTTTCCTCGCCCGGAGGCGATGCGATGTCTGTGGCGCTCGCCGACGCGCGCAACCGCTTCCCGATTCCCGACCGCGCGCTGCACGCGCTCGTGGACGGTGGCCTGCAGGATCTCGACCAGACGCGATACGCGGACTTCGAGGAGCTGCGCGGTTACTGCACGAAGGTCGCGGGCGCGGTCGGGGTCGCCTGCGTCGCCGTCTACGGCTCCGACGACGTCGAGCGGGCCGAGACGCTCGGAATCGCGCTGCAGCTGATCAACATCATTCGCGACGTCCGAGAAGACTGGGAGCTCGGCCGCGTCTACCTCCCGCAGGACGAGCTCGCGTCCTTCGGCGTGTCGGAGGACGACATTGCGGCGGGCAAGGCGACGGCGGCGTGGCGCGCGCTGCTGACGTTCCAGGCAGAGCGCGCCCGTGTCTATCTGCAGGAGGGCCTCGGGCTGCTTCGCTCGCTGGATGGTCGAAGCTCGTTGTGCGTCTCGACGTTCGCCGGGCTCTACCGCGCCACGCTCGAACGGATCGAGGCGCGAGGCTTCGACGTCTTCGACGGACCGCCGCAACTGTCCGCGCTGACGAAGCTGCGGATCGTCGGCGCAGGTCTGCGGCGATGAAGGCGGCAGTCGTCGGCGGGGGGCTGGCCGGCTGCGCGGCCGCGCTCGACCTGCTCGATGCGGGACATGACGTCGCCGTGTTCGAAAGTCGGCCGACGTTGGGCGGTGCGGTGCAGACGTTGCCGGAGCGCGACGGCGATCCGGCGCCGCCGCCCGACAACGGCCAGCACATCGCGCTCGGCTGCTTCACCGAATACCTGGCGTTCCTCGCGCGGATCGGAGAGTCGGGCTCCGTTCGTCGCAGGCGCCTGAGCCTGCCCGTCGTGGACGAGCGCCGCCGCTGGGCGCGGATCTCGCCGGGGTCGATCCTCCTTGCGCGTTACGCGCACCTGCCCCTCCGTGACCGTCCGTTGCTGTGGCAGCTGCTTGCGCTGCGCGGCCTCGATCCCGCCGCGTATGACGACCAGACATTCGCCGATTTTCTGTCGAGCAAGGGTCAGTCGCCGCTCGCGATCGAGCGGTTCTGGGACGTCTTCATCCGTCCCGCGCTCAACCTCCCGTCCACGGAGGCGAGCGCGGCGATGGGCCTCTTCACGGTGCAGACGGCGCTGCTTGCCGGCCGTCGCGGCGGCGAGCTCGTGCTGCCGGTGAAGCCGCTCGGCTGGATGCACGGCGACGCCGCACGAAAGACGCTGGAGCGCGCCGGCGCGAGCGTCGAGACAGGCGTTCGAGTCGAGGACCTCGACGACGTCGACGCCGACGCGATCGTCGTCGCAACAGGGCCCGTCGAGTCGGCGCGGCTGCTGGGCGAGCCGGACCCGGGACTCGAGCCGTCGCCGATCGTCAGCATCCACCTTCTGTTCGACCGACCGCTGCTCAAGGTTCCGCTGGCGGCGCTGCTTGGTTCCGATGCGCATTGGGTTTTCGATCGCGGCGCACTCACCGGCCATCGGCCCGAGCAGGGGCAGTACCTCACAGTCGTGTCGAGCGGCGTGCCCGAGCTGATGGACATTCGCGGCCGTGAGCTCGTCGATCACATCGCCGCCCAGCTCACCGAGCGTCTCGGTCCGGCTGACCTTATGTGGTCCCGCGTCAGCCGTGAGCCGCAGGCGACCGTCGCGCTTCGTCCGGGAACGGCTGCGCTGCGTCCCGGCCCGCTCACCTCACGTGCCAACGTCACGCGCGCGGGCGCGTGGACCTCGACCGGCTGGCCCGCGACGATGGAGAGCGCGGTTCGATCCGGAAGAGTTGCAGCACGAGTGTTGTCCGATCTGACAACTAAGGTTGCAGCGTGACCATCGTGCAAGAGCTCACCGGGATCGACACCGCCGTCGACCGTGGCGCCGAGCGGCTTCTCTCGCTCCAGCATCCCGACGGTTGGTGGAAGGGCGAGCTCGAGTCGAACGCGACGATGATCGCGCAGCACCTCGTCCTACTCCACTTCTTGGGCCTACGCGATGCGGAGACCGACCGGCTGCTCGCCAACGAGCTGCTCACGCGCCGCCGCGCGGACGGGACCTGGTCGATCTGGTTCGAGGGCCCGGCGGACCTCTCCGTGACGGTAGAGGCCTACGCGGCGCTGAAGCTCGCAGGTGTCGACGCCGGCGACGCGACGCGCCAGTACATCCGGCGGAGCGGCGGTGTCGCACGCACACGCATCTTCACGCGTGCGTTCCTCGCCTTGATCGGACAGTGGCCCTGGCGGCGGCTGGCGCACGTCCCCGTCGAGCTGATCCTGCTGCCGGCGAACGGCCCGCTGTCCGTCTACGACTTTGCGTGCTGGGCCCGTCAGACGATGGTCGCGCTCTCGGTCGTCGAGGCGCTCCAGCCCGTCAGGCCGAGTGCGATCGACCTGAGCGAGATCGGTGGCCGTAAGACGGCGGGGCACGGAATGCCGCGCCTCTCGGAGCGCCGCAGGCGTGCAGTCGCCGTCGCCGAGCACTGGGTGCGCGAGCGGCAGGAGGCCGACGGCTCCTGGGGTGGGATTCAGCCGCCGTGGGTGTGGTCCCTGATCATGCTCGCGGCGCTCGGTCACGGCTTCGAGGACGAGACGTTTGCGCGCGGCCTCGCCGGCTGGCAGCGGTTCATGGTGCGCGACGGCGATCGCCTTCGTCCCGAGGCGTGCCAGTCCCCGATCTGGGATACGGCGCTCGCCGTGCTCGCCTTGCGTGCAGCCGGGGTTCCGGCCGACGACCCGCGCCTGCAGGCGGCGGGCTCGTGGCTGCTCGGCGAGGAGGTGACCGTCCGTGGGGACTGGGCGATTCGCAGGCCCGGCCTCGCCCCCGGAGGGTGGTCGTTCGAGTTCGACAACGACCTCTACCCGGACGTCGACGACACCGCCGTGGTCGCCCTGGCGCTCCGCGAGCTCGACCTGGGCGACGACGCCGTGCGGCGTGGGCTCGACTGGATGGTCGGCCTGCAGTCACGTAGTGGCGGCTGGGGGGCATTCGACGCGGACAACGAGGCGTTGTGGCTCTACAGGCTCCCGATCTGCGATTTCGGCAAGGTCACCGACGAGCCGAGTGCCGACGTGACCGCCCACGCGCTCGAGGCGTTCGGGCACGAGGATGGGTACGGGTCTTCGCTTGCCTCCGGCCTCGATTGGCTGCTCGCCGAACAGGAAACCGACGGGTCATGGTTCGGCCGCTGGGGCGTGAATCACCTCTATGGCACGGGCGCCGCGGTCCCGGCTCTCGAGGCCTGCGGGCTTCCGGCCGACCATCCGGCGATCCGCCGGGCACTGGCGTGGCTCGACTCGGTCCAGCAACCAAGTGGTGCCTTCGGTGAGGACATCCTCTCCTACCGGGACGCGGCGGCCCGCGGCCGCGGTGCCGCGACCCCGTCGCAGACGGCCTGGGCGCTCCTCGCCTATATCTCGGGCGGGGCCGCCAAGGGCTTGTCTACGCGGCGTACGGCCGAGTATCTTTGCCAGTCTCAGCGCCCGGACGGCGACTGGGACGAGCAGCACTACACGGGTACTGGCTTTCCCCTCGATTTCATGATCCGCTATCACCTGTACCGCCTGACGTTCCCGCTCCTCGCCCTCGGGCGCCTGAGAGAAAGGCTCAACGGATGAAGTTCCCCCTTCGCTCAACCGTCCAGATCGGCAAGTACGTCGCCACTCAGCAGCGCAAGGGGGAGCGCTACCCGCTCGTCCTCATGCTCGAGCCGACGCTCGCCTGCAATATCGCGTGCATCGGCTGCGGGAAGATCCGCGAGTACGAGTCGAACAAGGCGAGGCTGGCCGTCGAGGAGTGCATCGACGCAGGTGCACAGTGCCCCGCCCCGGTGGTCTCGATCTGCGGAGGCGAGCCGCTCGTCTACAAGGGCATCGAGGACGTGGTGGCCGGCATGCTCGACCTCGGTAAGAACATCGATCTCTGCACGAACGCGCTGCGCCTCGAGCAGTACCTCGACGTCTTCAAGCCAAGCTACCGCATGACGTTCGTCGTCCATCTCGACGGCATGCGCGAGATTCACGACTACATCTGCGACTACCCGGGCCTGTGGGACGTTGCCGTCGACGCGATCAGAAAGGCGCGCGAGGCCGGCTTCCGCGTCACGACCAACACCACGATCTTCAAGGAGACCAAAGTCGACGACGTGCTCGAGATGATGGGCTACCTCACGAACGAAGTCGGGATCGACGGGATGCTGATTGCCCCCGGCTACCAGTACTCCCAGATCGACCCGGCGCTGACGATGACTCGCGCCGAGCACGAAGAGAAGTTCCGGATCATCCGCAAGGTGGCGCGCCAGCGCAGCTATCGCTGGCTCGCGACTCCGATCTACCAGGAGTTCCTCACGGGCGAGCGGAAGCTCAAGTGCGCGCCGTGGGGCTCGATCACTCGTAATCCGTACGGCTGGAAAGGGCCGTGCTACCTGCTCACCGACGGGATCTTCCCGACCTACGACGCGCTCCTCGAGGGCATGGAGTGGGAGGAGTACGGACCCGGGAACGATCCTCGCTGTGAGCACTGTGCGATCCATTCCGGTTTCGAGCCTTCGGCCGCGTACGAGGCCGCCGGCTCGGTCAAGGAGAGCGCAAGGAGCATGGCTTGGACGCTGACGGGCTGACGTTTGCGTGCGCCATGACCGTCGAGGAGCGAATCGCGCGACGGTTGGGACGAACGGCGGTGGTGGGGCTCGGCGCGTCGAAGGGCGTGCCTGAGGGGCGACTGGTCTCGTTCGGCATCGCCGGCGCGCTTTCCGGCGCGCTGCCGGTCGGCACCGTCATCGACGCGACGCGCGTGGTCGACGAATCGGGAGCCGTCCTTTGGGAGGGCGGTCCGCTCGGAGCGTCACCTGCGCGGACCGGAACGATTCTCGGCGCAACCCGGATCGTCGACGACCCGGACGAGCGCGCGCGGCTCCACGCTCGCACCGGGGCCGACGCAGTGGACATGGAATCGGGCGCACTCGCGCGAAGCGGCCGCCTCGTCGGCTGCCTGCGCGCGATCAGCGACACGCCGACGCATCGCTTGGGCGGAGTTGCCGAGGGCGCGACCGCGGACGGCGAGGTCGACTATCTGGGGTTCCTGCGCGGCTTCGCGCGGCAACCGGTGGTGACATTCCGTGCCGCTGTCGGAGCGCGGCGGGCGCTCAAAGGGCTCGAGGCGATCGCGTGAGCGTCGCTCGCCTTCGGCTCGCTCCCGTGAGGGAAACCATGTTTCCCTCACGAGCTCCCTTCTTTAGGGATCGCCTCAGCCCCCGCGCCGCTGAGATCGCCGCGTGGGCTGAGGAGAACAAGAGGGGAAACCGCACGGTTTCCCCCGTTGCCCCTTCCCTCGCTCACGGGCCGGGAGTCGGCCCGTGAGCAAACGCGTCCTGCTTGCGGCACCGAGATCCTTTTGCGCGGGAGTCGATCGCGCGATCGAGATCGTCGAGCGCCTGCTCGCCGAGCACGGCCCGCCGATCTACGTGCGACACCAGATCGTGCACAACGACCATGTCGTGCGTCGTCTCGAGAACCTGGGCGCCGTCTTCGTCGACGACGAGGACGAGATCCCGGCCGGTGAGATCTGCGTCCTCTCCGCGCACGGGGTTGCGCCCGCCGTGCGCGAGAACTGCGAGAAGCGCGGACTTCGTGTCGTGGACGCCGTCTGTCCGCTCGTCTCCAAGGTGCATGCGGAGGCGCGTCGCTACGCCGACACGGGTCATCTCGTGGCGCTCGTCGGCCACGCCGACCACGTCGAGGTCATCGGCACGCGCGGCGAGCGCCCGGACTCGACAGTCGTCGTCGAGTCGCCGGACGAAGCTGCACAGCTCGAGTCGGACGGTAGGCCAGTCGCCGTCATCAGCCAGACGACGCTCTCGCTCGACGACGTGCGCGCGACCGTGGACGCCCTCGAGCAGCGCTTCGGTACGCTCACGCGTCCAGGCGCGGACGACATCTGTTATGCCACCCAGAACCGCCAGGACGCCGTCAAACGGCTCGCCGAGGAGGCGACGCTCATCCTCGTGATCGGCTCACAGACGAGTTCGAATGCGCAGCGCCTCGTGGAGGTTGCGCGTATTGCCGGGGCGGAGGCGGAGCTCATCGACGGAGAGAGCCCGCTTGCCGAAGATCTGATCTCGCGGCACGACGTGATCGGCCTGACAGCGGGTGCGTCGACGCCGGGCGAGCTCGTGGACGCCACCATCGAGCGGCTCGCCGCGCGGGGGCACGGCGAGGTGGTCGAGGTGACAGTCGCGCGGGAGGACGTGCACTTCCGGCTGCCCCGAGAGGTTGCGTCCGCATGACGTCCGTCGAGATCCCCGTCTCGATCGCGGCTGCGCTGCCGAACCTGACCGTGCTCGACATCACGAACGACGTGCGGCGCGAGGTGGCGTCGACCGGAGGCAGTGGCATCGCGTTCGTCTCGCCGAACGGCGACCCTTCGCTGATCCGTGTCCAGGAACGCGAGACAGGCTTCTTCTCGGATCTCGAGGGCCTGCTCGAGCGACTCGTCCCGCTCGAGGCCGAAGAGCGGGCGCGGCTCGTTTCGATGCTCCTCGGCCCCCGGACCGAGCAAATCCCCTTCAGCGACGGGTCGCTCTGCCTCGGCCATTATCAGCGGATCTTCCTCGTGGCTTTCGAGGATCGCTGCAGCGACGAGTGGATGTTGACCGTAGTCGCGTAACCGCGCGGTTCCTGGCTCAGTTGCGCTGAGAGCGTCGGGAAGCGCACACTATCGGTGGGGATGGAGCGTGCCCGGCGACACCAGCGTGGTCTCGCGCGACTCGCGCTCCTGCTGCTTGCGCTCGTCGCGGAGCTCAGCGGCCGTAGCCTGGCACAGCGGCTCGACTTCGGGCGTCACGTCGAGGCGCCGTATTCGGGCGCGCAGTACTACCCGATCCTGCTCGCGGTCGTGAAGGTCGCGGTCGCGTTGATGCTGGCGCGCATCGCCTGGCGCTTCGTCAAGGCTCGCACGGTGGCGCAGGCCGCACGCCGTCTGCTCGCTGCGAACGGATCGCCGTTCGCGCGGTCCGCGCCGCGCGTGCGGATCGAGCTCTCTCCGCGGCTCTGGCTCGGCTCATTCCTCGTCACCTCGCTGATCTACCTCGTGCAGGTCGATGGCGAGGGCATCTCCACCGGCCGCTGGCCGCTGTTGGCGCCCTGGCTGCACACCGCCGCACTTCCCGTCTTCGCGGTTCTCTCGGTCGTGGTCGCCCTTGTCTACCGCGCAGTCGAGAACTGGCTTTCCGACTACGAGAGCTATGCACGCGACACGGTCGCGCGCGTGTCGCGTCTTCTGGGCGGAAGCGTTCCCGCGCCTCATCCGACTGTCGGCGAGCTCGTCACTCCACGCAGCCTGTTCGGGCTCGCGTTCGAAGTCAGACCTCCTCCCGCGCCGGCCTAGCTCTGCGGCGCCGTCGGCGTCCGTGGAGCCCCGTGCACTGACCTCGACTACGGGAGGAGGACGTCGTGAACGCAGAACTCGTCAGCGAACTAAAAGCGCCTCTACAACGAGCCGCCACGCGTGCGCGGATCATCTCTACGCTCGGGCCGGCGACTGCGCTCGCCGGGATCGGCTGGGCGCTCGTACAGCCGTACCGAATCACCTTGCTCCATCCGCGGGGGCAGGACTTCTGGTGGCTGTTCGTCGAGCCGCCGCTGCTCGTGATCGCCGTCGGGCTGTTCTTCCACTTCGTCGTCGTACCCGGGCTCCTCGAGGATCTGGAGGAGGAACATGCAGCCGCCAAGTGAGCACGTTCACTGGCTGTTCGCGACGGGTTTCCTCTTGCTCGGCCTCTGCCTGCTCGGCGAGGCAATCGTCGGAACAGAGGTGTGGCGTCGGCGTGCGTGGCGGGCTTACCTCTGGCCCGGGCTCGCGTTCGCACTGGGCGTCCTGATGTGGCCGGTGATGACCTTCTACACGAACTCGGCCATCCACATGATCGCGCACGGGGCCTGGGCCCAGATGTTGATGATCGCGGGTGCCGCGGAGCTCGGGCTGGTGCGCGGCAAGCTCCAGAGTCAGTGGTGGCGGCTGGCCGTGACGGCGGGTTTCCTCGTTTCAGGGAGCGCGTTGCTGGTGCACGAGCAGAACGCGTGGTTCTTCCAGCGCTCGTCGTTCCTTCACCACCTGATGGGCTGGACGATGGTCGTCGCCGCGATCTTTCCCCTTGCGCGGGCCATCAAGCCGCGCTCGCAGGTGGCCGCCACAGGCTTCGCGCTGACCTTCGTCGTCGCGGCGGTCATGCTCTACTGCGATCGCGACGTCGCGCCGGTTTTCGGCCACATCTCCGAGCTCGCCGGGACACCCCATCGATGAAGCGGCTCGTCTTGACTGCCGCGACGTTGGCGCTGGTCTTCCCTGCACAGGCGTTTGCGCATGCGACGCTCGAGCACACCTCGCCAGGCTTTCGGGAGCGGCTCGCGTCCTCGCCTGGGTCCGTGACGTTGAGGTTCGACCAGTACGTCAAGATGCTGCCCGGCTCCATCCAGCTCTTCTCCGCCAAGAGAGCTGTCCCACTGAAGCGGATCTGGAGCGACGGCTTGATGCTCAGGGCATCGGTGCCGCGGTTGGCGAGAGGTCCCTACACCGTGCGCTGGCACGCGCTCTCGAGCGACGGTCATGTGGTCTCGGGCGTCTTCACGTTCGGGGTGCGAGCGACAGCGCCGCTGCCGACGGAAGCATTCGGCGCGTCCGGGCCCACCCGTAGCGAGCACGTCGTGCGTTGGCTGTACTTCGTCTCACTGGCGCTCGTCGTCGGCGGCTTGGGCTTCCGGTTGCTCGTCCTGGGGGGGCGTCCGCTGACGCCGCGTGCCGAGAAGCGTTTCTATGCGACCGTCGGGATCGGCGTTCTCGCGGCGATCGACATCGGCATCGCTGCGTTCCTCCTCCGGGCAGAGGACGCATTGCAGCTGCCGTTCGGTCGTCTCTTATACGGCGATCTCGCGCCGCTTGCCCGATCGCGGTTCGGCGATGCATTCATCGCGATGACGCTGGGCTTCGCGCTCGTTGCGGCACTCATCTTCCTGGCCTGGCTGACCGACCGCACGGTGCTGCTCTGGCCGGCCTTCGGCCTTGCGCTCGCTTTTGCGTCCGGGCTTTCGCTCTCCGGGCATTCCGCCGTCGACGCCGGTGCGTCGTGGAAGTCCCAGCTCGCCGACTGGGCTCACCTCTCGGCCGCCTGTCTCTGGATCGGTGGGCTGATCCAACTCGTGCTCGTCGTCTGGCCGCTCATGCCCGAACTGAGGCGCGACGCGTTCCTCGCCTTCTCCCGGCTTGCGACCGTGTGCGTGGGCGTCTTGCTTCTCGCCGGCATCTACCTCGCCATCCTTCGCCTTCCCCAACTGAACGATCTCTGGACGACCGGCTACGGCAAGGTCCTGCTCGTCAAGATCGGGCTCGTCTCGCTTGCGCTCGCCTGGGGTGGCTTGCACAACCGGTTCGCCGTACCTGCCGTCGCGCGCGGGAACGAGCGCGTGCTTCCGCGTCTCCGCGGGAGCTTGCTCGGCGAGAGCATGGTCGGGATGGCGGTGTTGCTCGCAGCCGCGGTCCTCGTGGACGCGAAGCCGCCGGTTCAGCCGGCGCCCACGCCGCCTGCGGCGAGTAGCGTTCAGCGCTAGATGCTCTGGTCCATATCCGGTGGCGCGGGCTTTCTCGGCCTGCACCTCGCTCGACGGCTGCTTGCCGACGGTCACGACGTGCGCACCCTCGACGTCGTTCCGCTGGACGACGCCGAGCTCGAACGTACCGTCGAGGAGCTGCGCGGGGACATTCGCGATCGCGAAAGCGTCCGCGAGCTCGTGGACGGGGCCGACGTGGTCGTGCACGCAGCCGCGGCCCTGCCGATCCAGGCGTCTCGCGAATCGATCCGCTCCGTCAACGTCGGCGGCACCGAGAACGTGCTTCGCGCCGCGGACGACGCCGGTGTACGCCGCGTGGTTTTCATCTCGTCGACGGCGGTCTACGGCGTGCCGGAGAAGCATCCGATCGAGGAGGACGATCCGCTCGTCGGGGTGGGGTCGTACGGCGAGTCGAAGATCGACGCGGAGGGGCTCTGCCGGGTTGCCGCGGTCGAGACGACGATCGTGCGCCCCAAGACTTTCATCGGCCCGGAGCGCCTGGGCGTGTTCGAGATCCTCTTCGATTGGATCCGCGAGGGGCGCAGGATCTACACGCTCGGGAAGGGCGACAACCGCTACCAGCTGCTCGCGGTCGACGATCTCGTCGACGCGATCATGCGAGCCGGAGACGAGCCGAAAGCTGAGCGTGAGACGTTCAACGTCGGTGCCACCGACTTCGGCACCGTGCGCTCCGACTTGCAGGCGCTGATCGACCACGCGGACTCGTCGTCGCGGCTACAGCCCGTCCCGGTGAAGCCGGCCGAGATCGCGCTGCGCGGCCTCGAGCTGCTGCGCGTCTCGCCGCTCGCGGAATGGCACTACAAGACGGCGCACAAGGATTCCTTCGTCGACGTGACGAAGGCGCAGCGGTTGCTCGGCTGGCAGCCACGATTGTCCAACCGCGACGCGTTGATCGAGACATACGACTGGTACCTCGCGAACCGCGGGCGAGTGGGCGGAGCGGGAGTCACGCATCGCGTCCCCTGGAACCAGCAGGCTCTCGGTCTCCTAAAGCGCCTGTCGTGATCGTTCTCTCGGAAGCGGAGGTGCGCGAGCTGCTCGACCTCGACGAGCTCGTCGATGCGCTCGCCGCTGCGCACAGGGAGCTCAGCGCAGGTGAGGCATCGATGCCGCCGCGGATCGCGGCATTCGCGCGGCGCGATGGTCTCCTCGGCGCCATGCCTGCGTACCTGCCCTCTGCCGGACTGGCGTGCAAGCTCGTCACGCTCTTTCCCGGGAATCGGGACCGCCACACGCATCAGGCGCTGATCTGCGTGTTCGACGAGGAGAACGGAATGCCGGTGGCGCTCATGGACGGCAGGTACATCACGGCCACGCGGACCGCGGCAGGGTCTGCGCTCGCTACGCGCCTGCTCGCGCGCGAAGACGCTCATGTGCTCGCGATCCTCGGCGCGGGCGTGCAAGCGCGCACGCACGGGGAGGCGCTCCAGCGCGTCCGTAAGTTCACCGAGATCCGGGTCGCGAGCCGCGATGGCGACCGCGCCGAGCAGCTCGCAACCGAGATAGGCGGACGGGCGGTCGACTCCTGGGAGCAGGCGCTGCTCGGAGCCGACGTCGTCGCTGCGACAACGCATGCCACCGAGCCGATCGTGCGCCGCGAGTGGCTGACTCCCGGAGTCCACGTCAACTCGGTCGGGGCGAATCCGTCCGGCCGCGGCGAGGTCGATGCCGCAACGATCGCAGACGCTCTGGTCGCTGTGGAGTCGAGAGCCTCGACGCTTGCCCCGCCTCCCGCGGGTGCACCGGAGTTCGCAGACGGCGACCACGGTGATGTCGTCGAGCTCGGCGAGCTTGTCTCAGGCTCGCGGCCAGGACGCAGCTCCCCGGATCAGATCACCCTGTATAAGTCAGTCGGTGTCGCCGTCCAGGATGTCGCCGCAGCGGCTCTCGTGCTCGCGGCCGCGAAGGAACGGTCGGTGGGGCGCGCGATTGACCTGGAGGAACTGACATGAGCAGCAACAACGACTTCAAACCGGGGCTCGAGGGCGTCGTCGCCGTCGAGACGGAGATCATGGAGCCCGACCGCGAAGGTGGGTCGCTCCGGTACCGGGGTGTCGACGTCGAGCCGCTCGTCGGGCAAGTTCCCTACGAAAACGTCTGGGGTCTCCTCGTCGACAACGACCTGAGCTCGAAGATGCCGGAGCCGGAGCCCTACGAGCCGGCGCGTCTCACGGGAAATGCTCCTGCGGACCTCCAGGCGGAGACTGCGCGATTGTCCGGCGAATGGAAGCTCGGAAAGCTCAACGAGATCTCGGACGAACAGGCGCGTGAGGACCTCGGGCGGCTGTCGGCGCAGATGATGTCGATCGTCGCGCGCTCCGCGCGCCTCGCCGACGGGAAGACCGACGTGGTTCCCGACGACGACGTCTCGCGTGGGAAGACGGCCGCGGAGAAGTTTCTGCTCAGGTGGCGCGGGGAGGCCGATCCTCGCCATGTGAAGGCGATCGACACGTATTGGATCTGCACGGCCGAGCACGGCTTGAACGCTTCGACGTTCACCGCGCGTGTCGTCGCGTCGACCGGCGCGGATTGCGGGGCCGCCCTTTCTTCAGCCGTCGGTGCGCTGTCGGGCCCGTTGCACGGCGGCGCTCCTGCGTACGTGAAGCCGATGCTCGACGAGGTCAAGCAGACCGGCGATGCGGCGCAGTGGGTAGAGGAGGCGCTCGCTCAGGGGAAGCGCATCATGGGTTTCGGCCATCGCGTCTACCGCGCGGAGGATCCGCGCTCACGAATCCTGAAGCGAACGGCGAAGGAGCTCGGGTCACCGTACGTGGAGGTGGCCGAGGAGCTCGAGGGCGCGGCGCTCGCGGCGCTTCAGAAGCGCTCTCCCGACCGTGTTCTCGCTACGAACGTCGAGTACTACTCCGCCGTTGTTCTCGACATCGCCGAGATCCCGCCGCCCCTCGCGCCGGCGATGTTCGCCTGCTCGCGGGTCGCGGGTTGGTCGGCGCACATTCTCGAGCAGAAGAAGACGGGCCGCCTGTTCCGTCCTTCGGCGCGCTACGTCGGCCCCGCCGAGCGCGAGCTCAGCCCAAGCTGAGCCCCCATTTCCGGCGGGGTCAGCTCCCGCCAGCTGTGGAAACAAAGTCACACCCTCGTCACGGTGTCCGACACCGGGCCATGACCCAGTTGGACGTCCGCGAAACCGTTTGAACCGGGAGCCGGAGCGTGTTCCGTTACATCGCGGCGACTTCGACGGCACGGTGTCCGACACCAGGACGTGGTTCGACGAGTCGTCGCGATTTCGGACTAGGCTGCGCCGCATGGAGCTGACCGAGTACCGCGAGCGGTTCCCGATCCTCCGCGACACGACGTACCTCATCAACCACTCGCTCGGCGCGATGCCTGCGGCCGCCGAGGAACGCATGCTCGAGTACGCGCGGATGTGGAAGGAACGCGGCATCCGTGCCTGGGGCGAGGGCTGGTGGGAGATGCCGATGACCGTCGGGGATCAGGTCGGCCGCATCATCGGGGCTCCGCCCGGCTCGACCGTCATGCACCAGAACGTCGCGGTCGCGGAGGCGATCATCGTGTCCTGCTTCCGGCCGGTCGATCCACACCGCAACCGCGTCGTTTACGAAGAGGGCAACTTTCCGAGCGTCCGCTACCTGTACCAGGCTCAGCCGGAGCTCGACGTCGTGGTCGTGGAGGACGACGCCGCCATCGTCGAAGCGATCGACGAACGCACCCTGCTCGTTCCGATCACGCACGTTCTCTTCAAGACGGCGGAGATCCAGGAAGTCGCCGCGATCGTCCACCGCGCACACGAGGTCGGCGCGCACGTCGTCCTCGACGCTTATCAATCCGCCGGAATCGTGCCGCTCGATGTTGCAGCGCTGAACGTCGACTTCGCGGTCGGCGGCAGCGTCAAGTGGCTGTGCGGCGGCCCGGGAAACGGCTGGCTCTACGTCCGGCCGGATCTCGCCGAGGTGCTCGAGCCGACACTCGTCGGCTGGCAGGCGCACGCCCGCCCATTCGGCTTCGAGCCGGAGCTCGAGTACGCGGACGGCGGCGCGCGCTTCCTCACCGGGACCCCCAACGTGCCTGCCCTCTATGCAGCCACCGCGGGCTACGACCTGATCGAGGAGATCGGCGTCGATCGCATTCGCGGCAACTCGGTCCGCCAAACCCAGCTGCTCATCGAGTTGCTCGACGAAGCCGGCTTCGAGGTCGGCAGCCCGCGCAACGCGGACCGCCGGGGCGGCACCGTCACCGTGCGCACGCCGGAGTTCGAAGCGGTCCACAAGGAGCTGAGCGAGCGGCGGATTCTCTGCGACTTCCGCCCCGACGCCGGCTTGCGGCTCGGCCCGCACTACTACAACACCGAGGACGAACTTCGCCACGTGGTCTCCCAGATCACCGAGATCGTGGAGACCGGAGCATACGAGCGCCATCTCGGCGCCACAGCCCGTTTCTGAGCTAGCGCTGCGTCGGGCAGAACTTGTCGTTGGCAAGGAACTGCATGAACAGCGAGTCCATGTCGCGTTCGTAAGCCACGTCGGCCTGGCTCGCGGGATTGAAGTCGTGGAGCCCTGGACCCTCCCAGACCAGATCCGGCGTCACTCCCGGGCCCTCGACGGAGATGCGATAGCGCGTGCCGTTGCCCGCGGGACGTGGGTTGTTCGGATAGCCCGGCAACGTGTTGTCGTGCGTGGGCCAAAAGCTATAACAGAAGGCGCCGCTACCGGTTCGGAACATGATCGACGTCTCGCGCTTCCAGCCCGGACCGTATGCGGAGTCGTACGTGTCGATGTAGAGGCTACGCCCATACTTGTCACCCGGCGCTCCGTCCCGCCCGGCCTTGAATCCGTAGACCGGCTGTCCGTGGTATGTCAGGCGTCCGAAGAGGTCGTGCGCTTGGCCCTTGAAGGCCCAGTCGGTGTGAACTTCCAGGATCGCCGGCGGCCCATTCCAGTGCGAAATGTGGAACTCCCATTGCGTCTGGCGCGGCTCGTACGGTGGGTAGCCTCGGTGCGGGAGATACGGCTGCCAGGCCTGCACCGCCCAGTACGAGCCGTCGGGCGCTTTGCAGGCTGTTACGAGATAGGCGAGCGCAGGCCCGTCATAGCGCGCGCAGCGGTTTCGGAACGTCTTCCACACCAGCCGGTGTCTCGTCTTCCAGCCGCCGCTCCAGTCGAGCCGGAACCTCACCTGCGGGTCCGTGCGGCTCGGTGGCCGAGCGTCGACAGCGCCCCACACCAGCGCGTGGACGAGACGACCCCTCGCCCGGTAGGTCACGAGAGCCGTACCGCCGTTCCCAGCGAGTCGAACGCCGGATGCGTTCACGTCCAACCGTTCGGAGGCGAGCGCCGTCGGCGCGGCCACGACACACAGACCCGAGACAGCGATGATGAGTAGAAGGCGACCCACGCTCGTCTGGGTGGGAAACGGTACCGGAGATCACTCGAACGAGTGACTGACTTATGGTTTTGAACGTCGATTTCTGATGAGTGGGCCGCCACCTCCTGTTGCCGTTGACGGCCGCTGTTCTGCTGCTGTCGACGGCGACTGCGAACGCCTCGGAGATCATCGACCGGAACGCGCAGAGCGTCAGGCTCGGCGTCGACGCGAGCGGTCACGCGCTGGTCACCTATACGGTCGGCGGCCGCGTCATGCACGTTCGCGCATGGGGCGCGGTCGACGCACGGCAACCGACGACGGGCCGGCCGCAAGTCCGCTTCCGGAAGGATTACTCAGGCCGGGACTGGACCTCCTTCAGGAACCAGTGCCGTGCGTACGACGGGCCGAAGCTGGCGTTCCAGGTCGCCGCCTGTGCTTCGTCCGACGGCTCGTACTGGGCGCTTCAATCTTGGCGCAGGACGCTTCCGAACTTCGACGGCCCGCGGCGCGGTGGGCTCGGCGCGTGGGAGCTTCACCTCTCGCACTGGTCGGGACCGATTGCGACGCTGGAAGCATGGACGGACTGGGTCTACGGCGGCCGCTACCACCATCTGTTCGGGCGACTCACCTACGACGGACAACCCGTGTACGGCTTCTCCGCGACGCACGTCGGCTCGCCTCTCGACAGCTACGGCCGTAACATCTACGTCGACACGTTCGACTCGCGTTACGGGAAAGGCTGGCGACGGGAGAACGCCTTTCTCGCTCATCGGCCGACTGGAGTTTTCTGCTACGGCTTCTACCCGTCTACCTCGCGCGGCCCGGGGAACGGCGCGAAGTACCGCCTGACTGCGATCGGTCCGGGCGTCACGCCGGACGTGAGCGTCACGGTCCCCGGCCTACACGACTATGACCCGAAGAGCTCCGGAGACGTCGCTTACGAACACCAACAGAACGCCTTGCAGGACTCCATCGCCGGCGTCGACAAGAAGTGCCGCGTTCACTGAACGAGCAGCTCGAGCAAACGTGACGCGTAAGCGGGCGCGGCCGGCGCCTCCTCGTGCCGGAAGTACGCAAACAGCGGCACGTCGACAGCCCGAAGGCGGTCGGCCCAGTCACGCAATGCCTCGTCGTCGTACGGCGGGTCGCGGAACCGGACGTAGCGGAACGGCGCCTCGTGGGCGAGATCGTTGATGCGCACAGCGCCCGCAGCGGCCAGGCGGGGCTCGATGCCGTCCCAGGACGGATGCGCGAGATCGAAGGCGACGCGCAGCGCGGGATCGAGCGACCCGAGGATCAGCTCGATCATTCCCTCGTCCCGAGCGCTGATCAGCTGCACACGGATCGGGCCGAGCCGGTCGCCGAGTGCCCGCACACGCGGCCCGAACTCTGCGAGCAGGCGCGGACGGTTGCCGGCGAGCTTGGGTGCGAACGTGAACCCCGCGGGCGTCTGCTCGGCCCAGCGCTCGAACTGCTCTTCGGCCGGGAGCCGGTAGCCGGTGGTGTTCAGCTCGACGGTCGAGAAGCGCCCCGCGTAGAAGCGAAGGAACGCCTTCGCGTCCGTGCCCGCCGGGTAGAAGCCCGGTTTCCAGGAGGGATAAGACCAGCCCGAGGTGCCGACATGCACCCCGGCTAGACTCGCGCCCGTGACCGTCATGCCCGAAGTGTTATCGGAGAACTCGATTCCGGTCCTTGACCATGGCTTCGTGGCCCTCGACGGGGTTCTTGCGTCAGATCTTGCCGTCGTGAACGGTGCGCGTGTCTCTTTCAACCAGGCATCGGACGAGCTGGGCGAGCGTGACGCCGGCCTCATCCGTTTCCTGATGCGAGAGGGGCACGGAAGTCCTTTTGAACATGGTTATTTCAGATTCATCGTCAAAGCTCCGCTGTTCGTCGTTCGGGAGCACCATCGACATCGGGCCGGCCACTCCTACAACGAATGGAGCGGGCGCTACTCGAAAATGGAGCCCGAGTTCTACGTCCCGGAATACGTTCGTACTCAGGTTGGCAAGCCGGGCGCCTACTCATTTGAGCGTGTCGACGACGTCACGCGCGAGTCGACCCGTAGTGAGATAGAGGAAAACGCGACACGCGCATTCCAGGCGTACGAGCGAATGCTCGAGCAGGGAGTCGCGAAAGAGGTCGCTCGTGCTGTGCTGCCACTCTCCACGTACACGAAGTACTACTGGAGCTGCAATCCACGGAGCCTCATGCACTTCTGCTCGCTGCGTAACCACGAAGCGGCCCAGTATGAGATTCAGCAGTATGCGGCTGCCGCCGAATCGTTTCTCGAGCGTGCCATGCCGATCACGCACGAGGCATTCGTCGAGCGCGGCCGCATCGCCCCCTAGGCAGCCGTCGGCTTCAGGACGATCTCCGTCGGCTGGTGGTTGCTCCGCAGCTGGCGCGTGATCACCCAGCCGTCTCGGTCGAAGTGGCTGAGGTCGTACGCCGCACTGAAGCGCACGATCGCCTCGCCGCTCCTCACGTTGAAGCTCCCGCAGAGCACGACCGGCTTGCCGTCCTTCGTCAGGTAGAGGTCGTAGTAACCGCCCTCCGGCAGCTGCCGCAGGCCCGTCGCATGGAGAAGCATCGGCCAGTTGCCGCCCTGGTCGGCCTTGCCGAGCGCGAGCGTCCCGCGAGCGTTGCGATCGAGGTTCGTCCCCGCGAGCTTCACGACGCGCACGGAGTCGATCGCGGTCGAGCTCGAGCTGGGGCCCGAGGACTGCCCGAGCACGAAACCGAGCACCGCCGCCGTGGCAAGCGCGGCGGCGAGCAAGAGTGCCCGGTGCTGCATCGGCTTCCGAGGCTGGCGCTGGGACTCGTCCGGCCACGGCACGGCGTCCTGCTCGGGGGAGAGCTCGGGCGGGGGCCCGGCCTGGACGAGCAGGTCGTGCGCGCGCCGTAGGCGCTGCCGCTCCTCCTCGGGCACCTCCTTGCCAACCAGCTCGTCGAAGTCCGGTACGCGACTCACTGCAGGTCCCCTTCGAGCAGATCGGCTAGGTGGCTAAGACCAGCGCGGGTGCGCGTCTTGACCGTGCCGAGCGGGATGCCGAGGAAGTCGGCGATCTCGCTCTGCGAAAGCTCTCCGTAGTACGCGAGCTCGATCACGTCGCGCTCGTTGCCGCCCAGTCCCTCGAGGGCGCGGTGCACACGCCACGAGACGTACGAGGTCTCGGCGCGTTCGGCCGGCCCCGGCTCGGCCGAAGCCGTGTCGGGAACCTCGGCGGGCGGCTCGCTGCGGTTTCTGCTCCGGTCGACGATCGCGTTGCGCGCAACGGTGTAGAGCCAGGGGGCACCCGGTCCGCGCTCCGGACGGTACGTCCTCGCGGAGCGCCAGATGGCCGCGAATGTCTCCTGCACGGCATCCTCTGCGCGCATCCGGTCACCGAGGCGACGGAGCGCAAGCCCGAAGACCGGCCGCGCGTAGCGCCGATACAGCAGCTCGAACGCGTCCGCGTCCCGCCGGGCCACGCGGCGGATCAGGTCGCCGTCGGTCAGCCCGCGCTCGTGTAGCGGGCTCCCGAAGGTCGTTTCCCGGCTGCTGCCATGGGGCATGGCAGCAGGCAAAGCAATGCTCATGCCCATCTTCTCCGGGTCTCTACGGGATTTCACGTCTGCTGGATTGGAGCAGACGGGGGGGCCTCTGCACAACCAGGAGCCATACCGAAAGCTTAAAAACCCCTAACGGGGCCCGTACGTCTGAAGGGAAGGAGAGATCAAACCAGGGGGTTCCAGGATGCGCAGGTTCATTCCCATCGCCGTGGCGGGGATTGCACTGGTGCTGGCCGCACCCGCGTCGACGGCGACGAGCACGGTTCAGATCAAGAGCACGGGGTTCGTCCCGGCCACCGTGACGATCAACCAGGGCGATTCGGTCACGTGGACGAACACGGACACGAAGGATCACCAGGTCGTTTCGAACGGAGGCGCGTTCGCCTCCGCGATCCTGAATCCGGGCAAGACATACACCCACGCGTTCGCGAGTGGCGGGACGTACCACTACCATGACGGCCTCCATCCAAGCCTGAAGGGCACGATCACCGTCAAGGGGGCGCCGCCGCAGGTGACGCTGGCCGTCTCGGCGCCCGTCGTGAAGTTCGGGGCGCAGGTGACGCTCGCGGGCGCCGTGAACAACAAACGGACCGGCGAGACGGTGACTCTGGCGGCGCTGCCGTTCGGTCAGACCACCAAACAAGTCGTGGCGACGCTTCAGACGACGAGCGGCGGTGCGTTCTCGTTCAGCCTCGCGCCTCAGCTCAACACGACGTACCAGGCTCAGTGGAAGGGTGCCGAGAGCTCGGTCGGCGTTCAGGTGCAGCCGACGATCAAGTTGCCGTTCGTCTCCCGGTCGGGCTACTTCCACTTCTACGTGACGGCCGGCCAGTCGTTCGCCGGACGCTTTGTCCTCCTGCAGCGCTTCACGGTTGCGCGGACATGGATCAACGTGCGCCGACTCCAGCTCGGCCAGCAGTCCGGCCGGATCATGGGGATGAAGTTCGTCCGCTCGGTGATCCCACGCGGGCGCTGGTCGATCCGGATCTACATGCCGGCGAGCGAGATGCCCGGCGGCTACATCGACTCATGGAGCGGAACGCAGCCGGTGGTCAAGCGCTAGAGGCCTGGTGTGAGAGCGCGGGCTATTTGTCCGTGCTCTCGAACCTCTGCTGAACGGCGCCCCAGTTGACGACGTTCCACCAGGTCTCGAGGTACTCCGGCCTGCGATTCTGGTACTTCAAGTAGTAGGCGTGCTCCCACACGTCGATGCCCAGGAGCGGCACGTCGGAGCTCGAAATCGGTGAATCCTGGTTCGCGGTGGAGTAGACCGCGAGACCTGTGCCGTCGTAGACGAGCCAGCTCCAGCCGGAGCCGAACCGCTTCACGCCCGTGTCGTTCATGAGCTTCTTCAGCTCGTCCAGGCTGTCGAAGGTGTCGTTGATCGCATCGGCGAGCGAGCCGCTCGGGTCTCCGCCGCCGCTCGGGCTCATGATCTCCCAGAAGAGGCTGTGGTTGGCGTGGCCGCCGGCGTTGTTGCGGACGGCGGTCCGGATCTCCTCCGGCAGGATCTCCAGGTTCGCGAGCACGTGGTCGACGGGCCGGTCCTCCCACTCCGTGCCGGCCAGCGCCTTGTTCGCGTTGTCCACGTAGGCCTGATGGTGCTTGTCGTGGTGGAGGCGCATCGTCTGCTCGTCGATATGCGGCTCGAGCGCGTTGTAGTCGTAGGGAAGAGGCGGCACTTCGTATGGCATCGGTGGCTCCTTCGATGGCTTCTACACCGAGGATATGCTCCGCGCGCCTGTCTAGTCGAGGAGAGGGAGAGATGACGTCGCTTGCGTTCAAGTTCGAGGAGATCACCGCCCGAGAGCTGAAGCCGGAGCTCTACGAGCTCGACGGCATCTCGCGTGCCACCATCGAGGCCCACTACAAGCTCTACCAGGGCTACGTGAACAAGCGGAACGAGATTCTCGGGAGGCTCGACGCCGTGGATACCGCGAGCGCGAACCAGGTGTATTCGGACATCCGTGCGCTCAAGGTCGACTTCAGTTTCGCGATCGGCGGGATCAAGAACCACGAGATCTACTTCGAGCACCTTGGGGGTGGGGGAGGTGACCCCACCGGTCTGATCGGCGACCTGATCGAACGGGACTTCGGCTCGGTGCAGGACTGGCGCACCGACCTGAAAGCCACCGGGATGGCAGGGCGGGGGTGGGCCTGGACGGCCTACGACTGGGACGAGGGGCACCTCTTCAACTACGTGGGCGACGCCCAGAACACGTACCCGATCTGGAACGCCACGCCGCTGATCGCGCTCGACGTCTACGAGCACGCGTACTTCCTCGACTACCAGACCGATCGCGCCTCGTACATCGACGCGTTCTTCGACAACCTCGACTGGTCGACCGTCAACGACTGGGTGTCGAAGTACCAGATCCAGAAGTAACGTCGAATGACAACTCTGCTCCTCGTCGCTGCCGGCTACCTGCTCGGCTCGATGCCGTGGGGCTACTGGCTCCCCTGGCTGGTCGAGCACGACGACATCCGGCGCCACGGGAGCGGCAACATCGGCGGCACGAACGTCTGGCGCGTCTACGGCTGGCGCCTGGGCTTGCCCGTCGTGCTGCTGGACACGCTGAAGGGTTTCGCACCGGCGCTCGTCGCGACGCTCACGGTCTCGCATCTCGCCGGCGTGCTCGCGGGGGCGGCGGCGATGCTCGGCCACTGGCGTCCGTTGTTCCTGCGCTGGCAGCGGGGCGGCAAGGTGGTGGCGACGTGCGGTGGCGCATTTCTCGGCGTTGCACCGGTGGTCGGTGGCATAGGTGCAGGTGTCTGGATCGTCGTCTTCCTCGTGTTCCGTTACGCCTCTCTCGCCTCGATTGTCGGAGCACTCTCTTTGCCGGTGGCGGCGGTCCTATTGGGCGAGCCCTGGCCGGTGCTCGCCTTCGCGGCCGGCGCGGCCGCGGCGGTCCTCGTGCTGCATCGCGCGAACATCGCACGCCTGCGCGCAGGCACCGAAAACCGTTTCCGGTTCAGGCGCCCGGCGAGCGTCTAGGCCGTGACCGAAAAGGCCGGGGTCAGACCCTTGCCTTTAGGGACGGCTATGCCTGGGTCGTGACCCGAGAGGCTGGGGGTCAGACCCTTGCCTTTGAGGACAGTTAGGACGCGAGCCAGTCGCGGAGCTCGGTGTGCCGGGCTGCCGGCTCGCCATCGCGTAGTTCGCCGCGCAGCTCGCCGACGGTCCCGTAGCGCTCTGCCAGCACGTCGTGCGAATGGATCGTCTCGAAGTTGAGCTGGCGTGCGAGCACGAAGTCCTCGTCCTTCAGGTCGGGGTAGCGCTCGAGGGTCGACTGGAGGGAGATCCGGACGGAGTCCTCGACGAACCGCGGTTGGAGGTGTGCGTGCTCGACGACGAACAGCTCGTCCGGCCGCTTCAGCAACTCGTAGATCGGGGAGCTCATCGAGTTCTCGACGATGTCGGCGAGCTGCTCGGCGTTCACGGGGCGGTCACCTCCGACGTAGAGCGTGCCCCGGCCACGCTGGTTGTGTGTCGCGATCGGGACGAGCTCGAGGATCCGTTCGACGTCGGGCTCTTCGAAGCCCGCCTCGAGCAGGCGCTCCGACGCCTTGCCGCGCACGAGCCCCTGCGCACACGGGCAGGCGTTGATCCCGGTCGCCTCGACGCCGACGATGCGACGTACGCGCGACTCGCTCGCCGCGGCGATCCCGACGATCGAGATCATCTCCTGTGTCGCGAGACCGGTCACCGGTGTTCGCCGCTCCAGCGGATACCGGGCCGCGATCCGCACTTCGGCGCGGCCCGCCCGCTGCCGGCCCACGATGTGTCGCGCGATGTGCTCGGCCAGCTCCTCGACGAGAAAGGCCTCCCCGATCACGACCTCGTCGATCGCCTCCTCGAAGAGCTCCGGGAACCGCGACATGTGCACGCCCTTCTGGCTCTGGTGGAGGTCGACGAAGCAGTCGATCTCGGCCGAGATGAGCTTCTCCGCGCCGCCCCAGCTGAGACGGATCGCCTTGGCGACGCCCTGGACGCCGGCCCGCGACAGGCCGAGCCGCACCTCGGGTGTCGAAGCCTGGAGATCGTCCAGAAGCTCGCGTGACTCCGTCATCTCTACGACAGGTTAGTGTCAAGCCGCTCAGTGGGGGATTCAGACGCCAGCTTCCCGCGGCTCGTCTCGCTCGCCGCTCACGACCTGCGTACACCGCTGGCGACGATTCACGGCTTCGCACAGACGCTCGTGCGCATGGGCGATCTCGGCGAGCCCAAGCAGCGCTACATGGAGATGATCGACAGCGCGGCGCTCCAACTCGCCGAGCTCCTCGACGAGCTCGGCGTCGCGGCGCGGATCGAGGATGGCCGGTACGAGCCGGCGCTCCAGTCAGCCGACACGCTCGAGCTTGCGCGTGGTGCCGCCGAGCAGCTCGGGAACGAACGAGTCGCGGTTTCCGGCCAAGGTGCGGAGGTGCATGTCGACGTCGAGGCGACACAGCGCGGGGTCTCCGCACTTGCCCAGGCCGCGCTCCGACACGGCGGGCTCGAACAGGTCGATCTGCGCGTCGACGGCCCGACGCTGGCGATCTCACCCGTCACTCCCGCCTCCGGACCGGTCGTGCTCGGGCAGGAGTTGCGCGATCTCGGCGCCGCGGTCGGCGTGATCGTCATCCGCGCCCTCGGTGGTTCGGTGGTGATCCAGGGCGAAACGCTGGCGGTCAAGCTCCCGGAGTGAGCCGGGCTGCGGAGGTCAGTCTCCGGCGCTGGCTGCGCCGCCAGCTGCAACAGCCGACGCCTGGACGAGAGCATCTCGAGGCGGCGGTTGCGAACAACGACCCTGCCGAGGTGCGACGCCTGCTTGCCGGCGTGCCCTTCACCGAAGCGCAGCGACGTCACGTCGAGGGCCTGCTCGACGCGTGGGAGAGCCGGTAGTCGCTAAGCCTCCGCGCCGTGCTCGAGCAGCAACTGCTCGACGCGCGTGTCCCCGTTCTGCCGCGCAGCGTCGATCGCCCGGAAGCCGCCGCCCTGAGGCAGGTTCACGTCAGCACCGTGCTCGAGCGCGAGGTTCACGAGTTCGTAGCGTGTCGCCTCGTCCTTTCCCTGCGCTGCGGCAGCGGCATGGATGGCGGCTGTCTGAACGTGCTCGTTTCGCGAGAGCGCATTCGCGTCTGCGCCACGTTCGAGCAAGAGGCGTGCGGCGTCCGCGTGGCCGAAGAAGCAGGCCAGGCCAAGTGGGTGAAAGCCGTCGTCGCCGAACGCGTTCGCGCGGGTTGGATCATCGTCCAGCAGGTCGCGCAGGCGGTCGGACCTTCCCAACGCTGCCGCCTCGAAGACGTCGAGCTCAGGATCGGCCGCCAGGAGCTTCTCGACCCGGTCGTGGTCACCTCGGTACAGCGCCGGCAGCAATTCGGACAACGCTCCATCGTCTCATGAGACCGATGAGTTAGCGTAACGCCGTGCCCGAGAACGAGGGCTTCGTTCCCTTCCGCGGCCACCGGACGTGGTACCGCGTCGTCGGCGACGACCAGTCGGACGGAAAGCTGCCCGTCGTCCTCCTGCACGGTGGCCCCGGGGCGACACACGATTATCTCGAGCCGTTGGAGGCACTCGCGGAAACGGGAGGCCGGCGAGTCGTCTTCTACGACCAGATCGGCTGTGGCAAGTCCGACCTGCCTGAAGACGATTCGCTCTGGGTCGTCGAGACGTTCGTCGAAGAACTCGACGTGATTCGGGGCGCGCTCGGGCTCGACCGCATCCATCTCTTCGGGAGTTCATGGGGCGGCATGCTCGCGATGGAGTACGCGCTGACGCAGCCGCGCGGGCTGGAGAGCCTGATTCTCGCGAGCTCCCCGGCGAGCATTCCGCAGTGGGTCGAGGAGACGGGCAAGCTGCGCGCGGACCTGCCGCCGGACGTTCAGGCCGTTCTCGATCGCCACGAAGCGGCCGGCACCACAGACGATCCCGAGTACGAAGAAACGGCGACGGAGTTCTACAAGCGCCATGTGTGTCGTACGGAACCGTGGCCCGACTGCGTGCTCCGCTCCTTCCAGTTCATCGCGGAGCACGGTGTCGTCTATCGCACGATGAACGGCCCGAGCGAGTTCCACGTGACGGGCAACATTCGCGACTGGAGCGTCGTGGAGAGGCTCCCGGAGATACGAGTGCCCACGCTCGTCGTGACGGGCGAGCACGACGAGGCGACGCCGGCCATCAACAAGACCGTCGCGGACGGCATCTCCGGCGCAGAGTCCGTGATCTATCCGGGCGCCTCGCACATGGCCCACGTCGAGGACACCGAGGGCTACGTTCGGCTGCTCGAGGAATTCCTCAGCCGCGTCGAGGAGCGGGTGCCGACTTCAGCGCAGCAATCGTGAAAGGCGCCGATCCTTGAGGATGCGCCCGCCCGTCTGACACTCCGGGCAGTAGTAGATCGTGTGCTCTTCGAAATCGACCTGTGCGATCGGGGTGCCGCACACGTAACAAGGCTCGCCGAGCTTGCGGTGGACGCGATAAGTGCGCTTGTCGTTCGCGCCGTGCTCGCGGAGCTCGAGCCCTCGCTCGAGCTCGGTGTCGATCGCTTTGGCCAGCTGTTCGACCTGTTGCGGGGTGACGTCGCGGGTGAGCTCGTACGGCGAGAGCTGTGCGTGGTGCAGGATCTCGTTCGCCCACGCACGCCCGATGCCGGCGATGACGCGCTGGTCGCGAAGCAGCGAATGCAACCGCCTCGACTCAGCGGCGCAGATCTCACTGAGCCGCTCGGCGCCGAGCCCGAGCGCCTCCGGCCCGAGGTAGGCGAGCTCCTCGTCGGCCTCCTCCGGCGTGAGCAGCCACACGCCGGCCCGCTTCTTCGCACCCGCCTCGGTCAGCACGAGTCGCGCACCGCCTTCGAACACGAGCTGAAAGGCCGGGGTCTTTGGGCCTGCCTCGCCCGCCTTGAGGTACTTCAACCGCCCGGCCGTCATCAGGTGCACGAGCACGACCAGCTCGCCGTCGGTCGTCGGGAAGAGCAGCCGCTTCGCGCGCCGCTCGGCCCCTTCGAGCTGCCGTCCTTCGAGCGCCGAAAGCGGCGGGTCGAAGGTCTTTAGCGTCGCGATGTGCGCGGGGCCTGCCTTCACGATCGGAAACGCGGACACCGGGTCCGTGAGCGCGCGGCGCCACGCCTCCATCTCCGGCAGCTCAGGCAATCGAGTTGGCCTTTAGGCTCCAGCGCATCGACCCGATCAGGGTATCCGTGCGTCGAGGGGGACTGACCGAGGCGGTCCATCGCGTCCACGCGGTCGCGGTTCAGGACGGAACCGTGATCGCTCGGGCGGGCGACGCCGAGTTGGTCGCGTTCATGCGCTCATCGTCGAAGCCACTACAGGCGATCCCGGTCGCACGGGTCCGCGCCGACCTCGACGAACGAGACCTCGCGATCGCCTCGGCGTCACATCTCGCCGACAAGGAGCAGCTCGAAGCGGTGCGCGCCCTGCTCGCGAAGGCTCCGGCGAGCGAGGACGAGCTCGAGTGCGGGCCTGAGGGGCAGCCGCCGTCGCGTCTCAAGCACAACTGTTCCGGGAAACACGCCGGGATGCTCGTCCTCTGTCGAGCCAAAGGCTGGCGAAGCGAGGGCTACCGGCTCGAGGGGCACGGCGTCCAACGGGAGATGCTCGCGATCCACGCCGAGGCGTCCCAGGTTCCGGAGGGCGAGATCCGCACGGCGATCGACGGCTGCGGCGTTCCCACATTTGCGTTGCCGCTCGCACGGATGGCCAATGCGTTCGCACGTCTTCCCGACCTCGATGGCGGGGACAGAGTCGCCGCGGGAATGCGCGCGCACCCCGATCTGATCCGAGGCCCGAGCGCTAGCGACACACGTCTGATGAAGGCGCTCCCGGGCTGGATGGCGAAAGGCGGCGCCGAAGGGCTCTTGTGCGCCGCGGGTGGCGGCCTCGGCGTTGCGCTCAAGGCGGAGGACGGAAACGGTCGCGCGCTCGGGCCGGCGGCCGCAGCGTTTTTTCGTCAACTCGACCTCGACCTGAGCGACCTCGCCGTCGTCCCACTCGAGAACAGTCGCGGCCAACTAGTAGGAGAGATCACTAACTAGAAAAAATCGCTCTTTGCTTTTTCCGGGACCCCTGTAATATCCGGACGGCGAGAGGGTGAGCCGGGGAGGAAGCGGGTAACCGGCTCTTTTGCGTTCGTAGATCGAGACCCCGTCACCGACGCGAAACAGCCGGGAGGTAGGCCGCCGTTGCTCACCGTCGAAAT